>DATCUT010000024.1:0-5243 GCA_036561785.1 Rhodanobacter sp.
GGCGACAGGCCCACGCGGATGTCGGCGTGGCGTCGGCTGGCGGCGAGCAGGGCCTGCAGGTAGTCGAGCAGGGCGGTGCTGGCCGTGATCGCCTGCGCCTGCCGGTGCAGCGCGAGCAACGCCGCACCGTCGAGTTGCGGCATCAGCTGGGCCAGCAGGTCGCGGCGGTCGCTGCCGGTGAGCAGGGCACGCTCGGCCGTGGCATCCGGGTAGTCCAGCGACAGCCGCAGCATGAAGCGGTCGAGCTGCGAGTCGGGCAGCGGGAAGGTGCCGTTGAGATCCAGCGGATTCTGCGTGGCGACCACGAAGAACGGCTGCGCCAGCGCATGCGTCTGGCCGTCCACGGTGACCTGGCCCTCGGCCATCGCCTCCAGCAGCGCGCTCTGCGTCTTCGGGCTGGCGCGGTTGATCTCGTCGGCCAGCAGCAGGCCGGTGAAGATCGGGCCGGGGTGGAAGCGGAACTGGCCGGTCTCGCGCTCGTACACGCTGACCCCGATGATGTCCGACGGCAGCAGGTCGCTGGTGAACTGCACGCGCTGGAACTCCAGCGCGAAGGTGGCCGCCAGCGCGTGCGCCAGCGTGGTCTTGCCCACGCCGGGCACGTCCTCCAGCAGCAGATGGCCGCCGGCGATCAGGCAGGTGAAGGCGAGCTTCACCTGTCGCGGCTTGCCCAGCAGCACGCGGTTGACCTGGGCCATCGCGGCATCCAGTCGCTGCTGCAGAGGTTCGTCGTGGGGCTGGGTGATGGCGGACATGGATGCGGGTTCTTCGCTGGCAAGGTGGGATCGAGGGGCAGTGTAACTGCCGCTTTCTAGGGCAGCGCGATGCCTGCTTCGCGCAACAGCCGCGCCAGCGCGATCAGCGGCAGGCCGATCAGCGCGCTGGGGTCGCGGTTGTCGATCGCCTCGAACAGGCTGATGCCGAGGCCTTCGCACTTGAAGCTGCCGGCGCAGTCCAGCGGTTGTTCGCGTTCGACGTAGCGGGCAATTTCCGCCGCGTCCAGCGTGCGGAAACGCACGCGGGTGTGATCGACGTGGGTATGCCGGCGGCCATGGCGGGTGTCGAACAGGCACAGCGCGGTATGGAAGTGCACTTCGCGGCCGGAACTGGCGGCGAGCTGGGCGCGGGCGCGTTCGGCGGTGCCGGGCTTGTCGAGGATCAGGCCGTCGAGCTCGGCGACCTGGTCGGAGCCGATCACCAGGGCGTCCGGATATTCGCACGCGACCGCTGCGGCCTTGGCGATCGCCAGGCGCAGGGCGCGCGTCGCGGGTGTCTCGTTCGGCAACGGGGTTTCGTCGGTTCTGGGCGCGGCTTGTTCGAAGTCCACGAGCAGCCGGCGCAGCAGCTCGGCGCGGTAGCGCGACGTCGAACCCAGCACGATGCGTGGCAGTTGACGGGTCGGGATCATGTATCCGATTCGCGCCGGATGTGTTCGCGCATCGCGCTGTTCAGGTCGGTCTGGGCCTGGTCGAGGGCCTTCAGCAAGGGTTGCAGGCGGTCGCGGGTGCCGCGCATCGACGCGGCGGCCTCGTCCAGTTCGTGCTGGCTGGCGTGTGGCGAGCGGTCGCGGATCCACAGGCGCTGCTGCAACAGCGCGCGCAGGCCGGCGTCGATCGCGTGCTGGGCGTCCTGTTCGCTGGCGGCGGGCAAGTCGGGGTTGAGCGACATCACTGCATGCGCCTGCTGCAGGCCGCTGCGGCAGGTCTTCAGGTCGGCCTCCAGCCGGTCGGCCAGGTCGAGCAGGGTCTTGAGACTGCTGCCGCGCAGTGTCTGACGCCGGCGCAACAGCAGGGCTGCGCCCACCAGGGCAATCAGCAGCCCCAGCAACACGGCGGTACCGAGCGTCAGATAAGAGTTCAAGGGCAGTGGCTCAGGCGACAAGGAGATTCAGTCTGCCGCATCGGGGCCGGATCAGGCAAAATAAGCGGCCGCTGGGGCGAAGCGAGGCCGCTCCGGCGTCATGCCAGTTGACTTCAGGCGGCTTCGAACCTAACATTTCGCGATTATGTCCGTGACACTGCCAGAGTCCGTGGACGCTTGGCGCATGGTCTCGGCGCGGCGTTCGTTCGAGGGAACGCTACCCATCGCGACCATGTCCCGCCTGTGCGGGATGCTGGCAAGCGCCGATGGGCTGCTGCAGTTCGAGCTGGATTTCGGACGCGACGAACTGGGTATCAGCTACGTCGACGTTCGCGCCCAGGCTTCGCTGACGCTGGTCTGCCAACGCACGCTGGAACCGTTTGTACTGCCGGTCGCGGTGGATACCCGGCTTGGCCTGATCAGGCAGGAACGCGATGAGGCTGGCTTGCCGCCTGATTGCGAGCCGCTGCTGGTGGCCGAGGATGGCCGGTTGAATCCGGCGGATGTGATAGAAGACGAATTGCTGTTGGCGCTGCCGCTGATTCCGGTCAATCCGAACAGCAGCCTGCCCGACGAAGTGACAGGCCACGACCCGGACTCTGCCGGCGAGGGGCGCTCCGAAAGTCCGTTCGCGGTGTTGCGCGAACTGAAGAAGTAACCGCCGACCCGGATCATCCGACCCGGGTCATGACGCAACAGATCATCCTGGTTTCAATCATCAAGTTTCAGTTGGAGAACTACCATGGCAGTTGCCAAGAGCCGCCGTACCCCGTCCACCCGCGGCATGCGTCGTGCGCACGACGCGCTGAAGACCGTGCAGCTGTCCACCGATCCGACCAGTGGCGAAGTGCACCTGCGCCATCACGTCACCAAGGATGGCTACTATCGCGGCAAGAAAGTGATCGAGACCAAGGGCGCGGTGTCGGTCGAGGATTGACCGGTTTCGCGGAACCCTGCGGGGTTCCCGGACTTCGGTCAGGCGAGACGGCGCGGCGACGCGCCGTTTTGCGTTGACGGACATCATGAATGCCGCAGGGGACGGTTGCGCTGACGCCGCCCAGGGCGTTCAATCCTTCGTTTACGTTGATGGACAGCTGAATGGCCCAGATCTACTCCCGCATCATCGCCACCGGCAGTGCGTTGCCCGAGCGCGTGGTAACCAACGCCGACCTGGAAAAGATCGTCGACACCAGTGACGAGTGGATCCGCACCCGCACCGGTATCCGCCAGCGCCACATCGCCGCCGACGGCGAGACCACCGGCGACCTGGCATTTCTTGCCGCGCAGCGTGCGCTGGAAGCGGCGGGTGTCAAGGCGTCCGAACTCGATCTGATCATCCTCGGCACGACCACGCCAGACATCATTTTTCCGTCCACCGCCTGCCTGGTGCAGCACCGCCTCGGCGCGAACGGCTGCGCCGCGTTCGACGTCAATGCGGCGTGCTCGGGTTTCGTCTACGCGCTGGGCATCGCCGACAAGTTCATCAAGAGCGGGCAGTCGAAGAAGGTGCTGGTGATCGGCGCCGAGACGCTGACCCGGATGGTCGACTGGACCGAGCGCGAGAGCTGCGTGCTGTTCGGCGACGGCGCCGGCGCGGTGGTGCTGGAGGCGTCCGGCGAGCCGGGCATCTACGCCACCTGCCTGCATGCCGACGGCGGCTACAAGCATCTGCTGTACAACCCGGTCGGCGTGTCGGTGGGTTTCAAGGACGAGCCGAACCACGGCGTGCGCATCAACATGGCCGGCCGCGAAGTGTTCAAGGTCGCGGTGAAGACGCTCGACGCGCTGGTCGGCGAGACCCTGCAGGCCGCCGGCATGGACGAGTCGCAGATCGACTGGCTGATCCCGCACCAGGCCAACCTGCGCATCATCGAGGCGACCGCGAAGCGGCTGAACATGTCGATGGAGCGCGTCATCGTGACCGTCGACAAGCATGCCAACACCTCGTCCGGCTCGGTGCCGCTGGCGCTGGATTACGCGGTGCGCTCGGGCAGGGTGCAGCGCGGCCAGAACCTGCTGCTGGAAGCGTTCGGCGGCGGCTTCACCTGGGCCTCGGCGCTGCTGCGCTACTGAGCCGCCGGTCGTTCAAGCGTTCTCCGCGATGCCGCCCACCCGGGCGGCATCGTGCTTTGTGTCCCGAAAAACGGTGAATACAGCTGCGTATGGGCGGTGATGCTGGCACCATGGCGGTTTTCGTCGGCAGGATCTGCGCATCCATGAGTTCCACTTCCGCTTCGCTCGCTTTCGTTTTCCCCGGTCAGGGCTCGCAGTCGGTCGGCATGCTGGCCGAACTGGCCGCCGCGCATGCCGAGGTGCAGGCCACGTTCGAGGAGGCCTCGCAAGGCGCCGGCGTCGATCTGTGGAAGCTGAGCGCGCAGGGCCCGGAAGACCAGCTCAACCGCACCGAGAACACCCAGCCGGCGCTGCTGGCCGCCAGCGTGGCGGTGTGGCGGGTGTGGCAGAAGCTGGGCGGCGCGCAGCCGGCGCAGTTGTCCGGTCACAGCCTGGGCGAGTACAGCGCGCTGGTCTGCGCCGGCGCGCTGTCGCTGCATGACGCGGCGGCGCTGGTGGCCGAGCGCGGCCGGCTGATGCAGGCCGCGGTGCCGGCCGGCGTGGGTGCGATGGCGGCGATCCTGGGTGGCGACGATGCGCAGATCGCGCAGGTGTGCGAGGAAGTGGCACAGGGCCAGGTGGTGGCACCGGCCAACTTCAATTCGCCGGGGCAGCTGGTGATCGCCGGCAACGCCGAAGCAGTCGATCGCGCGTTGGCGAAACTGGCCGAACTGGGTGTGAAGAAAACAATCAAGCTGGCCGTGTCGGTGCCGTCGCATTGCGCGCTGATGCGCGAGGCGGCCGACCGGCTGGGCGAGCGGATGGCCGCGATCGACTGGCGGCAACCGTCGATTCCGGTGATCCAGAACGCCGAAGCGCGCAGCTATGGGACGGTCGCGGATATCCGCGGTGCGCTGCAGCGCCAGCTGTACCTGCCGGTGCGCTGGACCGGGTGCGTGCAGGCGCTGGCCGCCGGTGGCACCGCACGCATCGCCGAATGCGGTCCGGGCAAGGTGCTGACCGGCCTGATCAAGCGCATCGACAAGAACATCGAGGCACGTGCCATCGGCACTCCGGCCGAACTCGACGCCGCCCGCACCGAGTGGGCGTGAGCGTAGGCTTTCCCGATTTCCGATTTCCGATTTCCGATTCCCGATTCCCGAAGGAACGATTCAAATGAGCAAACCATTGCAAGGTGAAATCGCGTTGGTCACCGGCGCCAGCCGCGGCATCGGTGCGGCGATCGCGGATGAGCTGGCGGCGATGGGCGCCACCGTGATCGGCACCGCCACCAGCGAGAACGGCGCCGCCGCGATCGGCGAGCGGCTGGC
>DATCUT010000025.1:0-42527 GCA_036561785.1 Rhodanobacter sp.
TCAGCCGCCGCTCCCGCGCCGGCCGCGCCGAAGGCCGCCACCAAGGGTGCCGAGGACCTCTCGCCAGCCGGCCTGCGCGTCGCCACTGAAGAGAAGATCGACCCGTCCAAGGTTGCCGGCACCGGCCGCGACGGCCGCGTGACCAAGGAGGACCTGGTCAATTACGGCAAGGGCGGTACGGCTGCTCCGGCCGCCGCCGCACCGGCGGCGAAGCCGACCCCGGGCGCGCGTCCGGAAGAGCGCGTGCCGATGACCCGCATGCGTGCACGCATCGCCGAGCGCCTGATGCAGTCGAAGAACTCCATCGCCATGCTCACCTCGTTCAACGAAGTGAACCTGAGCGAAGTGGTGAAGATGCGCAAGGCACTCGGCGACGCGTTCCAGAAGGAACATGGCATCAAGCTCGGCTTCATGAGCTTCTTCGTCAAGGCGGCCGCCGAAGCGCTGAAGCGCTACCCGTTCGTCAACGCCTCGGTCGACGGCAACGACGTGGTCTACCACGGCTACCAGGACATCTCGATCGCCGTGTCCACCGACAAGGGCCTGGTCACGCCGGTGCTGCGCGACGTGCAGGACATGAGCTTCGCCGAGGTCGAGCAGGGCATCGCCGACTACGCCGCCAAGGCGCGCGCGAACAAGCTGTCGCTGGACGACCTGCAAGGCGGCACGTTCACCATCACCAACGGCGGTACCTTCGGCTCGCTGCTGTCCACCCCGATCGTCAACCCGCCGCAGAGCGCGATCCTCGGCATGCACACGATCAAGGAGCGCCCCATCGTCGAGAACGGCCAGATCATCGCGGCCCCGATGATGTACATCGCGATCAGCTACGACCACCGCATCATCGACGGCAAGGACGCGGTGCTGTTCCTGGTCGACATCAAGAACCAGCTGGAGAATCCGCAAAGGATGTTGCTCGGCCTGTAAGGCCGAGCAACATCCGGGATTCGGGATTGGGGATCCGGGATTCGAAAAAGCGCGCACCTCGCGCCCTTTCGAATCCCCACCCCGCCCGGGTCCCGCGCGACATTCGGGACTCGCCTCGGCGCCGCACGCCTTTGCTTTTACGAATCCCGAATCCCCAATCCCGAATCCCGTGAGTGAATGCAATGAGCGAACAATCAAAATTTGATGTCATCGTCATCGGCGCCGGCCCGGCCGGCTATGTGGCTGCGATCCGCGCCGCACAGCTGGGCTTGAGGACCGCCTGCGTCGACGCGTTCGCCGGCAAGGACGGCAAGCAGGCGCTCGGTGGCACCTGCCTCAACGTGGGCTGCATCCCGTCCAAGGCGCTGCTCGACTCCTCGCGCCAGTTCCACAACCTCACGCACAACTTCGCGGTGCACGGCATCAGTGCCGACAACGCGAAGATCGACGTGCCCACCTTCGTCGGCCGCAAGGACAAGATCGTCAAGCAGTTCACCGGCGGCGTGGCGCAGCTGTTCAAGGCGAACAAGATCACGCCGTACTTCGGCACCGGCAAGCTGCTCAAAGGCAACAGCGTCGAGATCACTTCCACCGACGGCGCCAAGCAGACGATCAGCGCCACCAACGTGATCCTCGCCTCCGGCTCGGTGCCAATCGAGCTGCCGTTCGCCAAGTTCGACGGCAAGGCGATCGTCGACAATGCCGGCGCGCTGGACTTCACCGAAGTACCGAAGCGCCTCGGCGTGATCGGCGCCGGCGTGATCGGGCTGGAGCTGGGCAGCGTCTGGAAGCGCCTGGGTTCCGAAGTCACCATCATCGAGGCGCTGCCGGACTTCCTCTCTGTCGCCGATGCCGATGTGGCCAAGGTGGCCGCCCGGGAATTCGCCAAGCAGGGCCTGAACATCAAGCTCAACGCCAAGCTCAACAAGGCCGAGGTGAAGAAGGACGGCGTGCACCTCACCTATACCGACAAGGACGGCGAGCAGCAGCTCGTCGTCGACAAGCTGCTGGTTGCCGTGGGCCGCCGCGCCTACACCGCCGGCCTGCTGGCCGACGACACCGGCGTGAAGCTGGACGAGCGCGGCCGCATCGTGGTCGACGAGCACAACCACACCGGTGTCGACGGCGTGTGGGCGATCGGCGATGCCGTGCGCGGCCCGATGCTCGCGCACAAGGGTTCCGAGGAAGGCGTGGCGGTGGCCGAGTGGATCGCCGGTAAGGCCGGCCACGTGAACCTCGACACCGTGCCGTGGGTGATCTATACCGAGCCGGAAATCGCCTGGGCCGGCAAGACCGAGAAGGAACTGAAGGACGCCGGCATCCCGTACAAGGTCGGCAGCTTCCCGTTCGCCGCGATCGGCCGCGCCGTCGCGATGAACGAGGCGGTCGGCCAGGTGAAGATGATCGCGCACGCCGAAACCGACCGCATCCTCGGCGTGCATATGGTCGGACCGGGCGTTTCCGAGCTGATCGCCGAGTGCGTGGTGGCGATGGAGTTCAAGGGTTCGTCCGAGGATCTGGCACGCATCGTCCACGCCCACCCGACCCTCTCCGAAGCCGTGCACGAGGCCGCGTTGTCGGTCGACAAGCGCGCCATCCACAAGGGCAACTGAGCGCACGACGCGCTCATCCCGGGCAGCCCATGGATGGGCGTTGATCCGGGATCCATGCGGCCCGCTCATGGCAACACTGGCGGGCCGTTTGCTTTTTTCGTCGTCATTCCGGCGAAAGCCGGAATCCAGTGCCTTTGCCGTCGCCGCATAAGACACTGGGTCCCAGCTTTCGCTGGGATGACGCCCTGAGACTTTCGGTGTCCTCATGCCCCAACCCACCGCCATCTGCGTCTACTGCGGCTCCAGCAGCGGCAGGCATCCCGAGTACGCCGAGCAGGCGCGCGCCTTCGGTACGGAAATGGCCCGGCGCGGCATCGCGCTGGTCTACGGCGGCGGCAACGTTGGCTTGATGGGCGTGGTGGCCGACGCGGTGCTCGCCGGCGGCGGCAAGGTCATCGGGGTGATCCCGCGTCAGCTGGTGGAACTTGAAGTGGCCCATCCAGGCCTGAGTGAACTGGTGGTCGTCGAGACCATGCACCAGCGCAAGACACGCATGTACGAACTGTCCGATGCCTTTGTCGCCCTGCCCGGCGGCTTCGGCACGATGGACGAGATGTTCGAGATGCTGACCTGGGCCCAGCTCGGCTTGCACCGCTATCCCTGCGCCTTTCTCGACGTGCGCGGCTACTACCGCGACCTGCGCACGATGATGGACCACATGGTCGACGAGAACTTCGTGCGCTCCGAGCAGCGTGACAGCATCTGGTTCGGCGACTCGATGGCCGCGCTGTTCGATTGGATGCAGGTCTACCAGGGCAGCTACATTCCCAAGTGGATCGACACCAGCAGTGTCAGCGCCTGAACAATCGCCACGGGACATCGACATGACCGCCTTTCGCGCCTTCCGCATCCACCATGACGACGCCGGCCACCGCGCCGAGGTCGAGATCATGGACACCGGCGCGCTGTCGCCCGGCGAAGTGCTGGTCAAGGTGGCGTATTCCTCGGTCAACTACAAGGATGCACTGGCCGGCACCGGCAAGGGCCGGATCCTGCGCAGCTATCCTCTCAACGGCGGCATCGACGTGGCCGGTCACGTGGTCGCCTCGACCGATCCCGCATTCAGGGAGGGCGACGCGGTGCTGTGCACCGGCAGCGGCCTGTCCGAGACGCGCGACGGCGGCTACGGCGAATACGCGCGCCTCGACGCGCGCTGGACGATCCCGTTGCCGGCAGGCCTGAGCCTGCGCGAGAGCATGATCATCGGCACCGCCGGATTCACCGCTGCACTGGCCCTGCTGCGCATGCAGGACAACCGGCAGAGACCGGCACTGGGGCCGATCGCGGTGACCGGCGCCAGCGGTGGCGTCGGCATGCTGGCGACCGACATTTTCAGCCGCGCCGGCTACGAGGTGCACGCGATCAGCGGCAAGGCCGATCACTTCGATTTCCTGCGCGGCCTCGGCGCCACCGAGTGCATCGACCGCCACCAGCTCGCCTTCAGCGGCAAGCCGATGGACTCGGCCCGCTTCGGCGGTGCGCTGGACAACGTCGGCGGCGCCATGCTGAGCGGCTTGCTGCCGCTGATTCATCCGTACGGCAACGTGGCGATCTGCGGCAATGCCGGCGGCATCGCCTTCGACAGCACGGTGATGCCGTTCATCATCCGCGGCACCAGCCTGCTCGGCATCGCTTCGGCCGGCACCGCGCGCGACCTCCGCGACAGGATCTGGCAGCACCTGGCCCACGACTGGAAGCCGCAGCATCTGGACCTTATCGCCACCCGTGAAATCGGACTTGATGAACTGCCCGGGACGTTTGCGCGTATGCTCGCTGGCGAATCATTCGGGCGCACGCTGGTGCGCATCGACAACACAGTGTGACGGCCACGCTTGGAAGTACCGCCGCCACGGCTTAGAATCAACGAAACTCGCAGGGGATTATCACTCTATGGCACGCATCCTGATCGTCGACGACTCCCCGTCACAGTTGCTGGGCATCAAGCGGATCGTCGAAAAACTCGGGCATGAGGTTCTCTCTGCCGAAGACGGCGCTGCCGGCGTCGAAGCCGCCAAGCAGGAAATGCCCGACCTGATCCTGATGGACGTGGTCATGCCCAACCTCAACGGCTTCCAGGCCACCCGCACGATCAGCAAGAACGCCGAAACGGCGCACATCCCGATCATCCTGGTGACCACCAAGGACCAGGAAACCGACAAGGTCTGGGGCATGCGTCAGGGCGCCAAGGCCTATGTGACGAAGCCGATCAAGGAAGAGGAACTGGTCAAGGCGCTGCAGGAATTCCTGCCGGGCTGATCATTGCCGATCCAGGTTCGCGAAAAACGGCGCCCGCAGGCGCCGTTTTCGTTTGCACCGATCACGTGACTCAACGACGCGGATCGAAGTCCACGAACTCCTTGCTCAACGCCTCGTAGGCGGCCCGCTGACTGTCATTGTCGGCCGCCGGTGCACGGATCGACAGCTCCACCAGCTGGTCGCCCGGATTCGTGCCGGGCATGCCACGCCCCTTCAGGCGCAGCTTGCGCCCCGACTGCGAGCCGGCCGGAATGCGCAGGTCGACCGTACCGGCCAGCGTCGGCACCGGCACGGTGGCGCCCAGCGCCGCCTCCCACGGCGTGATCGGCAGCACGTGCACCACGTTGCGGCTGTCCAGGCGGAAGCGCGCATCCTCGCGAATGCCCACTTCCAGCAGCAGGTCGCCGTTCGGTCCGCCGGCCATGCCGGCCTGGCCCTGGCCGGACAGGCGGATCACCTGGCCCGGCTGGATCCCAGCCGGGATCTTCACTTCCAGCACACGCTCGCCGCCGGCCGGGTCATGCATCGCCAGCCGCGTGCGGCCGCCGTCGAACGCTGTCTGCAAGTCGATCTGCACCGAGGCCTGCACGTCGCGACCGCGACGCGGCCGCGGCTGCCCCCGATGGCCGCCGGCGGCACCGCGGCCGAACAGACTCTCGAAGAAATCGCTGAAGTCGCCATCGTCGCCGCCGCCAAAACCCTGCTGTCCCTGCCAGCCCGGCGGCGGGCGGAACTGCTCGCCCTGCCGATAGCCACCGGCGCGCAACTGGTCATACGAACGCCGCTTCTCGGCGTCCTTGAGTACTTCGTTGGCCTCGTTGACCGCCTTGAACTTCTCCTCGGCGCCGGCTTCCTTGTTCTTGTCCGGGTGATATTTGCGCGCCAGCTTGCGATACGCCGTCTTGATCTCGGCCTCGCTCGCATCGGGCTTCACACCCAGGATCTCGTAATAGTCTTTGAATTCCACAAACACTCCCCAACTCACGCAAAACCCGCGGTAAATCGACTCCACCGCGGGCAAGTCCTGCATCCGACTCAGCGACAGGTACCGATGGTAATGCGTCGCGGCGTCGCCGGTGCCTTCCTCACCCGCTGTCGGCCCGAACCATTGCCTCAATCACCGCCTGCCACAGAAGTAGGTACGGCCGCGGACGATTCAAGGCGACAGCCCGCCATCAGGCGATTTAGCATGGCAAAGCACTCCCTTCCCCCACCCGAGACTCGCATGACCATCCAGCCCGGCGACACCATTCCCGACACCACCATCCAGCTCATCGACGGCGAAATAAGGCCATGCGGCACCGGTGAGTTGTTCGCCGGACGCAAGGTACTGCTGTTTGGCCTGCCCGGCGCGTTCACCCCTACCTGCTCGAACAAGCACCTGCCCGGCTACTCGGCGCACTTCGCCGAGTTCCAGCAGCGCGGCATCAGCGTGATGTGCCTGGCGGTCAACGATGGTTACGTGATGCAGGCCTGGGCTGCTTCGCAGAAGATCCCCGCAGGCCTGCTGATGCTGGCCGACGGCAACGCCAGCTTCACCCGCGCGCTGGGACTGGAACTGGACGGCACCGCCTTCGGCATGGGCCTGCGCACGCGTCGCTTTGCGCTGTACGCGGAAGATGGCGTGGTGCGCCTGCTGCAGGTCGAGGCGCCCGGCGAGCTGCGCGTTTCCAGCGCCGAGGCGATGCTGGCGGCCATCACCCACTGAGGCAGCCCTGGGTCCGGCAACAAAAAACCCCGGTATTGCCGGGGTTTTTCGATTCAGGCTTTCGCCAGACTCACTCGTCGGTGACTACCGGCTCGACGTCACTGGAACCATCGTCACCAGCCGGTGCATCGGCGTCGACGACTTCGGCACCCTCGCCGTTGTCCTCCTCCGCATCCAGCCGCATCACGCTGACCAGCGTTTCGTCGGCAGGCAGGCGGATCAGGGTGACGCCCTGGGTGTTGCGGCCTAGCTGCGAGACTTCCGCCACGCGGGTGCGCACCAGGGTGCCCTGGTCGGAGATCAGCATCAGCTCGTGCGCCTCGGTGACCTGCACAGCGCCGACCAGTGCGCCATTGCGCTCGGAGCACTGGATGCCGATCACGCCCTGGGTACCGCGGCCCTTCTTGGTGAACTCGACCAGCTGGGTGCGCTTGCCGTAGCCACGCTCGGTCGCGGTGAGGATGTCACCTTCGGCGGCCACGATCAGCGATACCACATGGGCGTCCTTGGCCAGCTTCATGCCGCGCACACCGGCAGCGGTACGGCCCATCGAACGCACGGTGTTCTCGTCGAAACGATTGACCTTGCCGTTGGAGGCGAACATCAGGATATCGCTGTTGCCGTCGGTCATTTCAACGTTGACCAGCGCGTCGCCATCACGCAGCTTGATCGCCAGCTTGCCCTTCTGCAGCTGGAACGCGAACTCGGTCAGCGGGGTCTTCTTGACCGTGCCATGCCTCGTCGCGAAGAACACGAAGCGATCGTCGGTGTATTCGCGCACCGGCAGCACCGCCTGCACCTTCTCACCCTCGCCCAGCGGCAACAGGTTGATGATCGGCTTGCCGCGCGCGCCCGAACCCGCTTCCGGGATCTGGTAGACCTTGAGCCAGTAGACGCGACCGGTGCTGGTGAAGGTGAGCAGGGTGTCGTGCGTGTTGACCACCCACAACTGCTCGACGACGTCCTCGTCCTTCAACGCTGACGCCGAGCGACCCTTGCCGCCGCGTTTCTGCGAACGGTAGGTGCTGGCCGGCTGGCGCTTGACGTAGCCGGTGTGCGACAGGGTCACCACCATGTCTTCCGGCGCGATCAGGTCGAGGACGTTGAGGTCCTCCTGCGAATGCTGGATTTCGGTGCGACGGGCATCGCCGAATTCGGCCTTGACCGCTTCCAGTTCGCCACGGATCACTTCGAGCAGGCGCTCGGGGTTTTCCAGAATCTCGATCAGGCCACGGATAGTTTCCAGGATCAGCTTGTATTCGTCGGAAAGCTTTTCCTGCTCCAGTCCGGTCAGGCGATGCAGGCGCATCGCCAGGATTTCCAGCGCCTGCGCTTCGGACAGCTGGTAGCCATCGTCTTTCAGGCCGTCGCGCGGATCCATCTCTTCCGGTCGCGACGCCGCCGCGCCGGTGGCCGAGAGCAAGGCGCGCACCAGACCTGCTTCCCAGCGCCGCGCCGTCATGCGCTCGCGCGCCTCGGCCGGCGATGACGAGGTCTTGATCAGCTCGATCATCTCGTCGATGTTGGCCAGCGCCACGGTCAGACCTTCGAGGATATGCGCGCGGGCACGTGCCTTGCGCAGCTCGAAGATGGTGCGACGGGTAACCACTTCGCGCCGATGGCGGATGAACGCTTCGAGAATGTCCTTGAGGTTCAGCAGGCGCGGCTGGCCGTCCAGCAAGGCGACCATGTTGATGCCGAAGGTCACCTGCATCTGGGTCTGCTGGAACAGGTTGTTCAGCACCACGTCGCCCATCGCATCCTTGCGGATCTCGATAACGATGCGCATGCCATCCTTGTCGGACTCGTCGCGCAGCTCGCTGATCCCTTCGAGCTTCTTCTCCTTGACCAGCTCGGCGATCTTCTCGATCAGCCGCGCCTTGTTCACCTGGTACGGCAACTCGTGGACGATGATCGTTTCGCGACCGTTCTTCTCGGTCTCGACCTCGGCCTTCGCGCGCACCAGGATGCGGCCGCGGCCGGTGCGATACGCCTCGATGATGCCGGACGAGCCGTTGATGATGCCGTAGGTCGGAAAATCCGGCCCCGGGATGTAGTGCATCAGATCGTCGATCGACAGCGACGGCTCGTCGATCAACGCCATCGTCGCCGCAACCACCTCGTTGAGATTGTGCGGTGGGATGTTGGTGGCCATGCCCACCGCGATGCCGGCGGAGCCGTTGATCAGCAGACTCGGCACGCGGGCGGGAAGCACCAGCGGTTCGCGCTCGCTTTCGTCGTAGTTGAAACCGAAGTCGACGGTTTCCTTGTCGATGTCGGCCAGCATCTCGTGGGTGAGGCGCGACATGCGCACCTCGGTGTATCGCATCGCGGCGGCGCTGTCGCCATCGACCGAACCGAAGTTGCCCTGGCCGTCGACCAGCATGTAGCGCAGCGAGAACGGTTGTGCCATGCGCACGATCGCGTCGTACACCGACTGGTCGCCATGCGGATGGTACTTGCCGATCACGTCACCGACCACACGGGCCGACTTCTTGTACGGCTTGTTCCACACGTTGCCGAGTTCGTTCATCGCGAACAGAACGCGGCGATGCACGGGTTTCAGGCCATCACGGACATCCGGGAGGGCGCGGCCCACGATCACGCTCATGGCGTAATCGAGATAGCTCTGGCGCATCTCGTCTTCGATGTTGACGCGAATCACTTCTTTGGCGAGCTCTGCCATCAATCGGCTTCCCTGATAACGAAAAAAGGACGCTGGCACCGCGCCTCAAGCGCGTGCGCAAGCGACCCGAAATCAACCCCGCGAGTGTACCACGAACGGCACCAAAAAGACAGGATTTAAATATTAAAAATCAACAACTTACGTAACCGTCCCGGAACGCTTGAAAAGCATCCCGCGGGCTGTCAGAAAATTGACCAGCGCGGCGATCGCCGAACCGGCCGCCACGGCCAGTGCCGGCCATCGGTGCAGGCCCGGAAAGTTCATCAGCAGCAGCGCGTGGACCCCGTAATCGACCAAGGCGCCCACGTCGATCAAGCCCATCCAGTGCAGCCATTCGGCGTGGGCGGCGCGGCCGCGGCAGCGCTCGGCGAAGGTGCAGCTGCGGGTTCTGCCACCGGGTGAGCGTGGCCGCCAGCAGGAACGACAGCACGCGCGCCAGGTAGGGATTTCCAGCCCAGCAGGCTCACCAGAGCCTGCACGACGACGGCGTCGACCAACAGGCCAAGCACGCTACCGGCCGCAAACAACACGGCCTCGCGCGACAGCTTCAGCATCCAAACATCGCCTGCATGGCGATGCTGTTCGGCCGCTCGATCACGCCGCGCTCGGTGACGATCGCGTCGATCAGTTCCGCCGGCGCCACGTCGAACACCGGGTTCCACGCCTGCGCTCCCTCGACCACGGTGCGATGGCCGGCGGTGCTGAGCAACTCGGCCGGGTCGCGCAATTCGATCTCGATTTCCTCGCCGCTGCCGGTGGCCATGTCGACGGTGGAGGACGGCGCCACCACCATGAACTTCACGCCGTGGTACTTCGCCGCGATCGCCAGCTGGTAGGTGCCGATCTTGTTCGCGGTGTCGCCATTGGCGGCGATGCGATCGGCGCCCACGATCACCCATTGCACGGCACCGGATTTCATCAGGTGCGCCGCGGCGGAGTCGGCGATCAACTGGGCCGGGATGCCGTCGCGCACCAGTTCCCACATGGTCAGCCGCGCGCCTTGCTGCCACGGTCGGGTTTCGCCGGCGTAGACCCGCGCGATGCGCTCCGCCGCCACGCCGGCGCGGATCACGCCCAGCGCGGTGCCGTAGCCGGCGGTGGCCAGCGAGCCGGTGTTGCAGTGGGTCAACACGCCCGAGCCAGGGGCGATCAACGCGGCGCCCAGCTCGCCCATGCGGCGGTTCGCGGCCAGGTCTTCGTCCTGGATTGCCTGCGCTTCGCGCAGCAGTGCGCCGGCGTCGGCGCCTGCGGCGATGCGTTTCTTCATCCGGTCCAGCGCCCACATCAGGTTCACCGCGGTGGGCCGCGCCGCACGCAACGTCGCCAGCACCGGTTCCAGCGGTGCGCCCTGCTGCGCGGCCATCGCGACGCCCCATGCCGCGGCAATGCCGATCGCCGGCGCGCCGCGCACGGCCAGGTCGCGGATCGCCTGGGTCACTTGCGCGGCGTCGCGGCAGTCGATCCAGCGTTCCGCACCCGGCAAGAGACGCTGATCGAGCAGGCGCAGGTGATCGCCCTGCCACTGCACGGCGCGGATGGAATCGTGGGTTTCGGCGGATGCGGTCATCTGTCCATTATCGCCTGTCGTGCACGCATTTCACACGCAAGGCGACCACTGCCGGCGCGCGATTCACGCGCGCTGGCGCAACCACTGGTGGATCGCCGGCGGCACTTCGCGCTGGGCGCGGCCGGACACGTAGATGCCGATGTGGCCGCCCTTGAACGCGAGCTGGGTGTAGTCGGTGGTGCCGACGTGCTTGCCCAGTGCGCGCGAGGCATCCGGCGGCACCAGGTGATCCTGCTCGGCGAAAATGTTCAGCACCGGCTGGGCGATCATGCCCAGGTCCACCGGCCGGCCTCCGATCTCGAGCGTGCCCTTGACCAGCTTGTTGCCCTGGTAGAATTCCTTGATGAACTGGCGGAACGCCTCACCCGCCTGGTCCGGCGAATCGAAGATCCAGCGCTCCATGCGCAGGAAATTCTCCAGCTCGGTCGGGTTGTCGAGGATGTCGACCATGCCGATGTACTTCTGCTGGTTCAGCCGTAACGGCTTCAGCGTGAGGTAGACGTAGTTCATCAGCCCGGCCGGGATGTTGCCCATGGTGTCGACGAACAGGTCCACGTCCATGCTGCGGCACCAGTGCGACAGCATGTTGTCCGGCGTATGGAAATCCACCGGGGTGACCATGGTGATCAGGTTCTTCACCTTGTCCGGGTGCAGCGCGGTGTAGCACAGCGAGAACGCGCCGCCCTGGCAAATGCCGAGCAGGTTGATCGCATCGAGGTCATGGCGCTGGCGCACCGCATCGACGCAGCGGTCGAGGTAGCCGTTGATGTAATCGTCCAGCGTGAGCCAGCGATCGGCGCCGTCGGGATAACCCCAGTCGATCAGGTAGACATCCTCGCCCTGCTCGAGCAGGTTGCGCACCATCGAACGGTCGGCCTGCAGGTCGGTCATCCACACCGTGTTGACCAGCGCGTAGACGATCAGCAGCGGGGTCTTCGAGGTCGTTTTGCCGTGGCCGGTGAAATGCCACACCTTCAGCTTGTCCTCGCTGTAGACCAGCTCGCGCGGCGTGTTCGCGTACTCGGGCTCGCGCATGCCGCGCAGATGGCCCATGCCGGCGGCGAGCTTGCGCTGGAACGTGGCGATATCGCCCAGCGCCCTGGCCGGGTCGATGCGCAATGGCGTTTGCATGGCGGGTCTCCTTACTTGCGCTTGCGTGGGCTGGAGCTGGGCTTGGACACGGCGACAGGCTTGCGCGCCACTTTTGCCGGCGCCTTCTTCGCGGCGACCGGAGATTTGGCAGAGGCAGCCCTCTTCGCCGCAGGCGCCGCTGCTGGGCCATTGGCCAGCTGGCGTTTCACCGCGGCCAGTTCGCGGCGCAACGCCGTGATCTCGTCGGCATGATTGCTGGATGCACCGGCCTGGCTGGCGCGGAACTCGCGGCGCAAGGCCTGCAGCCGTTCGCCGAGGCTCGACACTTCGCTGCGCGTCGGCACGCCCAGTTGCTGGCAAAGCTGCTCGGTCTGTTGTTGCTGCAGCCGGCGCACGCGCATCTGTGTATTGACCATCTCGCCGTAGACCTCGCGGAACTCGTCGGACAGCGCGATCCCGGCATAGGCCTCCTCCGAGGCATCCACCCACAGGTCGTACAGCCCCTTCAGCGAATCGATCTGGCGGCCCGGTTCGGCATGCTGGGCCAGCTTGTCCTGCAGGCGCTGCATGCCCTGCGTGTTGGCGCGCTGGATCAGTTCCTGATAGCGGGCGGACGCCTGCATCGACTCCAGCAACGCCGTGGCCAGGGCCTGCTGCTGCATCTGCTGCTCGCGGTTCAGGCCGAACGCCGGCGTCGGCCCGTACGTGCCCGGCAGGTCGCCGAAACCGCTGTGCCGGGCTGCCTGCATCCACGATTGCCATTGCCGCGCGAAGCCTTCCGCACCGGCACTGTCGATCCCGCCAAACGCCTGCGCAAACGGTTGGCTGGCGCCGCCGAACATCTGCTGCAACTGCTGGCGCCAGTCGGCGGTCGGCTGCTGGGCTGCACCGCCAGCGGCGGCCGCCTGCATCCAGTCGAAATATCCCTTCAAGCCGGCCAGCGTGCGTTCCAGCGTGTCGTTGCCCGCGGCTGGTGCCGGCGGCGGCGCGAACGGATTCGCCGCGGGTTGCTGCTGGAACTGGCGCGTCCAGGCATCCCACGACTGCTGTGCCAGCGTCTGGTAATCCCTGATGAAATCATTTGCCGGATCGGCCATCGGTGCATCCTCGCGCAAGGTTCCCCTGCATCCTAGCAAAAGCCTGTTGCACAAAATCACCGGCGCCAGAACGCACAAGGCCCGGCATGGGCCGGGCCTTGTGGAATCGCCTTGTCCGGGAACTCAGACGCCGGCGCGTTCTTCTTCGGTCACGGCCTTCATCGACAGGCGGATGCGGCCCTGCTTGTCCACTTCGAGCACCTTGACCTTGACGATGTCGCCTTCCTTGAGCTTGTCGGAAACCTTCTCGACGCGCTCGTCGGAGATCTGCGACACGTGCACCAGACCATCCTTGCCCGGCATGATCGTGACGAACGCACCGAAGTCCATCAGCTTGGCGACCTTGCCCTCGTAGATGCGGCCCGGCTCGACATCGGAAACGATCTGCTCGATGCGCTTCTTCGCCGCTTCGCCCGCTTCGCGATTGACCGAGCCGACGATGATGGTGCCGTCGTCGCTGATGTCGATCGTGGTGCCGGTCTCTTCGGTGATCGAGCGGATCGTGGCGCCGCCCTTGCCGATCACTTCGCGGATCTTGTCCGGGTGGATCTTGATGGTGATCAGTCGCGGGGCGTACTCGCTCATTTCCGAGCGGGCCGTGGACAGCGCCTTGTTCATCTCGCCGAGGATGTGCAGGCGGCCGCGCTTGGCCTGCTCCAGCGCCACTTTCATGATCTCCTCGGTGATGCCGTCGATCTTGATGTCCATCTGCAGCGCGGAAATGCCGTCGGCACTGCCGGCCACCTTGAAATCCATGTCGCCGAGGTGATCCTCGTCGCCCAGGATGTCGGACAGCACGACGAAGTCGCTGCCTTCCTTGACCAGACCCATCGCGATACCGGCCACCGGCGCCTTCAGCGGCACGCCGGCATCCATCATCGCCAGCGAGGAACCGCACACCGAAGCCATCGACGAGGAGCCGTTGGACTCGGTGATTTCCGAGACCACGCGCAGCACGTACGGAAATTCCTCGATCGTCGGCTTCACCGCCTGCACGCCACGCTTGGCGAGGCGGCCGTGGCCGATCTCGCGACGCTTCGGCGCGCCGAAGCGGCCGGCCTCACCCACCGAGAACGGCGGAAAATTGTAATGGAACAGGAACGGGTCCTTCGACTCGCCACCGGGCGCGTCGATGATCTGTGCGTCACGCGTGGTGCCCAGCGTGATCACGACCAGGGCCTGCGTCTCGCCGCGGGTGAACAGCGCCGAGCCGTGGGTCCGCGGCAGCACGCCGACGCGGGCGGTGATCGCGCGCACGTCGTCCAGCTGGCGGCCGTCGATGCGCACCTTGGTCTTCAGCACGCTGTCGCGCATGGTGTGGTATTCGAGTTCCTCGAACTCCTTGGCCATCGCGGCGGTGGACCAGCCGTTCTCTTCGGCCTGCGCCTTGAGGCCGGCCAGCACATCGGACTTGATCGCGGAGATCGCATCACGACGCTCCAGCTTGTCACGCACCGAGAAAGCCTGGGCCAACTGATTGCCGACCGCGCCCTTGACGGCGGCGACCAGCGACTCGTTGCGGGCCGGTGCCTTCCAGTCCCACGACGGCTTGGCAGCCTCGGTGGCCAGTTCGGCGATCGCACGGATCGCGGTCTGCATCTGCTGGTGACCGAACATCACCGCGCCGAGCATGACGTCCTCGGACAGCAGCTGCGCTTCGGACTCCACCATCAGCACCGCACCGGCGGTACCGGCAACGACCAGGTCCAGCTGGGAGGTCTTCAGCTCGGTGGCCGACGGGTTCAGCAAGTACTTGCCGTTGGCGTAACCGACGCGGGCCGCGCCGATCGGGCCCTTGAACGGGATACCGGCCAGGCTCAGCGCAGCGGAGGCGCCAAGCAGCGCCACGATGTCGCCGTCAACCTCGGGGTTCAGCGAAACGACCTGGGCGATGACCTGCACTTCGTTCTTGAAGTCGTCCGGGAACAGCGGGCGTACCGGGCGATCGATCAGACGCGAGGTCAGCGTCTCCTTCTCGGTCGGACGGCCTTCGCGCTTGAAGAAGCCACCCGGGATGCGGCCGGCGGAGTAGAACTTCTCGACGTAGTCGACCGTGAGCGGGAAGAAATCCTGACCTTCCTTCTGCTTGGTCGCGGCGACGGCGGTGACAAGCACCACGGTGCCGCCCATGCTGGCCATGACCGCACCGGATGCCTGGCGGGCAATTTCGCCCGTCTCCAGTGTGACTTCGTGATTACCGTACTGGAATGACTTGGTTACTTTTGCCACGTGCTTAATTCCTGCTCTGATTGAGAAGTGCGCCCACGAGTGGGCGCCTCTTGATCTTTGCGTTCACGGATGAACGCATGCGAATTACCGACGCAGGCCGAGGCGTTCGATCAGGGTCTGGTAACGCGCAAGATCGCGATCCTTCAGATAGCTGAGCAGGCGCTTGCGCTGATTGACCAGCTTCAGCAGGCCACGGCGGGAATGGTGGTCCTGCTTGTGTTCCTTGAAGTGGCCGGTGAGGTGGTCGATGCGAGCGGACAACAGGGCCACCTGGACTTCGGTCGAGCCGGTGTCGTTCGGCACGCGGCCGAAATCAGCGATGATCTTGCCGGTCTGTTCTGCGGTAAGAGACATGGGTATACGTTTCCTTGGAAAGGCGATGCGAAGCTTGTGCTTGCATCATCGCGATGACGCAAGCACAAGCTTCGCCTAGATGAATGAAAGCGTTGAAATAACTTGTCTATTCTACTGATGGGAGCGGTGTTTCAACAAGAGCGGAACGGTGTTCCGGGCAAATCGGTCAGTCCGGCGGCAGGTTGAAGCCGCGCAGGATGCGCGCGCGCCCTTCGGCATCCGGTTCCAGCAGCGCCAGCAGCGCGCCATCGCTGGCATACGCCGCGCAGCGCCCTGCCTCCCGCAAGCCCGGCAAGTCAATCTGCTGGCCCCGTGAAATGGCCATGCTCTGCGTCTCATCGAGCCGCAATACCGGAAGATCGGACAACCCGGCCGATACGGGCAGCAACCACGCCAGCAGGGCTTCATCACCCTGCTCCGCCGCTTGCTGCAGCTGCTCCACAGTCACCATCCGCGGCTCGCGGAACGGCTCCACCCAGATCCGGCGCAGCGCAGTCAGGTGGGCGCCGCAACCGAGATCCTCGCCAAGGTCCACCGCCAGCGAGCGGACGTAGGTGCCGGAGCCGCATTCCACCAGCAACTGCAGCGTGTCGCCGTCGCGTGCCAGCAGTTCGAGCCGGTATACCTCCACTTCGCGCGGCGGCACCTCCACGGTTTCGCCACGGCGCGCCTTGGCATACAACCGTTCGCCGCCCTGCTTCAGCGCGGAATACATCGGCGGCACCTGCAGGGTGCGGCCGCGCAATTTGGCCAGAACCGTCTCGATCGCGGCATCGTCGAGCTTCGGCACCGGGCGTTGCTGAACGACCACGCCCTCGCTATCGGCGGTATCGGTGGTGATGCCGAGCCGGCATTCGGCCAGGTAGGCCTTGCGTGCGCCCAGCAGGCTGCCGGCCAGCTTGGTCGCCTCGCCGAAACACAGCGGCAGCAGGCCGGTGGCCAGCGGATCGAGCGCCCCGGTATGGCCGCCCTTGGACGCGCGCAGCAACTGGCGCACGGCCTGCAGCGCCTGGTTGGAACTCAGGCCCGGCGGTTTGTCGAGCAACACGATGCCGTGCAGGTCACGGAACTGGATGCGCGGCGGACGATTCATCGGCTCGGTGGCGCCCAAGGCTTGCGGTTCAATCCTGCTTGTCGCCGTCCGGCGGCGTCAGGTCGCGCGCCTGCTGGCGCAGCAGCGATTCGATGCGCTCGCCCTTGTCGACCGAGTCGTCGTACTTGAACTTCAGCTCCGGCACCCGGCGCATGCGCATGCCACTGTGCGCCAGCGCATGGCGGATCTCGTGGCCGATCTCGTTCAACGCCTTCACCGCGGGAAGCCCCTGCTCGGGCATCAGCGCAGTGACCCACACCGTGGCCCAATCCAGGTCACGGGTGATCTCCACGTCCGACACGCTGACCGACGGCAGGCCGTGATCGCGCACCGCCGCATGCACCAGCAAGCCAAGCTCGCGGCGCAGCTCGGCACCGATGCGGTCAGTACGTTTGAAATCACGGGAAGGCATAAATTCGGGATTCGAAATGGGAGATTCGGGATTCGTCAAAAGCAAAGCGGAGCGCGGGGCGACGGGAGGCGCTTTTGCCAATCTCGAATCCCGTCATCCCGACTCCCGGCCTTAAAGCGTGCGCGCCACTTCGGTGCGTTCGAAGCACTCGATCTGGTCGCCCGGCTTGACGTCGTTGTACTGCTTCACGGCGATGCCGCATTCCATGCCGTTGCGCACTTCGTCGACGAGGTCCTTGAAGCGGCGCAGCGATTCCAGCTCGCCTTCGAAGATCACCACGTGGTCGCGCAGCACGCGGATCGGCTTGCTGCGCTTGACCACGCCCTCGGTGACCATGCAACCGGCCACGGCACCGAACTTCGAGCTGCGGAACACATCGCGCACCTCGGCGGTGCCGATGATGTCCTCGCGCACTTCCATGCCGAGCAGGCCGGTCGCCGCCTGGGTGACCTGATCGATCACGTCGTAGATGATCGAGAAGTAGCGCACGTCCAGGCCGTTGGTCTCGATCACCTTGCGCGCCGAGGCATCGGCGCGCACGTTGAAGCCGATGACCAGCGCCTTCGAGGCCGCCGCCAGGGTGGCGTCGGATTCGTTGATGCCGCCGACGCCGGACGAGACCACGTTGACACGGACCCGCTCGTTGCCGATCTGGGTCAGCGACTCGCGCAGCGCCTCCACCGAACCCTGCACGTCGCCCTTGACCAGGATGTTGAGCGTCTGCTGCTCCACGCCCTGGCCCATCTTGGCGATGATGTCCTCGAGCCGGTTGCTCTTGCTGACCATGCGCGTTTCGCGGCGCTTGAGCTCACGCTCCTGCGCCACTTCACGGGCCAAGCGCTCGTCCTCGACGCAGACGAAGTCGTCGCCGGTTTCCGGCACGCCGGACAGGCCGAGCACCTGCACCGGGATCGACGGGCCGGCTTCGTTCACCTGCTTGCCGGTTTCGTCGATCAGCGCGCGCATGCGGCCGTACTCGACGCCGCAGACCACGAAGTCGCCCTTGCGCAGCGTGCCTTGCTGCACCAGCACGGTTGCCACCGGGCCGCGGCCACGATCCAGGCTGGATTCGATCACCACGCCGGAGGCGCGGCCATCGGCCACCGCCTTCAATTCCATCACCTCGGCCTGCACCGAGATCGCGTCGAGCAGATCCTCGATACCCGCGCCGGTCTTGGCCGACACCGGGATGAACTGGACGTCGCCGCCCCAGTCTTCCGGTACCACTTCGTACTGCACCAGACCCTGCTTGACGTTGTCCGGGTTGGCGCCGTCCTTGTCCATCTTGTTGACCGCGACGATCAGCGGCACCTTGGCGGCACGCGCATGCTTCACCGCCTCCACCGTCTGCGGCATCACGCCGTCATCGGCGGCCACCACCAGGATCACGATGTCGGTCGACTGCGCGCCACGGGCACGCATCGAGGTGAATGCGGCATGGCCAGGCGTATCCAGGAACGTGATCACGCCCTTCGACGTCTGCACGTGGTACGCGCCGATATGCTGGGTGATGCCACCGGCTTCGCCGGAAGCAACCTTGGTGCGGCGGATGTAGTCGAGCAGCGAGGTCTTGCCGTGATCGACGTGGCCCATGATCGTCACTACCGGCGGGCGCGTGACTTTCTCGCCCTCCAGTTCGATGTTCTGGGTATGCGCTGCCAGCGTCTCTTCGGCGTTGTTCTGGTTGTCGGCGACCGGCACGTGGCCGAGTTCTTCGACCACCAGCACCGCGGTGTCGTGATCAACGGTCTGGTTGATGGTCGCCATCACGCCCATCTTGAACAGTGCCTTGACCACCTCGGAGCCCTTGACCGCCATCTTCTGGGCCAGCTCGGCGACGACGTTGGTGTCGCCCACGACCACTTCGCGCACCACCGGCGCGGTAGGTCGCGAGAAACCATGCGGACCGGTCGGCGCACTGCTGCCGCCGCGCGACAGCTCGCGAGCGCCACTGCGGCCTGGCTTGCTGCGCTTGCTGCTGGAGGAGCGACGGGCCCGGTCGGCCTCGCTCAGGTGCATCTGGCCACCGGCGAAACGCTTGCCGGCGCTGTCGCGGTCTTCCTTGCCGCCGACGCTGTCGTTGCGTTCACGGGAATGCTTGGGCTTGCCGCGGTTGGCGTCGCCAGCGGCAGCCGGAGCGGCCGTGACGCTGGCTACCGCAGCACGGGCAGCCGGAGCGGCTGCCGGGGCAGGAGCCGGTGCCGGCTTGACCAGCTTTTCACGTTTCCGCGGCTCATGGATGCGCGGCAGGATCATGCCCAGATCGCGCTGATCCATGCGCTGCACGGCTCCCGCCGCGTCATCGCTGGCAGCCCCGGACGCCGCTTCGCCCGCCGATTCCGGCGTCGCTTCGACGTGCTCGGCCGCGGCCGGTTCGGCGGGGCTGGCCACTTCGACCTCGCGCTGTTCCTTTTCGGCCTTCTGCTGCTGCTCGTCCAGGGCGCGCTGCTGCGCTTCCGTCTGGCGGCGCTGCTCGGCCTCGACCCGCTCGCGCTCTTCCTGCTCGCGCTGCTGCTGCGATTCCTGCAGCTTGCGCACGGCATCCTCGCGCTCGGGCTCGGCGCTGGCTTCCTCGGCGATCACGCTGCGCTTGACGTAGGTGCGTTTGGCGCGCACCTCGACATTGACTGTCTTGGCCGCGCCTGCGGCACCGCGGCCGCCCGGCGCGGCCACCTTCAGTTCGCCGACCGTGCGGCGCTTCAAGGTGATCTGGCGTGGTGCGCTGTCGTCGACCTCGGCGGCGGCTTCGCTCTTGCCGTGCGTGCGGCGCAGAAAGCCAAGCAGCTTCACCTTCTCGGTGCTGCTGATGACCTGCTCCTGGTCGGAGAATTTCATGCCCGCTTCGCCAAGCTGCGTCAGCAGCTTGTCGACCGGCAGGCCCAGTACCTGGGCGAGTTGTTTGATCGTGACGTCCGACATCGTGTTCTTTGCTCCGCCGTTCCCGCGCTTATCATCTTGTGCGGCGTTATCTGCGCCGCCACCTCCATCCGTGGTGAAAGGCTTCCCGGAAGCCTTTCTCGGCACACCCTTCCAGGGTGCCGCCGTCCGCGGTTAGCCGCCTTTCTCCAGTCGCGCGATCATCGGTGCACGCGCGGCCATGATCAGTGCCGCGGCACGTTCTTCGTCCATGCCCTCGATATCGATCAGGTCGTCCACCGCCAGGTCGGCCAGGTCGTCGACCGTGGTCACCGCGCGCGCGGCCAGTACATAGGCCGTCGCCTCGTCCATGCCGTCCAGCGCCAGCAGCTCTTCGGAAGGCTGATGGTCGTCGACGCCCTCCTCCACCGCCAGTGCCTCGGTCAGCAGCGCGTCGCGGGCGCGGGCGCGCAGTTCCTCGACGATGTCCTCGTCGAAGCCCTCCACCGCCAGCAGTTCGGCGCTTGGCACATAGGCGATTTCCTCGATGCTGGAGAAGCCTTCCTGCACGAGGATAACGGCAATCTCCTGATCCACCTCCAGCTTGTCCATGAACAGCTGGCGCGCGGCCTCCTGCTCGGACTCGCTCTTGGCGGTGACCTGGTCCTGGGTCATCACGTTGAGCTGCCAGCCAGTCAGCTTGCTGGCGAGGCGCACGTTCTGGCCGCCACGGCCGATCGCCTGGGACAGCTTGTCCTCGGCCACCGCGATGTCCATCGAGTGCTTTTCCTCGTCCATGATGATGGACTGCACTTCCGCCGGCGCCATCGCGTTGATGACGTACTGCGCCTGGTTCTCGTGCCACAGGATGATGTCGACGCGCTCGCCGTTGAGGTCGTTGGAGACCGCCTGCACGCGCGAACCGCGCATGCCGATGCAGGCGCCGATCGGATCGGTGCGGCTGTCATGCGCCAGCACGGCGATCTTGGCGCGATCGCCCGGATCGCGCGCGCAGCCCTTGATCTCGACCAGGCCCTGGCCGACTTCCGGCACTTCCAGCTTGAACAGTTCGATCATGAATTCCGGCGCGGCGCGCGACACGAACAGCTGCGGGCCGCGGGCCTCGGAACGCACTTCGTAGAGGTAGCCGCGCACGCGGTCGCCGACGCGGGCCGATTCGCGCGGAATCGTCTTGTCGCGCGGGATGAACGCCTCGGCGTTGCTGCCCAGGTCGAGGTAGATGTTGCCGCGCTCGACGCGCTTGACGATACCGGTGACCAGTTCGCCCACGCGGTCGCCGAACGCGTCGACCACCTGCTGGCGCTCGGCCTCGCGCACGCGCTGCACGATCACCTGCTTGGCGGCCTGCGCGGCGATGCGGCCGAATTCGGCGTTCTCGATCTGCTGCTCGATGTACTCGCCCACCTTGGCGTCGGCGCGCTCGTCCAGCGCGTCCATCAGGCGCAGCTGATACGACGGCGATTCCATCTCGCCGTCGTCGGCGATGATTTCCCAGCGACGGAACGTCTCGTATTCGCCGGTGTTGTGGTCGATCGACACGCGGATGTCGGGCTCCTCGTCCGGATAGCGCTTCTTCGCAGCCGAGGCCAGCGCGGCCTCCATCGCCTCGAAAATCACTTCCAGCGGCACGCCCTTTTCATTGGCGACCGCGTCGACGACCAGCAAAAGTTCTTTGCTCATTGCTGCAACTCCGTAGGCATCCCGTCCGGATACCGATGGTTAAATTATTGCGTCCATCCCGGAACACAAAATATTGGAACACGGCCATGGAAGGCCGCACTGATTACTTCTTGCCGGGCGTCTTGCCGCCGCGCTTGGGCTGCGGCGCGTAACCGAGCGCCACCCAGTCCGGCACCACACGCGCACTTTCCACCAGCGCGTGATCGAATTCGAATGTCTTGCCTTCGGCTTCCAGCACAATGTGCCCGCCTTCCGCCGAAACCAGCTTGCCGCGCAGGCGACGGCGACCTTCCAGCGGCGCCTTCAGCAGCAATTTCACTTCCTGCCCGCTGGCCCGCGCAAACTGTGCGGCGGTGAACAGCGGTCGATCCAGGCCTGGCGAGGAAACTTCCAGCACGTAATGGCCTGGGATCGGATCCTCCACGTCCAGCAAGGCGGACAGTTCGCGGCTGGCGGCTTCGCAATCCTCGATGCCGACCTCGCGACGTTCGCCGTCGCCCGTTTCCTTGTCCAGCAAATCCAGGTAGACGCGCAGGGTACTCTGCCCGTGCGACGGGGTGAACTCCACGCCGAGGCACTCCAGGCCCAGATCGGCCAGTACCTCGCTGAAGCGTTGTGCCAGTGCCTGTGTATCCATGGGTAACCTTCCCAGATCACTCTTTCAGAACAGCAGAAACAAAAAATGGGCTCCAACGGCCCATTTCCCTATCTCGCCGATGTTCCTCCTCAAGCAGCTCTTTCCGGCGCACGCAGGCGCCAACGGCAGCCCGGCACGACGCATCCTTGCGCCCAACAAAAAAGCCTCACGAGGAGGCTTTCTTGCATCAAGAAAGATCTGGTAGCGGGGGCAGGATTCGAACCTGCGACCTTCGGGTTATGAGCCCGACGAGCTGCCAGACTGCTCCACCCCGCATCAGAGTCCGAAGAGTTTACCGGGGTGGCCGGTTTCTTGCAAGCCTCGATCGAAGGCATTCAGCACCAGGCAGTGACTCACAACCCAAACGCGCGCCGGCACCAACCCAGCAGCGGGCCCCAGTACAGGCCCAGCACCAACAGCGACAGCGCATTCAGCGACAGCACCACACGCAACGGCCGGTCCGACTGCACCTGCAGCGCGCTGCCTTCGACCGGCTTGTCGAAATACATCACCTTGACCACGTACAGGTAGTAGTACAGGCCGATGATGGCGAACACGATGCCGACGATGGCCAGCCACAGCATGTCCGCATGGATCGCCGCCTCCAGCACCAGCACCTTGGCCCAGAAACCGAACAGCGGCGGCACGCCGGCCAGCGAGAACATCGCCAGCAGCATCAGGAACGCCATCCACGGCGACTTCTGGTTCAGCCCCTTCAGGTCGGCGATTTCCTCGCACTCGAAACCCGCCCGGGTCAGCGCCAGCATCACGCCGAACGCGGTCACGCCCATCAGCGCGTAGCAGATCGCGTAGAACATCGCGGCGGCATAGCCCTCCGGGCCAGCGGCGGAAAGGCCGAGCAGCAGATAACCCATGTGCGAGATGGTCGAGTACGCCAGCATGCGCTTGAGGTTGGTCTGCACGATCGCAACCAGGTTGCCGATCGCCAGCGAAGCCACCGCCAGTACCGCCAGCATCAACTGCCAGTGCTGCGACAGGTCGCCCATGCCGGCATCGAGCAGGCGATAGGCCATGCCGAACGCGGCCAACTTGGAACCCGAGGCGATGAAGGTGGTGACCGGGGTCGGCGCACCCTGGTAGACGTCGGGGATCCACATGTGGAACGGCGCGGCACCCAGCTTGAAGCCGATGCCCACGATCATGAAGACCAGGCCGAACAGCAGCAGGGTCGGCGCCGTGGTGTAGCTCATCACGTTGTGCAACTGCGCCAGGTCCAGGGACGGCGTGCCGCCCATGCCGGAGGCGCCGTAGACCATCGACATGCCGTACAGCAGCATGCCCGAGGCCAGCGCACCCAGCACGAAGTACTTGATCGCCGCCTCCGGCGGCAGTTTCGCATCGCGGTTCAGCGCGACCAGCGCGTACGACGACAGCGACAACAGTTCCAGCCCCAGGTACACGGTCACCAGGTTGCCGGCCGAGACCAGCAGCATGATGCCGATCACCGCGAAAATCATCAGCGTGTAGAACTCGCCGCCGAGCAGCTTGCGGTCGATCAGGTACGGACGCGCGTAGACGAACACCATGGCAGTGGTGCCCAGCGCGAATACCTTGAGGATCTCGGCCACGTCGTCGCGCACGAACATGCCGCCGAACGCGGTCACCGCCTGCGGCGGCTGGCCGGCGATCACCAGGTAGATCGCCACCAGCAGCACCGCGATCGAGATCCAGTGCAGCAGCGGACGCTGCGCGGGCTTCATGAAGGCGTCCAGCAGCAACAGCAGGCACGCCGCCGCCACCAGGTAGAACTCCGGCAGCAGGATCAGGATGTCATTGAAAGTCGGCATGGTCGATCCTGCTCAAATCTTGTGAATGGCTAGCTGCTGCACCAGCTGCGCCACCGAGCCGTCCATCAGGTGGACCAGCGGTTGCGGCCAGATGCCCAGCGCCAGTACGGCGGCGGCAAAGGCGCCCAGCACGAACGTCTCGCGCGCGTTGATTTCCTTCATTTCGGCCACGTGCGGGTTGGCGATCTCGCCCCACAGCACGCGCTTCACCAGCCACAGCGTGTAGGCCGCGCCGATGATCAGGGTGAAAGCGGCGAACAGCGCGATCCACGGATTGGCGCTGAAGCTGGCCAGGATCACCATGAATTCGCCCACGAAACCGCTGGTGCCCGGCAGGCCGCAATTGGCCATCGCGAACAGCACGTAGAAAAAACCGAACCACGGCATCACGTTGATGACGCCGCCGTAGTCCTTGATCAGGCGCGTATGCGTGCGGTCGTACATCACGCCGATGCAGGTGAACATCGCGCCGGAGACGAAGCCGTGAGAGATCATCTGCACCATCGCGCCCTGCATGCCGAGCAGCGCCATGTCGGTATTGCCCTGCTCGCGCACCAGCATGAAGGCGATGAAGATGCCCAGCGTGACGAAGCCCATGTGGGCCACCGAGGAATACGCCACCAGCTTCTTCATGTCCTCCTGCACCAGCGCGACATAGCCGATGTAGACGATCGCGATCAGGCTCAGCACGATGATCAGCCAGGCGAAATGTGCGCCCGCGTCCGGCACGATCGGCAGGATGAAGCGCAGCATGCCGTAGGTACCGACCTTCAGCATCACCGCCGCCAGCACCACCGAACCGCCGGTGGGCGCCTCGACGTGGGCATCCGGCAGCCAGGTGTGCACCGGCACCATCGGCACCTTGATCGCGAACGCGATCAGGAACGCGAAGAACACCCAGCTTTGCTCCTTCATCGTCAGCGGCAGCGCGGCCAGCGTGGCGATGTCGAACGTACCCGCCTTCTGGTACAGGTACAGCAGCGCGATCAGCATGAAGACCGAGCCGAAGAACGTGTAGATGAAGAACTTCAGCGTCGCGTACACGCGGCGTGGACCGCCCCAGACGCCGATCAGGATGAACATCGGGATCAGGATCGCCTCGAACAGCGCGTAGAACAGCAGCGCGTCGGTGGCGCAGAACACGCCGATCAGCAGGCCTTCGAGGATCAGCATCGCGGCCATGTACTGGTGTGGCTTGTCCTGGATGACTTCCCATGCACCAGCAATCACCAGGATGCCGACGAAGGTGGTCATCAGGATCAGCGCCACCGAGATGCCGTCGGCTGCCAAGCTGTAATGAACGCCCCACGAGGCGATCCACAGGTGGCTTTCGACCAGCTGCATTGCGGCGCCGTCGGGGTTGTACTGCACCAGCAGGAACAGGCTGGCCACGAAGGCGAGCACCGCCACCAGCAGCGACAGCCAGCGCGCCAGGTTGGGTCGGGCCGCGCCGGCAAGCAACACCGGGATGGCCCCGACAACGGGTAGCCAGATCAGCAGGCTGAGCAAGTGATTGAACATGGATCTGTTTCCCTTATTGCCCGACCGGCCCGGAACCGATGAGCCAGTACCCGCCAAGCAGCAGGATCAAGCCGAGAATCATCGCGAAAGCGTAGTGATAGAGGTAACCCGACTGCAGGCGACGCATCAGCGCGGCGATGCGATGGATCACGCTCACCGAGCCGTTGACCATCGCACCGTCGATCACCGCCGTCTCACTGGCTTTCCAGAACCCGCGACCCAGCAGCACGCCGCCACGGGCAAACAGTGCGAAGTACACATCGTCGACCCAGTACTTGCGATCGAGCACCGTCCACAGCGGCTTCAGCGCGGACTTGATCCTGTCCGCCAGTGCCGGGTTGAACAGGTAGATGTAGGTGGTGATCACGAAGGCGACGAGCACCAGCAGGAACGGCAGCTGGGTGAACCCATGCAGCGCCATGGCTGCTGCACCGTGGAAGTGCTGCCCCATCTCGGCCAGCACGTTGTTCGCCTCTTCCACATGGATCGCGCTGCCGAACCAGTTGCCGAACAGCGTCGGCCCGACGGTGAAGAAGCCAACCAGCAGCGACGGGATCGCCAGCAGCACCAGCGGCACCGTCACCACCCACGGCGACTCCTTCGGCGCATGCGCCAGCACGCCCGGCTCGTGATGGCCGTGATCGTCATGCCCGTGACCATGCTGCTCGACCACGGTGAAGCGCTCCTTGCCGTGGAAGGTCAGGTACATCTGGCGGAACGTGTACAGCCCCGTCACCAGCACACCGGCCATCACGCAGAAATAGGCGTAATGCGCACCCCAGCGATGCGACTCGCCGACCGCTTCGATGATCGCGTCCTTCGAATAGAAGCCGGAGGTGAACGGCACCGCCACCAGCGCAATCGAGCCTGCCCACATGGTCAGCCAGGTCACCGGCATGTACTTGCGCAGCCCACCCATGTAGCGCATGTCCTGCTCGTGGTGCATCGCGATGATCACCGAACCGGCGCCGAGGAACAGCAGCGCCTTGAAGAACGCGTGCGTCATCAGGTGGAACACCGCGCCGCTGTACATCGACACGCCCAGTGCCACCGTCATGTAGCCCAGCTGCGACAGCGTGGAATACGCGATCACCCGCTTGATGTCGTTCTGCACGATGCCGATCAAGCCGGTGAACAATGCCGTGGTCGCACCGATCACCAGCACGAAGCTGAGCGCGGTGGAAGACATTTCGAACAGCGGCGACATGCGCGCCACCATGAAGATGCCGGCGGTGACCATCGTCGCCGCATGGATCAGCGCGGAGATCGGGGTCGGGCCCTCCATCGAGTCGGGCAGCCACACGTGCAACGGCACCTGCGCCGACTTGCCCATCGCGCCGACGAACAGCAGGACGCAGATCACCGTGGCCGCATCCCACTGCGTGTTCGCCGTGATCTGCAGGGTCTTGCCGAGCAGCGTGGGCGCCGTGCTGAACGCGGTGGCATAGTCCAGCGTGCCGAGGAAATACAGCACCGCCGCGATGCCGAGCAGGAAGCCGAAGTCGCCCACGCGGTTGACCAGGAATGCCTTCAGGTTGGCGAAGATCGCGGTCGGCCGCTTGTACCAGAAGCCGATCAGCAGGTACGACACCAGGCCCACCGCTTCCCAGCCGAAGAACAGCTGCATGAAGTTGTTGCTCATGACCAGCATGAACATCGAGAAGGTGAACAGCGAGATGTAGCTGAAGAAGCGCGTATAGCCGTCGTCGTCGGCCATGTAGCCGATGGTGTAGACGTGCACCAGCAGCGACACGAAGCTCACCACCACCAGCATCATCGCGGTCAGCCGGTCGACCATGAAGCCGACGCTGGCGTTGAACGGACCGATCTGGAACCAGGTGTAGATGTTCTGGTTGTACTCGGCCGCACCGCCCATGGTGAGCTGGTACAGCACGTAGAACGACAGCGCGCACGATACCGCCACGCCGAGGATGGTGATGCTGTGCGAACCGGCGCGCCCGAGGAACTTGCCCAGGAAGCCGGCCAGCACGCAACCGACCAGCGGCGCCAGTGCGATCGTCAGCAGGATGGATGTCGAAAGCTGCATCGGGTCAACCCTTCATGCTGTCGATGTCGGCGATATTGATCGTGCTGCGCGTACGGAACAGCAGCACCAGGATCGCCAGGCCGATGGCGGCTTCCGCCGCGGCCACGGTGAGGATGAAGAACACGAACACCTGCCCGGAGACGTCGCCGAGGAAACGCGAGAACGCCACGAAGTTCATGTTCACGGCGAGCAGCATCAACTCGATCGACATCAGCAGCACGATCACGTTCTTGCGGTTGATGAACAGGCCGGCGACGGCGATGCAGAACAGCACCGCGCCGAGCACGATGTAGTGCGCGAGCGAAATCATGGCTGCGGCTCCTGTGGGGCGGTCGGTTCGTCGGGACGGACGGCGGCCATCTTCACGATGCGCACGCGGTCGCTCGGATTGACCTTGACCTGCTGGCTGGCCGACTCCCAGCGCGCGGCGCGGCGCTCGCGCAGGGTCAGCGCCACCGCCGCCACGATGCCCACGGTAAGGATCAGCGCGGCAATCTCGAACGGCAGCAGGAACGTCGTGTACAGCGCATGGCCAAGCCACGCTGTGTTGGACATGCCCGCAGCGATGGCGGGATCGGCGCCCATGACGTGCGTCTGCATCGCACGCACGCCGATCAGGCCGAGCATCTCCACCAGCATCACCGCGGCCACGATCAGGCCGACCGGCAGGAATTTCACGAAGCCCTCGCGCATTTTTTCCTGGTCGATGTCGAGCATCATCACCACGAACAGGAACAGCACCATCACCGCGCCGACGTAGACCACGACCAGCGCCAGCGCGAGGAACTCAGCTTCGAGCAGCAGCCACAGGCAGGCCGCGCTGAAGAAGGTCAGCACCAGCGCCAGCACCGCATGCACGGAGTTCTTCAGCGTGATCACCGACAGTGCTGCAGCCACGGTGACGAAGCCGAAGGCATAGAAACAGACGAGTTGGAGCAGTTGGGGATTCATCGTTGGCCTCAGCGGTACGCCGCGTCTTGCGCGCGGTCGGCGGCGATCTGCTGTTCGAAGCGATCGCCGATGGCAAGCAGCTGCTGCTTGTTCACCACGTTCTCGCCACGGTGTTCGAAGTGGTATTCGTGGATCGAGGTCTCGACGATCGAGTCGACCGGGCAGCTCTCTTCGCAGAAGCCGCAGAAGATGCACTTGAACAGGTCGATGTCATAGCGGGTGGTGCGGCGCTGGCCGTCGCTCTCGCGCGGCGCCGAGTCGATCGTGATCGCCAGCGCCGGGCACACCGCCTCGCACAGCTTGCAGGCGATGCAGCGCTCCTCGCCGTTCGCGTAGCGACGCAGCGCGTGCAGGCCACGGAAGCGGTTCGACTTCGGGATGTGCTCCATCGGGTAGCGCATCGTGTACTTCGGCTTGAACAGGTAGCGCAGGGTCAGGCCCATGCCCTGGAACAGCTCGACCAGCAGCAGACTCTTGAAATAGGCGGTAATGCGATTCATCGGATGCCTCAAGCCCCCGTGCCAATGCTGACCAGGCCGTAGTACTTCAGCAGGCCAGCCACGAAAACCCATGCGATGGCGATGGGAATGAACACCTTCCAGCCCAGCCGCATGATCTGGTCATAGCGATAGCGCGGGAACGTGGCGCGGAACCACAGGAACATGAACGAGAACAGGAACGCCTTGATCAGCAGCCAGGGGAAGCCGCCATGGCCGATGAAACCCCACGAGGCCGGGAACGGCGACAGCCAGCCGCCCATGAACAGCACCGCGGCCAGGAAGCTGACCAGGATCATGTTCGCGTATTCGGCCAGGAAGAACAGTGCGAACGCCGAGCCGGAATACTCCACATGGAAGCCGGCCACGATCTCCGACTCGCCTTCGGCCACGTCGAACGGCGAGCGGTTGGTTTCGGCCACGCCGGAGATGAAATAGATCACGAACACCGGCAGCAGCGGCAGCCAGAACCAGTCGAAGATGCCCTTGCTGCCGGCCTGCGCGTTGACGATCTCGCTGAGGTTCAGCGAACCGGCCAGCACCAGCACGCAGACCAGACACAGGCCCATCGCCAGTTCGTAGGAGATCACCTGCGCCGCCGAGCGCATCGCGCCGAGCAGCGCATAGCGCGAGTTGGACGCCCAACCGGCGATGATGATGCCGTACACGCCCATCGAGGTCATCGCCAGCAGGTACAGCACGCCGGCGTTGGCGTTCGACAGCACCATCGTGCTGCTGAACGGCACCACGGCCCACACCGCCAGCGCGGGGATCAACGCGATCATCGGCGCCATGTAGTACAGGAAGCGGTTCGCCTTGGTCGGCAGGATCACTTCCTTGATCAGCAGCTTGGTCACGTCGGCGAAGGCCTGCAGCAGGCCGAACGGGCCGATCTTGTTCGGCCCCATGCGCACGTGCATCCAGCCGAGCACCTTGCGCTCCCAGTACACGAACATCGCCACGGCAAGCACCAGCGGCAACACGATCGCCAGGATGTAGAGGATCGGCACGACGAGCTGATGGATGAGTTGATCAAGCATCTGCTTTAAGCCTTGCTCAGGGTGATGGACGCGCCATACGGCGGCAGCATGGCGGTGAGATCCTGTGCGGCCTCGATCCACGCCGCGCCATCCGGCACGGCCGCATCGACCACCACCGGCAGCGACACCTCTGCAACGCGTACCTGGCCACCGGCGGAAAGGCCGAGCCGCTGTGCCTCATCCGCATTCAAACGCACCGCCGGGGCACGATTGAGCGGATGCGCATTCAGTGCCGTCGCGCGACGCAGCACCGCATCGGTACGGTAGATCGGCCAGGTCGCCAGGCGGGTCAGGCCGGCGACGGTCGCACGTGCGGCCAAACCGCTGCGTGGCGCCGCCGCACGCTCGGCGATGCCGTCACGCAAACCGGCGAGATCGTCGAACTCGAAGCCAGCCAGTTGCAGGGCGCCGCCCAGCGCGCGCAATACCTTCCAGCCCGGCCGGGCCTGGCCGGGCGCCTTCGCACCAGCCGTCACGCCCTGGGCCAGCCCATCGACGTTGACCAGGGTGGCATCGTTCTCCGGCAGCAGCGCGATCGGCAGGATCACGTCGGCCACCTCGCGCAGCGCAGGGCTGGCATAGGCGCTGAACGCCACCACCTGGTCCGCGCCACGCAGTGCTTTCAAGGCCGCACCGCCATCGGCGAAATCGTGCGGCGGCTCGACGCCGTACAGCAAGTAGCTCTTGCGCGGCTGCGCCAGCATCGCCTGCGCATCCAGCCCGCCGTTGCCCGGCACCACGCCGAGCCGCGCCAGGCCAACGCCATTCGCGCCGACCGGCAGTTCGTCGTAACCGGCACCGGTGGCGTCGGCGATGAAACGGGCGATCGCGCGCAACCAGGACGCCTGCGGATGGGTCACCGCGGCTTCGCCGAGGATCACCACCGCCTTGCCCGACTTCAGTGCGGCGATCGCGTCGCTGTCGCCCTGGTCGCTCTGCGCCGCAGCGATCGCGTCGGCCAGTGCAGCCGGTGCGGTCACGCCAGCGGCCACGGCGACCCTGGCCAGCGCCAGCAACGCATCGACCAGTGCCTGCGGCGCCACGATCGCCTCACCGGCCAGCTTGTAGTTGAAATCGAAATGCGCGGGGTTGACCGCGTAGACCTTCGCGCCCCTCTTGGTCGCCTGGTGCACGCGATGATTCAGCAGCGGCATCTCGTGGCGCAGGTCGGAGCCCACCAGCAAGGCGGCCCGTATCTGTTCGACCTCCGTCACCGGCAGCGCGAACGGCTGCGCCACGGCGTTGTCGGCGAAATCGAGCTGGCGCAGGCGATGATCGACGTGCGCGCTGCCCAGGCCGCGGGCCAGCCGCACCAGCAGATCACCCTCCTCATTCGAGGTGGCCGGGTGCACCAGGATGCCCAGCTCGCTGCCCGGTGCCTTCTTCAATGCCTCGCCGGCAAACTGCAAGGCATCTTCCCAGGTGGTCGCCTGCCACTGGCCGTTGCGCTTCACTTCCGGCGCGCCGATGCGATCGGCGGCGTACATGCCCTGGTGGCTGTAGCGGTCGCGATCAGACAACCAGCATTCGTTGACTGCCTCATTGTCGCGCGGCACCGTGCGCAGCACTTCGCCGCGGCGCACGTGCAGCCACAGGTTGGAGCCGAGCGCATCGTGGTAGCCGATCGACGGCTTGGCGATCAGCTCCCAGGCGCGTGCCTTGAACTGGAACGGCTTGTTGGTCAGCGCGCCGACCGGGCAGACATCGATGATGTTGCCGGACAGCTCGGTCTCGATCGTCTTGCCGATGTAGGTGCCGATCTGCAGGTCTTCGCTGCGATTCATGCCACCCAGTTCGTAGGTGCCCGCGATCTCGCTGGTGAAACGCACGCAACGGGTGCAATGGATGCAGCGGGTCATCTCGGTGGCGACCAGCGGCCCGATGTTCTCGTCGGCCACGGTGCGCTTGCGCTCGGTGAAGCGCGAAACGCTGCGGCCATAGCCCAGCGCCACGTCCTGCAGTTCGCACTCGCCGCCCTGGTCGCAGATCGGGCAGTCCAGCGGATGGTTGATCAGCAGGAACTCCATCACGTCTTTCTGGAACTTCAGCGCCTTGTCCGAGCGCGTCATCACCTTCATGCCCTCCGCTACTGGAGTAGCACACGCCGGCTGCGGCTTGGGCATCAGCTTGCCGCCCATCTCCACGTCGACCAGGCACATGCGGCAGTTCGCGGCGATCGGCAGCTTGCGGTGGTAGCAGAAACGCGGGATCGACACGCCGATCGCGTCGGCCGCCTCGATGATCATCGCGCCCTTGCGGATCTGCGTCGGCTTGCCGTCGACCTCGATGTTGACCAGGTCGGGTGCGGTGCTGGTTGGCTGCGCACTCATGCAGCAACTCCACGGTTGGTTTCGGCGAGCTTGTCATCGACGATCGAGTGACCGTGCTGCACGAAGTATTCGAATTCGTTCCAGAAGCGCGCCAGGAAGCCCTGCACCGGCCATGCGGCGGCTTCGCCGAATGCGCAGATGGTGTGGCCCTCGATCTGGCCGGCGATCGCCTTCAGGCGATGCAGGTCGTCCTCGGTGCCCTTGCCCTCGACGATGCGCGTCAGCACGCGGTACATCCAGCCGGTGCCTTCGCGGCACGGCGTGCACTGGCCGCAGGACTCGGCCTTGTAGAAACGCGCGATGCGGTGGCAGACCCTGACCATGCAGGTGGTTTCGTCCATCACGATCACCGCGCCGGAGCCCAGGCCCGAACCGGCCTTCTGCAGGCAGTCGTAGTCCATCGTGCTCTCGAGCATGATGTCGGCCGGAAGCACCTTCATCGAGGAGCCGCCGGGGATCACCGCCTTCAGCTTGTGCCCGTTGCGCACGCCGCCGGCCATCGCCAGCAGTTCCGTGAACGGCGTGCCCAGGCGGATCTCGAAGTTGCCCGGGTTGTTGACGTGACCGGAGACCGAGAAGATCTTCGGGCCGCCGTTGTTCGGCTTGCCGAGGTTGAGGAACCAGTCGGCGCCGTTGCGCAGGATCGCCGGCACCGAGGCGTAGGTCTCGGTGTTGTTGATCGTGGTCGGCTTGCCGTACAGGCCGAAGTTGGCCGGGAACGGCGGCTTGAAGCGCGGCTGGCCCTTCTTGCCTTCCAGCGACTCCATCAACGCGGTTTCCTCGCCGCAGATGTACGCACCGGCGCCGAGCGCGGCGTAGATGTCCACGTCCAGCCCGGTGTCCTGCACGTTCTTGCCGAGCAGCCCGGCCGCGTAGGCTTCCTTCAACGCCGCCTCGAAGTGCTCGTACGGCTCGTGATGGAACTCGCCGCGCAGATAGTTGTAGGCCACGGTCGAACCGGTGCAGTAGCACGCAATGGCCAGGCCCTCGATCACTGCATGCGGGTTGTAGCGCAGGATGTCGCGGTCCTTCGCCGTGCCCGGCTCGGACTCGTCCGAGTTGCACAGGATGTATTTCTGCATGTCGCCCTTCGGCATGAAGGACCACTTCAGGCCGGTCGGGAAGCCGGCGCCGCCACGGCCGCGCAGGCTGCTCTTCTTGATCTCGTCGATCAGCGACGCCGGGTCGGGCTTCTCGGCGAGGATCTTCCTCCACGCCTTGTAGCCATCGACCTGGAGGTAGCTGTCCATCGACCACGGCGTGTCGAAATGCAGTGTGGTGTAGACAACCTGGTGGTCCTGGGGTGCGGGTCCGACTGCCATCAGTGGCTCTCCCCATCATGGCCGTGCGCGGCGGGACCATCGAGGGTCAGGCCATCGAGGATCGCGTCGAGTTTCTCGATGGTGAGGTGCTCGTGGTAATGCCCGTTCACCGTCGCCGCCGGCGCATACACACAGGCTGCGATGCACTCTTCTTCCTGCTTCAGGTAGACGCGGCCATCCGGCGTGCTCTCGCCCAGCTTGATGCCGAGCTTCTTCTCGCAATGGCGCACCAGGCCTTCGGCGCCGTTGAGCCAGCACGAGATGTTGGTGCAGATCGCCACGTTATTGCGGCCGACCGGCTTGGTCTCCAGCATCGAGTAGAAGCTGGCCACCTCGTACGCCCAGATCGAGGGCACGTCGAGGTATTTCGCGACGGCGGTGATCAGTTCGTCGGTGAGGAAGCCCTGATTCTGTTCCTGCGCGCCGAACAGCGCCTGGATCAGCGCCGAGCGCTTGCGATCCGGCGGGAATTTGGCCACCCATGCATCGATGTGATGGCGGGTGTGCTCGGTGAGTACGGCGAGCGGATCGACGTTCCTGACCTGCTCGAAATGTCCGGTGGCTTTCATGCCTTGAACTCCGCGATTCGGGATTCGGGATTCGGGATTCGGGAACAACCCGCCCCGCTGTCGGCGAACCTCGATTCGTTGTGAAATTTGCGGCTGTGGCAACTAATGGAACTCAAGGCAAGAAGCACCGGGCCGCTGCACGCCGCTCTATCGAATCCCAAATCCCAAATCCCAAATCCCGTATTCATCGATCCACTTCGCCGAACACGAGGTCATAGGTACCGATCATGGCCACCACGTCGGCCAGCATGTGGCCGCTCACGATGGTGTCCATGGATGACAGGTGGGCAAAGCCCGGTGCGCGCAGGTGCACGCGGAACGGCTTGTTGGCGCCATCGGAAACCAGGTAGCAGCCGAACTCGCCCTTCGGCGCCTCGACCGCGCAGTAGGTTTCGCCGGCCGGCACGCAGTAGCCCTCGGTGAACAGCTTGAAGTGATGGATCATGGCTTCCATGTCCTCCTTCATCTCGACCCGCGACGGCGGCGCCACCTTGAAGTTCTGCACCATCACCGGGCCCGGATTGGCGCGCAGCCACTCCACGCACTGCCGGATGATGCGGTTCGACTGGCGCATCTCTTCCACGCGCACCAGGTAACGGTCGTAGCAGTCGCCGTTGACGCCGACCGGGATGTCGAAATCCATCTCGGCATACTTCGCGTACGGCTGCTTCTTGCGCAGGTCCCACTCGACGCCCGAGCCGCGCAGCATCGCGCCGGTCATGCCCCATTGCTGGGCCAGCTCCGGGCTGACCACGCCGATACCGACGGTGCGCTGCTTCCAGATGCGGTTGGTGGTGAGCAGCTCCTCGTACTCGTCCACCTTCGACGGGAAGTCGGCGGTGAACGCGTCGAGGAAGTCGAGCATCGAACCTTCGCGCCAGCTGTTGATGCGCTTCAGGTCGGCGCCCTTGTGCCACGGCGATTCGCGATACTTCGACATCTGCGCCGGCAGGTCGCGGTAGACGCCGCCCGGACGGTAGTACGTGGCGTGCATGCGCGCGCCCGATACCGCCTCGTAGACGTCCATCAATTCTTCGCGCTCGCGGAACGCATACAGGATCACCGCCATCGCGCCCAGGTCGAGCGCGTTCGAGCCGATCCACATCAGGTGGTTCAGGATGCGGGTGATCTCGTCGAACATGGTGCGGATGTACTGCGCCCGCTCAGGCGCCTCGATCCCCAGCAGGGTCTCGATCGCGCGCACGTAGGCGTGCTCGTTGCACATCATCGACACGTAGTCGAGCCGGTCCATGTAGCCGATCGACTGGTTGAACGGCTTGGACTCGGCCAGCTTCTCGGTGCCGCGATGCAGCAGGCCCACATGCGGATCGACGCGGACGATGGTCTCGCCGTCCATCTCCATGATCAGGCGCAGCACGCCGTGCGCGGCCGGATGCTGCGGGCCGAAGTTCATCGTGTAGTTGCGGATTTCCTGCATGCTCAATTCTCCCGCCAGTGGTCGGCGGCTTCGGCCCTGGCCTGCGTCAGGTCGGCATCGTCGCGGATGGTGCGCGGCACCAGCACGCGCGGCTCGATCGACACCGGCTCGTAGATCACCCGCTTCTGCTCGGGGTCGTAGCGCACTTCGACGTTGCCGATCAGCGGGAAGTCCTTGCGGAACGGATGGCCGACGAAACCGTAGTCGGTGAGGATGCGGCGCAGGTCGGGATGGCCGTCGAAGATGATGCCGTAGAGGTCGAACGCCTCGCGCTCGAACCAGTTCACGCCCGGCCACACCAGGGTCAGCGACGGCACCACCGGCAGGCTGTCGTCGGCGCAGAACACGCGCAGGCGCAGGCGGCGGTTGTGTTCGATCGAGAGCAGCTGGATCACCGCGGCGAACCGGCGCGGCTGGTTCTCGCCGTTGCCGCGCGGGCGTCCGGCCCAGTCGAAACGTCCTTGCGCCTGGCCTTCCACGCCGCGCGAGAAACCGGTGCCGGAGACGGTCTCGGTATCCCACTCGGTCTGGCCGTAGCCGAGGTAGTCGATGCCGCACAGGTCGATCAATTCGCTGAAACGGAACGCCGGCTCGTCGCGCAGCGCCGTGGCCACGGCGACCAGATCGGCGGCGGCCAGTTCGGCGACGGTCTCGTTGCGTACCGTGGTGATGGTCAGCGTATCGCCGAATCGCGCAGCGAGCTGCCCGGCCAGCGAGGTCTTTTGCGTGTCAGTCATGGCTGCGCCTTCAGAGTGTGCCGTTCAAGAGCGCGCGATGGTGCTGGTGCGGCGGATTTTCTTCTGCAACTGCAGGATGCCGTGGATCAGCGCTTCGGCCGTGGGCGGGCAACCCGGCACGTAGATGTCCACCGGCACGATGCGATCGCAGCCGCGCACCACCGAATAGGAATAGTGGTAGTAGCCGCCGCCGTTGGCGCAGCTGCCCATCGAGATCACCCACTTCGGCTCGGGCATCTGGTCGTAGACCTTGCGCAGCGCCGGGGCCATCTTGTTGACCAGGGTGCCGGCCACGATCATCACGTCGGACTGGCGCGGGCTGGGGCGGAAGATCACGCCGTAGCGGTCCAGGTCCAGCCGCGACATGCCGGCGTGCATCATCTCCACCGCGCAGCAGGCCAGGCCGAACGTCATCGGCCACATCGAGCCGGTACGCGCCCAGTTCATCAACGCATCGACGCTGGTGGTGGCGAAGCCGCGCTGCACCACCGGGTTGTCGCCGGCCGGCCGCAGGATGTCGTCGACCAGGTTCAGCGGCTCCGGGTTGTGCATCACCCGGCTGACGGAATCGATCACTCCCATTCGAGTGCTCCCTTCTTCCACACGTAGGCGAAACCGACGACCAGCAGCAGCAGGAACAGGCCCATTTCGATCAACGCGATGAGGCCGATCTGCTGGAACACCACCGCCCACGGAAACAGGAAGGCGATTTCCAGATCGAAGATGATGAACAGGATGGCGAGCAGGTAGTAACGCACGTCGAAGCGCATGCGGGCGTCTTCGAACGCCTCGAAACCGCACTCGTAGGGCGAGAGCTTGTCGGCTTCAGGGCGACGCGGGCCGGCCAGCAGGCCGATGACCAGCAGCACCAGGCCAAGCCCGGCAGCAACGCCGATGAACAACAGGACGGGCCAGTATTCGGCAAGCACGATGCAACTTACCTCCGCGCCAGGGCGCATCAGTGACCGTGGGGATTTGAATTCAGCAATTCACGGTCCGGCGATTTCGATTCGGCAGGGCCAGCACGGCCATGGGCTGCTCAGCCCCGCACGCAGGCATGGCAGCCGCGCGCGTCCGACGTTTCGCGAGGTGAATTCGCGATCTCCCCATTGTATCAGTGCGCGGGGGTACAACAAGCCTTGACGACCGATCGCGTGCGGATTAACGCCGCAAATTCATGATGCCTGCGTGACACGGCATCACATCGTGTGGGTGGGACGCTCGGAGTTCAGCGTGCCGGCCAGGATGTTCTCGATCCGGCTGCGGGCCGCTTCGGCATCGCCCGACTCGTTGAAGTGGATGCCGATGCCGGCAGTGCGGTTGCCTTGCGCACCGACCGGACTGATCCAGACCACCTTGCCGACCACCGACAGGCGCTCGGTCTCTTCGGCCAGGGTCACCAGCAACACCACCTCGTCGCCCAGCGAATAGGATTGCGCCGTCGCTGCGAACAGGCCCCCATGCTTGAGGAACGGCATGTAGGCGTTGTACAGCGAGGCCGCATCCTTGATTTTCAATGAAATGATGCCCTGACGGGCAGCCATGGGTTTCATGCGGAGCTCCTGCCGGACGTCCGAACCGCCCGATCGATGACCCGGATCTTAGATGTTGTGATCCGCCCGCACCACTGTTGCGGCATCCGCCCTGCCGCAGCCATGACGCGCAACACCTTCAGGCTCCGTCCGTCTGGCTGGCCAGCAACGACTGGCGTTCGTTGACGAGACTGCCCCACGATGCCGGCGGCACCCAGCCGGCGACCCACCCCGGCACCGCCTCGGCAGGCATCGGCCGGGAGATCGAGAAGCCCTGCAACTGGTGGCACCCCAGCGAAGCCAGCAGGTCGCCCTGCTCCGCCGTCTCGACGCCTTCGGCGATCACCGTCTTGGCCAGCATGCGCGCGGTGGTGATCACTCCCGCCGCGATCGCCATGTTGCGCTCGTCGCTGAGGATGTCGCGCACGAAACTCTGGTCGAGCTTGATGTGCTCGATGTCGAGCTTCTGGATATGGCTCAGCGAGGCGCTGCCGGTGCCGAAATCGTCCAGGCCCACGCGGATGCCGCGCCGACGGCACTCCTCGATGACGATCTTGGCGCGGGCGTGGTCCATCGACGGGCCGGTTTCGGTCACCTCGACACCGAAACCAACGTCCATCACGTCCGGGTAGTTGTCGAGCACCGCGTCGATGTCGGTGAAGAACGCCGGGTGCAGCAGATGGCGGGTACTGATGTTGATCGAGACCGGGATCGAGATGCCCGAGCGCATCCAGGACTGGCAGCAACGCAGCGCCTTGTCCAGCACGTAACGGCCGATCGGCCGGGCCAGTTGCGGGTCGTCCAGCACATGCATGAACTTCGCTGGCTCGATCAGTTCATGGGTATCGTCCAGGCGCAGCAGCGCCTCCATCCCGGCGACGCCGTGCAGGCCCGGCAAACCGTCGATGTACACGATCGGCTGGAACAGCAACTGCAGACGCGACTGCTGCAGCGCCTGGGCGATCCGCTCGCGCATCGCCTGCAGCCGCACCTGCTCCAGTTCCATCGTCGGCTCGTACAGGGAGCCGCGATCCTTGCCCTCCTCCTTCGCCGCGTACATCGCCAGGTCGGCGTGCCGCACCAGGCCTTCCGCATCCGACTCATCCAGCGGGTACAGGGTCCAGCCCACGCTGGCGGAGAGGTACAACTGCTCGCCCATCAGGTTGAGCGGCGCCCGCAGCGCCTGCAGGATGCAGCGGCTGATCACGTCCAACTGCTCGCGGCTGTCCAGGCCGGAGATCACCAGCGCAAATTCGTCGCCGCCGAAACGGGCCAGCACGTCAGCCTCGCGCAATATGCCCAGGATACGCGCCGAGGCTTCCGCCAGCACATGGTCGCCGCCGCCATGGCCGATCGTGTCGTTCACGCTCTTGAAGCGGTCGAGGTCGAGTACGCCAACCGCCAGCAGCGTGCCCTGCTTCGTGGCCCGCGTACGCGCCTGCTCCAGCAATTCGAACAGCAGCCGCCGGTTCGGCAGGCCGGTGACCACGTCGTAGAAGGCCAGCCGCTCGACCCGCGCCTCGTGCATCTTCTGCTCGGTGATGTCGCGCTGGTGCCACAGTCGGCCCTGCGGCACGCCATCAATCCGGATCGGGGTGAAATCGCGCAGGAAGGTGCGCCCGCCTTTCATCGCCACTTCGTCGCCCTTGACCGGCTCGTCCATGGCCATGATCTCCTGGATCCTGTGCCACTCGCGTTCGGGGTCCCGGTAAGCCGGCTGCAGAAGCGCGTACAGCGCTTCCATCGACCTGCCTTCCAGTTCCGCCGGCGTCTCGGACAGGCCGAACAGCGTACAGAACGCCTCGTTGGCGAAGCTCACCCGACGGTCTTCGGACATCACCAGGATGCCCGCGTACTGCTTGGACAGGATGGTGTGGAAATGCTGCAGGTTGAAGCGCAGCTCCTGCTCCGCCGCCAGCCGGGCCGCCTGTGCGCACTGCATCTGGATACCCAGGCCCAGCTCGACCGCCATTTCCGCAAAAACCTGGACTTCGATCGCACTGAACGCGCCAGCCTCATCCGCGCCGATGACGAAACAGCCCACGATCGTTCCACCCGTCCGCAACGGCAGCGCCAGCAACGCACGCACGCCGGGCATGCCGGCGCCGGGCGTCCAGTCCAGGTGATCCGCCCCCGCCGGATGGCTGACCTGCGCCTGGCCGCTCGACAGCGCACGCGCCACGGCGTCGCCGGCGTGCGCGCTGCCGTCCCGGGTGAAACGGAAACTCGCCGCGACGCCGTCAGCCAGTCCCTCCTGCGCCCGCACCCGCAAACTTGCCGGATCATCTTCATCGAACAAGCCGATCCAGGCAGCGCGGTAGCCGCCGATGCATCGCGCCACGCGACAAGCCCCGGCCAGCAGCGCCTGTTCGTCCGCGCTGTGGGTGACCAGCTTGATCATCTCGCTGAGCAACCGCAGCGCTCGACGCTGGCGCGCCTCGTCCTGCACGGATTGCAGCAGCCGCGTGCGCTGTTCATGCGCTTCCAGCCCCAGCCCGATGCTCGCCGCAGCCTGTTGCAGCAGTTCGATCATCCGCGCTGTGAAAAAGCCGGCCCGCGAAGCGCGTATCACCAGCGCCGCGCATACCTCGCCGAACTTCAGCACCGGTACGGCGACCACAGCGTGCACGCCATGCCTCACATAGGCCGGCCGGAACATCTCCAGGCCCTCCGCATGGCGGACATCGGCCTCCAGCTGCGGCTCGCCCTGCCAGAACGCCGGCCGCGCCAGCGAGAACGGGATCCGCTCGGGGTAGATGTCGGCCATGTCGGGCGCCACTTGTGCAGGCGCGATCCGCCGCAGCCATCCGCTGCTTCGGTCCAGCTCCCCCACCATCACCAGCCGCGCACCGATCCGTCGCTCGAGCACCTCGATCACCGCCTCGTACAGCACCGGCGGCTCCAGCGAGCGCACCAGCAATTGGCCGATCTCGGACAACGCGGCATAGAAGCTCTCGCTGGACGCAGCCGCCGCCCCTGTATCGACCTGCATCGAATTCTGATCCGGTGTATGCATTCGCGTGGTCAGCCAGATGGACGGATTCAGCCGCTACTGCCTTGATTCAGACGAGCCTTGGATCAGCTGGCACCGGCCGGTGTCGAGCACGGCAAGCCGCGACGACGAGCCGTGTCGCAGCCATCTTCCCCTGGCGCGAAGCTAGTCCGGTCAATCGGCCTGCGCAAGACCCGCCGCGACGCCGCCGGAATGGCCCGACAGCTCGCACCAGCCCCAGTGGTCGAAAATCCACGGTGAGCGCAAGGTCAGCGCCAGACGCGCGAAACACGGGCTCCCCGCCGGCACCGCCAAGTGCAACCGGCCGGACTGGTCGCGCTGCAGCGGCGCATCGCGCCAATGCCAGCTATGCGTGCCCGCCGGACTGGCCACGCTGAGCCGCAACCAGGGCTGCAACCAGACCGGCGGTCGCCACGGCAGGGTGGCCAGCGGCGACGCCAATCCGGCAGGACGTTCGGGGCGGGCGGCCAGGCGCAGCATGCGCTTGCCGCTCAACGCCATCTGGCTGCGATGTTCAGCCAGCGCGGCGCGCTTGCACGCCGACTGTGCAGCCGTGCCATGGATCTCCAGGGAATCGCCGTCCCCGGCGCGACCATGCACGAGGTAGTTCAACAGAGGCGGCGGATTGGCCTGTTCCGCCAGCGCCAGGCGCACCAGCACATGCGCCGCACCGTGGTCGGGGTGGCGGTCGGCCAGCGCCGGCGCTACCACCAGGTTGGGGCCGAACTGGCCGATCGCCGCAACCAGCGCCGACACCGAGGCGCCGCACGATCGCAGCAGCTCATCGGTGACGCCCATGTCCGGCCAGCCCAGCGGCTGCAGCGCCTGCGCCGGCACACCCAGGCGCTGCAGCGCCTGCAGCATCTCCGCATGGCGGCGGTGTCCCCAGCGCTGACGGTCGGCAACGCGGATGTGCACGCGCCGTTCCAGCCAGCGCTGCGGCCACGGGTTGTTGTCGCCCTCGGTCAGCAGCAGGATCCGCACCTCGCCGCCGGCCGCCCGTACCTGCTGGATCAGCAGGCCGGTCGCGATGGTCTCGTCATCCGGGTGCGGCGCCACCACCAGCAGGCGGGTCTGCGCGGAAAATACCGGCAACCCGTTCGCCGTGGCCGGCGATGAGCGGGCGCCGGTTCCGCTCATCGCCACTGCGCCAGCAGTTCGAGCAGCAGCAGGTCGGCGCGCAACGGGCCGCGCAAACCCTCGCGGGTGCGATTGGCCGCGTCGTACCAGTGGCCCAGCGCCTCGACGTCCATCGCGCTGGCCAGCGGCCCGTGAGCAGCCGCCGAGCGCGCCTTGATCTCGTCGGCGGTGGCCTGGGCGGCAAACCACAGCCGCTGCGCCGGCTCGCTGTCCAGCCAGCGCTTGACCACTTCGGTCGGCTGGCCGCGACCGGCGGCCAGCGCGGCCAGATCCTTGCGCACTTCCTGTCGCCGCTCCAATGCGCCTTCCCCGGCCCAGGCCCTGGCCAGACCGGGATTGCCGCCGGCCGCGGCC
>DATCUT010000026.1:0-9497 GCA_036561785.1 Rhodanobacter sp.
ACGGGCAGGGCGAGTCGGCCGCCCAGTTCCAGCCGTGGCGCCAGCCACGACCACGGCGCGCGCGGCCGCAGCACCAGATGACGCAGCGGCAGTTGCAGGTGTTCGGCCAGCGCCAGCGCCTGGCGCTGGTTGCCGGCAGCGCTGTCGGTGATCACCCAGCTTTCGCCGTGCAGTTTCAGCATGTGTGCGGACGTCGCGGCATTGTTTCCAGAATGAACACTGTACGTTCCCCTCATGGGTGGACTGTTCGCGTGCGCTCACCTATACACTTGCAAGATAGCGTCACTGCCGGCGCGTCTTTCCACGGAGGATACCGATGAGCGAGTTGCTTTCCGAGGCCAGTCTTGAGCAGTTGTTCCGCAGCGCCCGCACGTTCAATGCGTGGCTGCCGAAAGAAGTGAGCGACGAGCAGTTGCACCAGCTCTATGACCTGGCCAAGTTCGGCCCGACCAGCGCGAACTCCTCGCCGATGCGGGTGGTGTTCGTGAAGTCGAAGGCGGCGAAGGCGAAGCTGGAGCCGTTCCTGTCCGACGGCAACCGCGCCAAGACCATGGAAGCGCCGGTCACCGCGATCGTCGCCACCGACCACGAGTTCTACGAGCAGCTGCCGCGGCTGTTCCCGCACACCGACGCGCGCAGCTGGTTCGTCGGCAACCAGCCGCTGATCGACACCACCGCGTTCCGCAACGCCACCCTGCAGGGCGCCTACCTGCTGCTGGCGGCGCGGGCGGTCGGGCTGGACTGCGGCCCGATGTCCGGCTTCGACAATGCCGGCGTGGATGCGGCGTTCTTCGCCGGCACCGCGATCAAGTCGAACTTCCTGATCAGCATCGGCTACGGCGACGCCAGCCGCAACCTGTTCGGGCGCAGCCCCCGCCTCGCGTTCGGCGAAGCCTGCTCGATCGCCTGAAGTTCACGTTCTTCCACCACTTTCCCGCCCCCACTTCCTAGGAGCCTTTTCATGCGTGCATTGAAGTATCTCGCTCTCGCCGGCCTGCTCGGCGCCGCCGTGTCGGTCCAGGCCGCCCCGGTCACCTACAAGCTCGACCCCGGCCACACGATGGTGTTGTTCAGCTGGAACCACTTCGGCTACTCCAACCCCACCGCCGACTTCGGCCTGGGCGAAGGCACCCTGGTATTCGACGAACAGCACCCGGCCAACTCCAGCGTGGAAGTGACCCTGCCGCTGGCCCGCCTCGACACTCATGTGCCGGCACTGGACGAGCATCTGAAGAAGCCGGATTTCCTCGGCGCCGACCAGTACCCCACAGCGACGTTCAAGAGCACGGCGGTGCAGCCGCTGGGTGGCAACAAGTTCAAGGTCACCGGCAACCTCACCGTGCATGGCGTGACCAGGCCGGTGGTGCTGGATGCGACCCTGAACAAGGTCGGCCCGCATCCGATGACCAAGGCGCAGTCGATCGGCTTCGACGCCACCGCCAGCATCAAGCGTTCGGATTTCGGCGTCGGCGCCTACGTGCCGAACGTCAGCGACGAGCTCAGCATCCGCATCACCACCGAAGGCTCGGTGCCGAAGAAGGCCGCGGCCAAGTAAGTTTCCGTGGCCCACAAAAAAACCGCGCCATCTTCGGCGCGGTTTTTTTGTGGGCGGATGGATCGGGTCAGTTCGCCTTCACGCCCGCATCCTTCAGCGATTCCAGCTTGCCGAGGTCGATGCTGGCGACTGCCTGTTTCAGCTGGTCGATGCTGTCCACGTTGCCGTTCGCCTTCACCGTGAAGCGCTTGCCGACCACCACGCTGTATTCGCCGTACTTCGACTGGGTGTCCCATTCCTCGTGGACCAGGTTGCCGTCGGCGCTGTAGGTCTTCTCGTAGCCGTGATCGGTCTGCTTTTCCTCCTCTGGCGCCATCGCGGCGGCCAGCGACATGAAGCCCTTGGCGCCGCCGGTGTCGGAGACTTCCAGCGTGACGTGCTGGCCGTTGTCGGCGGCGTAGCTGGCACTGGCCTGGGAGATCTGCATGCCCATCGCACTGTTGCGCTCGGCCGACAGGCTGCTGCGCTTGAGGCTGCCCAGGCTGTCGGGCAGGAACGCCTTGATCTGGTCCGGTGCCAGCGCCTCGACGCTGCCATTGGCGCCGGCCATGGCGCCCATCATCTTGCCCATCGCGGCGGACTGCGCGTTGCTGTCGCCGGATTTCTGCGCAGCTTCCATTTCCTTGCCGGCCTGCTCGGCGCGCTGGCCCATCGCGGCCAGCTTGCCCAGCGCACTGTTGCCGTCGATGGTGACGCTGTCGCCGTTGCTGCCGGTGACGTGCATGCCACCCATCGCCGCACCCGTCATCGCGGCGGTGCCGACCACGCCGACGACGATCGCGCCGACGATCCAGCTCAGCACGATCGCGATGATCACGCTGACCGCGGTGTAGCCGCCGGCTTTCTCCGGTGGGCACTTCATGGTGTGCGGCAGGCCCAGGTACAGCAGGTAGATGCTGTAGATGCCGCCGGCGATCGCGATCAGCCAGCCCAGCCACGGCACGATCACCGCGATGCCGGCGACCCAGCTGGCGGTCCAGGCGTAGGCCACGGTCTTCAACGCCTGCACCATGTCTTTCTGGCCGCCGAAGGTGGGCGCCAGCGCGTTGATGATCAGCGCCACCACGTAGACGATCACCAGCGCCAGCACGTAGTGCAGCACCATGCCCACGATGCCCATGCCGACCGGCGCACGCACGGTGATGCCGAACGCGCTGGTGCCGATCAGGCTGCCCTTGATGAAGCCGGCGATGATCGGCAGGGCGGCGACGATCGCGATGTAGCCGGCGTACAGACTTTGCACGGTGGCTGGCTCGGCGGCGGCCGCGGGCCATTCGGTCCTGGGTGTGGTCAGGATGGCCTTGACGCGTTCAATGATCTTTCCGAAATCCATGGTCAGCTCCTAAGCCCGTTGCAGTTGGCCCGGCGCAGGGCGCCGGGTCGAGGATGGTGTGCTCACTTCATGACAGCCGCCGTAGCTGTGTGACGGCTGGACGCCGCGGCGGTGGTTTTCCCTGGAGTTCCCCTGCGCTGTCCCCCGACAGAAGGCTGCAGCCTGCTACCATTTGCGGCCTGATGTCCAGTCTGGAGTCCACTGATGTCATCCCCCCTTTCCGCGACGGCACCGCTGGTGCCGGCAAATGCCGAAAATCGTTACGAAGTGACGCGCGCCGACCTGCCGTTGTCCTGCCCGATGCCCGGCATGGCGCTGTGGAATTCGCACCCGAAGGTGTACCTGCCGATCGTCGACGACGGCGGCGAATCAACCTGCGCCTACTGTGGCGCGCATTACGTCTTGCGCGACTGATCGTCCGGGTCCACCCGAACCGCTGGCGGCACTATTTTTGCATGTCTCCAGAGAATGAAAGCCTCCAGCCCCGAGCTCATGTCCAGCATTGCCGTGCCCGTCAAGCTGCTGACCGTGGTCCAACTGATCCCCGCGCTGCACTCCGGCGGCGCGGAGCGGTCGGCGCTGGAGATCGCACGGGCGCTGGTGCAGGCCGGCCACCGCTCGGTGGTGATCTCGGCTGGCGGGCGGCTGGTCGAACAGTTGCAGGCCGAGGGCAGCGAGCACGTCACGCTGGACCTGGGCCGCAAATCGCTGGGCACGCTGGGCCGGCTTGGCGCGTTGCGCCGGGCGCTGCGTGAGCTGAAGCCCGACATCGTGCATGCCCGTTCGCGGCTGCCGGCCTGGATGGGCTGGTGGGCGCTGAAGGGGATGACGCCGCGGCCGCATTTCGTCACCACCGTGCACGGGCTCAATTCGCCGGGCCGCTACAGCGCGATCCTGCTGCGTGGCGAACGGGTGATTGCGGTCTCGCAGACCCTGCGTGATTTCGTGCTGAGCCACTATCCATGGCTGGAGCCGGCCAAAGTACGGGTGATTCCGCGTGGCATCGACCCGGCCGCATTTCCCTACGGGCACCGCCCTGACGACGCCTGGCAGAAGGCGTTCTTCGCCGAGTTCCCGGCGCTGACCGGCGCGCCACTGCTGACCCTGCCCGGACGCGGCACGCGGCTGAAGGGGCACCACGACGCGATCGAGCTGCTGGCTGACCTGAAGCGCCGCGGCATCGAGGCACGTCTGCTGTTGCTGGGCGTGATCGAGCCTGGCCGCGAGGCCTACCTGGCCGAATTGCGGGAGCTGATCCGCGTGCGCGGGGTGACCTCGCAGGTGGTACTGGCGCCGCCGCGCCACGACGTGCGCGACATCTACGCGATTTCCGCGCTGGTGCTGCAGCTGTCGAACAAGCCCGAATCGTTCGGGCGCACGGTGATCGAGGCGCTGTCGCTGTGCCGGCCGGTGCTGGGCTACGCGCACGGCGGCGTCGGCGAATTGCTGGCTGAACTGTATCCGGCCGGCCGCGTGCCGCCGGGCGATCGCGAGCGGCTGGTCGAGCGGGCCGCCGAGCTGCTGCGGGTGGCGCCGCCGATCTCGCCGCTGCAGAGCTACCGCCTGGTCGACATGCAGCAGGCCACGCTGGCGCTGTACGACGAAGTGACCGCCGGCTGAGAGCCCGCTTGGCGGGTTGCGCACTCGCCTACAATGCGTGATCGTCTTCGCCACGGTCTGCGCATGAATTCCTTCACCACCTCACTCAAGGCCGCGCTGCGTTCCCCGCTGCTGCCGTTCTGGCTGGTGATCGCGCTGCTGCCGTTCGGGCGCAGTTCCGAACTGGGTACCGCGCTGTGCCTGCTCGGCGTGATCATGCTGTTCGCGCGCGACCCGCAGGCGCTGCGCCAGCATGCCGGCGCGCGACTGCTGCTGTGGCTGCTGGCCGCCTACGCGGGGGCGGCGTTGCTCTCCGCCGTCGACGCGATCATGCCGGGCAAGAGCTGGGGCACCGTGGCCGCGCTGCTGCGTTATGCGCCGCTGGGCCTGTACGCCTGTTTCGCGATCCGCCGCGAGCACAAGCTGCAGGCGCTGTATGTGGCCGTGGCCTGGGTGCTGGCGCTGTGGTGCGCCGACGCCTGGCTGCAGGCGCTGACCGGCTGGAGCCTGGGCGGGCATGCCGAAGCCGAGCGCGTCTCCGGCATCTTCGGTGCCGACAATCTCAAGCTGGGGCCGAGCCTGGCGGTGTTGTCGCCGTTCGCGCTGTGGGCGGCGCGACAGCGCTGGGGCCTGCCCGGCCTGCTGCTCGCGTTCGCACTGGTGCTGGGACCGGTGTTGCTGGCCGGTTCGCGCGCGGCGTGGCTGTGCTACGCGCTGGTGGCGCTGGGCTTTGCCTGGCGCGAGGCGCGTTCGCCGCTGCGCTTTGCCGGTTTCTGCGCGATCGCAGCGCTGCTGCTGGCGCTGGCCGGCGGTATCGCCTGGAAGACTTCCGCGCGCTTCCACGACCGCGTCGAGCGCACCCTGCTCGCGTTGCAGGGCACCGACCAGTCCATCGACACCGCGCTCAGCGGCCGGCTCGAGATCTGGCACACCGGCGTCAACATGTTCATGGCGCATCCGGTCAACGGCGTCGGCGTGCGCGGCTTCCGCTACGCGTATCCGCAGTACGCCGCGGCGAACGATCACTTCGTGGTGACCACGGAAGCCTGTGGCGTGGGCGAGGGCGCCTGCCATGCACACCAGCTGGTGCTGGAGGTGCTCGCCGAGACCGGCGCGCTCGGCCTGCTCCTGTGGCTGGCCGGCGTGGTGCTGGCGTGGCGCGCATGGCGCCGGGTCGGTGCGGCGGCGCGGGCGCGGGCGTTCCCGGCCACCCTGGCGCTGGGCGTGATGCTGTTCCCGCTGAACACCCACCTGGCGTTCTATTCGGCGTGGTGGGGGCTGCTGTTCGCCTGGCTGCTCGGGTTGTGGTGCGCTGGTTTATTCGTTGCCGGCATCCCTGCCGGCAAAGAAGAGCCCGGCATCCGTGCCGGACTCCTCAAAGAAGCACGCCCCCTGGAGACGCGCGATGGGGCGTGAGTTGCTGTCGGTGGTGGTGACCACGTTCAACAGCGCCGGCACGCTCGACGCCTGCCTGCGCGGGGTGAGCTGGGCCGACGAGATCGTGGTGCTGGACTCGGGCTCGACCGACGCCACCACGGCGATCGCCGCGCACTACGGCGCGTGCATCCACACCCAGCCGTTCGCCGGCTACAGCGCGCAGAAGCAGGCGGCGATCGACCTGGCCAGCCATCGCTGGGTACTGCTGCTGGATTCCGACGAATCGCTGGACGCGGACGCCGCCACGCGCCTGCAGCAGGCACTGTTGGCGCCGGCCCACGCGGGCTACCAGTTGTGGCGGCGCGAGTGGCAGTTCTGGCGCTGGCAGTCGCGGCGCGGCCGGCTCAACCACTACGTGCGCCTGTTCGACCGGCAGCGCGCGCGGATGAGCGGTCACGAGGTGCACGAGGAAGTGCAGGTGGATGGCCCGGTGGGTGTGCTCGACGTGGTCATCGATCATTACGGCGAACCCGACATCGCCGGCCGCGTGGCCAAGGCGAATTGCTACTCCAGCCTGCAACTGCCCGACCTGGCCAAACGCAAGGTCGGCTGGCTGCGGCTGCGCATGGTGGCGTATCCGGCGGTGGCGTTCCTGCGCTACTACGTGCTGCGCGGGCACTGGCGCTCCGGCTGGGCCGGCTTCATCGCGGCACGCATCCACGCGTTCTACGCGTTCCTGAAGTACGCCAAGCTGTACGAGCGGCGGCGGCGGCGGGATTGATCCGGCAGAGCCTGTTCATGAACAGGCTCCAGGGCTCAGTGGCCGGCCAGTATCTGCAGGAACTGGCCGGCGATCACCTGCATGCTGAAGTGCTGTTGCACGTAGTCGTGTGCGGCTGCGCCCATCGACGCCAGCAGGGCCGGATCGCACAGCTTCAGGATCGCGTCGCGCCACGCGGCCACGTCGCCCGGCGGCAGCAGCAGGCCGGTCACGCCCGCCTCGAGAGTCTCGGGAATCCCGCCGATGTCGCTGCCCAGCACCGGAACGCCGGCAGCCTGCGCCTCGACCGAGACCCGGCCGAACGTTTCCGTGGCGATCGACGGGAAGGCCAGCATGGAGAGTGCGCTGTAATAGGGTTGGACATCCTGGATCCAGCCCAGGAAGTGATGCCGGCTCGCGGTCGGATCCGCCGCGGCGCGCTCACGCAGCGCCCGTGCATCCGGGCCGTCGCCCAGCCACAGGCAGTGCAGCCGCGGCTGTTCTGCCATGGCTGCGGTGACAGCTTCAAACAGGGGGAATATACCTTTGCCGTTGTGCATGCGGCCGGTGTAACCGAGCACGATCGCTTCTTCGTCCAGACCAAGCGAGCGCCGGATCTCGCTGCGCCGGTACGGATCGGGCCGGCACCGTTCCAGGTCGACCGGGTTGTAGAGCACCTGCACCAGATGGCCGGGAATGCCCCGATCCAGGTAGGCCTGGCGGGCATGCTTCGAGACGGCGAGGAAGCGTTGCGCGAGGCGCGGGATCAGGTAGGCGGAAAGGCGCTTCATCGGCGGCGTGCGATGCCGGAACAGCGCCACCGGGATGCGCAGCAGCCGTCCGAGCAGGATCAGCGGCCAGTATTCCTTGCCGAAGTTTCCCACCAGCCAGTCCGGTTTCAGCTGTCGCGCTGCCTTGATGACGGCGACATAGCCGCGCAGATCAAACACGTTGCAGAATTTCGCCTTGTACCGACGGACATCGGAGCGGGCCAGTCCTTGCCAGATCGGCCCATCAGGATAGACCACCGCACCGACCTGATGCCCGGCCGCGGCCATGGCTTGCGCCAATGCGACGAAGTGGCTGGCGGCCCCGGTACTTTCGGGGTTGGTGCCGACGAAGAGGAGCTTCACGCGCGGCGGTCCTCGTAGCGCGACAGCACCCGGATGGCGAATTGCGGCAGCAGGTGGTGACGCGCCACCTGCACCCGCGGCAGTTGCCACAGATCCATGCCGGCGCGCGCCCGGCCGCGCCGGGTCGTGGTTGCAGCGGCGAAGCCGGCTTCGCGCACCACGCCGGCCACGCGGTCGTCGGCGTCGCCATACGGGTAGCAGAATTGCGTCACCGGGGCGCCGAGGCGATCCTCCAGCGTCGCCTTGCTGCCGTGGATCTCGTCGCGCAGTTGCGCGTCATCGCACTGCGTCAGGCGTGGGTGGCTGCGGCTGTGCGCACCGATTTCCATGCCGCCACGATGCCAGTGGCGCAACTGCTCCACCGACATCAGCGGCTTGCGCACGCCCAGCCGTTCGGCGTCCCACTGGTTGTATCGCCCGATGCTGCCGCTGACCACGTAGCAGGTGGCGCTGAAACCGTAGCGCTGCAGGATCGGCAGGGCGGAGTCCAGGTTGTCCGCGTAGCCGTCGTCCAGCGTGATGACGGCGATGCGGCCGGTCCGTTCACCTCGCAGGTACGGCATCGCGGCCGACATGGACAGTCCGGTGTAACCGAATCGACGCAGCAGCCACATCTGTCGCGCGAACGCCGCCGGGCTCACGAACAGGCTGCGGTACACGCGCAGGTCGCGCGGCGTGCGCGCGATGTTGTGGTACATGAGGATGGGCAGGGCGGGGGTTCCCTGCGAAGCGGCGTGGCTCACTTTTCCAGCTCCTTTGCCGGTGCGGCGCAAGGGAGTGGCGAGTCATCGCGCGGGCCCTCTCCGGTCCGGTCGTGCCGCAAGCCGGGAAGGCCTGGTGGTCTGCGGGGATCGGGATGGTTGCGCAAAGTCGCCACTCGGATGCGAGGCGGGTCGTCGGAGTCGGCCCGGGTCTCGAAAGTGGCGCAATTTTCGGCGGGCCAGGCTTTCACCCGGCTGTCGGACGAATCAGTAGATCGCCGGCGCGCCGGGCGGGCGCGTCTTGAAGCGCTTGTGCACCCACAGGTATTGCTCGGGCGCCTCGCGCACCATCTGTTCGATGCAGGCGTTGACGCGGGCGGTGTCGGTTTCCACGTCAGTACCGGGGAAGCCGTCCAGCGGTGCGCCGAGGCGCAGCGCGTAACCCTCGCCGTCGGGCCGGCGGCGATGGAAGAACGGGATCACCAGCGCGCCAGACATCCGCGCCAGGTGATGGGTGGCGGTGATGGTGGCCGCCGGCACGCCGAAAAACGGCACGAACACGGTGTCCTTGCTGCGCATGTCCTGATCCGGCGCGTACCACAGCGTGCCGCCGCCGCGCAGGTATTTCACGGTACCGCGGATGTCGTCCTTCTCGAACATTGCGTCGGCGTAGTCCAGTCGTGCGCGCAACACCACCCACTCGAACACGGCCGAGTCCATCCGGCGGTACATGCCGGCGATGCGGATGCGCTGCGAGACCAGCCGCGCGCACAGCTCCAGGTGCGAGAAGTGCCCGCCGACCAGCAGCACGCCCTTGCCCTGCGCGCGCGCCGCTTCGAGGTGTTCCAGCCCCTCGATACGGGTCGGGATGCTGGCCATGCGCCGGTCGCTGCCCATCCAGCCCAGCGCGAACTCCACCAGCATCAGGCCGATGTCGCGCAGGTTCGCGTCGACCAGCGCGGCACGCGCGGCGGCATCGAGTTCGGGAAAGCACAGTGCGATGTTCACCGCGGCGATGCGCCGCCGCTGGGAGGGAACC
>DATCUT010000027.1:0-6049 GCA_036561785.1 Rhodanobacter sp.
GGCGCATGGCGCGCGAGGGCGTGCAGGTCCAGCTGGCCGACCGGGATCGGCGTGTAATCCGCGCCGAAGGCCACTTCGCCCGGCCGCCAGCCGGCGGGCTGGCGCACGGCGACCCAGAAACGTTTCAGCGCGGCCCAATGCAGTCCGACCAGGCCGTAGTTGTTGTCGGCGTCGACGATCGGGTCGCCCACGCCGGTCGGCCGCGGCGGCTCGCCGTACAGCGCCGTGCCGAACAGCACGTCCCAGACCGCGAGGACCTGGCCGTAGTTGCAGTTGTGCAGCGTCGGCCGCTCGGGATCGACCAGCATGTGGTGCAGGCGGTGGAAGGTCGGGGCGACGAAGACGCGGTCGAACACGCGGCCGAAGCCCAGCCGCACGTTCGTGTGCGAGAAATTCTGCACCAGTTCGCCGATCAGCATCAGCCAGGCGAACTCGTCCGGGTCCACGCCGATCGCCAGGCCCACCGTGGCCAGGATCATCGACTGCAGGAAGCCGTCGACCAGGCTGCCGCGGTCGTTGGTCCAGCAGCTCATCTGGCGTGTGCTGTGGTGCATGCTGTGCAGCGCCCACCACCACGGGATCGCATGCTGGGTGCGGTGCATCCAGTAGTATACGAAGTCGTAGATCACGTAGTAGACGGCAAACAGCACGTAGGGATGCTGGTTGAACCACGGCACCCAGTGCGCCAGCGCCAGCGCCGAACCGGTGCCGGTATCGGCGGCATCGCCGCCACCGCCGAACAGATGGCTAAACGGGGTGAGCACCAGGTAGGTGAACAGCGGGAAGATGCCCAGCAGCATCAGCAGCGTGTAGTTGCGATCGACCCGGGTCAGCCGGCGGTCGTTCCACCGCTCGGCGGGGAACCAGGTTTCCAGCGGGCGGAAAACCAGCCCGATGATGCCCACCTGCAGCGCGGCGATCAGCAGTGCGGCGGCGATGTCGTCGGGGTTGCCGCTCAATCCGCCCAGGTGCAGCGCATCCAGCAGCGGCACGACGGCATGGCCGCTCAGCCAGCCGACCAGGTGGGCCCACCACTGGGACAGGTCGAACATCGACGCCTCGGCGAATCCGTCAGCGAGTCATCATATCGCCGCCGCGGAGGCCGGATGCTGAATGGTTCAGGGCGCCCCCTGGCGGCGGCGCGCGCCGACGCCGCTGACCGCGAGCAATCCCAGCAGCACGAACACGATGCCGACCAGTTCCATCGCCGATGGCTGCTCGTGCAGGATCAGCCAGGCCAGCAGCACGCTGACGATCGGCACGCCGAGGCTGGATACGCTGGCCACCGTGGTCGGCAGCCGCTGCAGCACGACCGACCACAGCCACCAGGCGAGGCTGGAGGCCAGCAGCACGCTGTAGGTCAGCCCGCCGATGAACGCCCAGTTCCACTCGATCGCGCGCTCCGGCACCGCCAGCGCGATGACGCCGAGCACGGCGCCGCCGAGCAGCATCTGCCACGCGGTGAGGTTGAGCACCGACGGTGCATGCCGGCGGAACATGCGCTTGCTGAGCACGGTGCCGGCGGCCCAGGCGGCGCCGCCGGCGATCGCCAGCGTGGTGCTCACGGTGCTGCCCATGTCATGCCACGGCTCGATGATGCACAGCAACCCGAACGCTGCCAACGCCAGCCCCCACCAGTGCCGCGCGGTCGGGCGGTCGCCCAGCAGCAGCCACGCCAGCAGCACCGCCCAGAACGGCATGGTGTAGGCCAGCAGTGCGACGTGGCCGGCGCCGCCGTCGAGCAGCGCCCATTGCTCCAGCCCCTGGAACGCGGCGGTCTGGCACAGTCCGATCAGCAGCGTGGGCAGCAACGGCGGCGGCCGCAGCGATTGCCGCGACAGCAGCAATGCGGCGAACAACACGGCGGCGCCGAGCAGGTAGCGCAACGCGGCGAAGTGGAACGGCCCGGCATACGCCAGCACCTGTTTCATCACCACCCAGCTGTAGGCCCAGATCAGGATGGTGGCGAGCAGCGCGGACAGCGCGCCGCGTGATGGCGAGGGCGACATGGGAAACCGGAGCGGGGTGGGGCGACAAGTCTAGCTGGGTCGGTTACGTTGTGCGGCACCGTACGACCATCCGCCCACCATGACCAAGGCCATCGAACCGTCACGTTGCCACTGGGCCGCCAACGGCGACCCGCTGATGCGCGACTACCACGACACCGAGTGGGGCGTGCCGCTGCACGACGACCGCGCGCTGTTCGAGTTCCTCTGTCTCGAAGGCGCCCAGGCCGGCCTGTCCTGGCGCACCGTGCTGGCCAAGCGCGACAACTACCGCAAGGCCTTCCACCAGTTCGAGATCGCCCGTGTCGCCGCAATGACCGATCGCGAACTGGAAAAGCTGCTGCTCGATCCGGGCATCATCCGCAACCGGCTGAAGGTTTCCGCCACCCGCGACAACGCGATCACCGCTCTCGCCGTGATCGCGGAGTTCGGCAGTCTGGACGCCTATCTGTGGTCGTTCGTCGACGGCAAGCCACTGCGCAACCGCTGGCGTAGCCAGGCCGACGTGCCGGCCAGCACCGAACTGTCCGACCGCATGAGCAAGGCGCTGAAGAAACGTGGCTTCCGTTTCGTCGGCACCACCATCTGCTATTCGTTGCTGCAGGCGACCGGCATGGTCGACGATCACCTCGTCGGTTGTTTCCGGTACGGCGGGCAGCGCTAGGCAGACAGCGGAGCAAGAAATTTCGATCCGTACCGGGTGCGGGCAGCGAAGTGCCACAAATGTCGAACCGCTCACACAATCGGATGAAACAACGGCGGTCGCCGTTCAGCGTGTGAAATGCATGCTGAACAAACGCGGTGTCGTTGCTTGTGTGCTGTTCATGCGTAGCGCAAAGATGCGTGCGGAGACGTCGCCGCATGTGAATGGATACAGGGGGCATGGAAGAAACACATCGCGTCGTCTCGCCAGGCATTCCGCCATCGTTGCATCCTTCGGAGCCATCCCATGAAATCCCAGCATTTCAAGTCCACGCTGATTTGCATCGCGATACTCGGTGCACTGTCCGTCGCACCGGTGATGGCGCAGACCGCCACGCCATCCGATACGTCCGTTTCCACCAGCACCACCAATCACGAGTCGACCCGGCTGGGCACCGAGTTCGCCGAGTTCGCCGGCTCGGATACCAATTCGCAGGCGCTGGTCACCGGGCTGCGCGACGGCACCGCGATCACGCTCGACGACGTCACCACAAACCCGGACGGCACCACCAGCACGACCCAGACTACGTTCCAGCCGGCCACCGGAAAAATGGGCTACGGCAACGTGAAGATCGCGCTGTCGCTGGCCGAGGCGACTCTCGCCAAGAGCGGTATCACCGACCCGACCGCTGCCGAACTGGCCGCCGCGCTGAACGGCGGTACGCTGGTTCTCGCCGACGGCACCAGCATCGATCTGAACGGCGTGCTGGCCCAGCGCGCCGCTGGCGAGGGCTGGGGACAGATCGCCAAGGCCGACGGTTTCAAGCTGGGCGACGTGATGCGTTCGCCGAAGGCGGTCGGCAGTGCCGCCGCGAACGGAAACACGCATGCGCATGTGGAAAAGGTCGAGCTGGCCAAGGTGCATGGCGTCGATCGTCCGAGCAAGCCCGAGCATGTGGCCAAGGTCGACCGTCCCGAACGTCCGAGCCGGCCGGATCGTCCTGAGCGCCCCGAGCATCCCGATCATGCTGGCCGCCCGGGCGGCTGAGTCCGGTTTCATCAACACGCGATAGTCCCTGCAGGCCCGGTGTGATGCCGGGCCTGCTGCCATCCTCTTTTCAGCAAGGAACCTTTCATGCGTAACCCACAACACTGGATGATCGCCGGCGGACTGCTGCTGATCGGTGCGCCGGTGGCCCATGCCGCCACGACGGACAATGGCCGCTTCAGCCTTTCCGCAGGCGCCGATTACAGCAGCGGCAAGTACGGCACCGCCACCACCACCGACATCTGGTCGGTGCCGGTGGCGGCGGCATACCAGACCGACCGCTGGACATTCAAGCTCACCGTGCCGTACATCAACATCAGCGGTGCGGGCAACGTGATTCCCGGCGTGGGCAAGGTGAACAACGGCAACCCGAAGGGACGCGGCCGCGGCAACGGCGGCGGCACGACTCCCGCGCCAGGCACCGCCGCCAGCGGTTCGGCTTCGGGCCTGGGCGACATCACGGCGTCGGCCGGCTACGAGTTGTTCGGCAGTGCCGACCGCACGTTTGGCCTGGATCTCACCGGCAAGGTGAAGTTCGGCACCGCCGACGAGAACAAGGGTCTGGGTACCGGCAAGAACGACTACGGCCTCTCGCTGGATACCTACAAGGTGAGCGGCGCCTGGACCGCGTTCGGCGGCGTGGGCTGGATGAAGTACGGCAGCTCGCAGTACATCCAGCTGAAGAACGGCTTCAACGCGAACATCGGCGCCGACTACAAGCTCGGCGCCGGCGACAACATCGGTGCGTATTACTACTACCGCGAGCGGATCGCCGATACCGGTGCCTCGCAGAGCGAACTCACCGGCTACTGGAACCACAAATTCAACGACAGCCTGCGCGTGCAGGCCTATGCCCTCGCCGGCTTCGCCGACGGCAGTCCGGATTACGGCGTGGGTGCGTCGCTGAAGTACACGTTCTGATCGACCGGGCGCCGTGCGCGGCATCGCACGGCGCCGCCATGTCGGCGTGCGCTATTTGCGCCGCGAGCCGCGCAGCGAGTCGATCGAGAAGCTGGCGATTTCGCCGCCGGGTACGCGGCGCGGTTGGCCCACGGGCGGACCCCAGGCGTGCGCGCTCACCACTTCCCAGCTGGCCGGGATGCGGCCGTCCACGCGCATGGCTTCGTAGGCGGCCAGCATGCGCCGGTAGCGCGCCTTGCCGGTGAGGCCGCGTGCGCGTGCGCGGTCGGCGTTGGTGGCGCCGAGGCCTTGCAGTTCTTCCAGCAGCTTGCGCGGTTCGCTGTAGGTCAGGGTGTAGCGGAACACATCCAGCACGGGGTCGCGCAGCCCGGCGTTGAGCATCGCGTCGCCGACGTCGTGCATGTCGAGGAAGCGGCCCACGTGCGGCTGCTGGTCGGCCTCGGCCCAGGCCGCGCGCAGCTCCTTCAAGGTGTCCGGGCCGAAACTGGAGAACGCCATGAAGCCGCCGGGTTTCAGCACGCGCATGCATTCGCCGAACAGCGCCGGCAGGTCGTCGACCCACTGGAAGCACAGGTTGGAATACAGCACGTCGACGCTGTGGTCGGCCAGCGGCAGCGCGGTGGCTTCGGCGCACACGCGGCGGAACGGTTTCAGCCAGCTGTTGTGCTGTTTCGCCGCGTGCAACATCGGCAGCGCCAGGTCGATCGCGATCACCTCGGCCTTGGGGTAGCGCTGCTTCAGCAGCGCGGTGCCGCGGCCGGTGCCGGCACCGATGTCGACCACGCGAAGCGGGGTTTCCAGGTAGAAATCCAGCCGTTCCAGCAGGGCGGCCTGCACCTCGCGCTGCAGCGCGTCGTGCTTTTCGTAGCTGGTGGCGGCACGGCCGAAGTGGCGGCGCACCTGTTTGGGGTCGAGTTGGAAGTCGCTCATCGCGCCTGCTCAAGGGGAAGGGGTGCCAACAGCGGTTGCAGCGCCTGCGCCACCGCGTCGGCGTGGCCGAAGAACGGCGCGTGGCCGGCCGGCTGGATCTCGGTGTAGCTGCCGCCGCACTGGCTGGCCGACCATTGCATCGCCTGCGGCGGCACCAGCCGGTCGCGCCGGCCGCTGATCCAGGCACTGGGCACGGCGAGGTCGGGCAGGCCGGCGCGGCGGTCGCTGGTTTCCAGGATGCGGATGCCTTCCTGCAGTACGCGCAGGTCGGGTTCGCCGCGGGCGAACACCAGCTCGCGCAGGTGGCGCAGTTCGCCGCGCGGGTCGGCGCTGCCCATCGCCTCCAGCGCCAGGAAGCGCTCGATGGTGGCGTGGTAGTCGGTTTCCAGGTCGCTGGCCAACTGGTGCACCAGCTGGCCGTCGGCGCCGTGCGGCCAGCCCGCGTCGCGCACGAACTTCGGCGTGGCGCACAGCATCGCCAGCCCGCGCACCTGCCGCGGCA
>DATCUT010000028.1:0-19655 GCA_036561785.1 Rhodanobacter sp.
CTGCCGCGACAGCACCGGCACCCGCGCCGGCCGCTACGGCGCCGATGGCCATGAACAACGCGCCGGCCGCGGTCACGTTCGGCTCGGTCGAGCTGGGCTCGACCGTCGACGCCAGCAACAAGATCCTCGTCAGCGGCACCAGTTTCGCGCCGAAGGACAGCATCTACGCCTCGGTCGACACCAGCGGCAGCGGCAACGCCACGCTGGCGGCGAAGTGGACTTACCAGGATGGCCAGACCGTGCATGAGGACAGCAAGACCCTGAATGCCATGGGCCCGGAGACCACCGCGTTCATGATCAGCAAGCCCGGCGGTTTCCCGGCCGGCAACTACAAGGTCGAGATCTCGCTGAATGGCAGCCAGGTCGCCAGCAAGGATTTCTCGGTGAAGTAGCGGTGGCGGTGATATTGGTGGTGTCGGCACGGGCGCGGCATGACCGCGCCCGTGCCGTTCCGTGCCAGGCGACGTGGGTTTTCTGCGCAGCAGCGGCAGGTGGTGACGACGGCGCGTGATGGGCCGCAGGTCACAGTGGCGCGAACAGTTCGGCCAGATCGGTTTCGTTGAAGCGCAGTTGTGTGGTGGCCCCGCCGCCTTCCAGCACGGCGCGCGCCAGTTCGGCCTTGCGACCCTGCATGGCCTGGATTTTTTCCTCGACGGTGCCGGCGCAGATCAACCGGTAGACGAACACCGGTTTGTCCTGGCCGATGCGGTGGGCGCGGTCGGTGGCCTGCGCCTCGACGGCCGGGTTCCACCACGGGTCGTAGTGGATCACGGCGTCGGCGGTGGTGAGGTTGAGGCCGACGCCGCCGGCTTTGAGGCTGATCAGGAACACCGGCACGCTGCCGCTCTGGAAGCGATGCACCAGGGCGCTGCGCCGGCTCGACGGGGTTTGCCCGGTGAGGATCTGATGGGCGATACCGCGCTTGATCAGCGCCGCCTCGATCAGCGCCAGCATCTCGGTGAATTGCGAAAACAGCAGCACGCGGCGGCCGTCGCCGAGCAGGCCGTCGAGCAGCTCCAGCAGGGCATCGAGTTTGGCGCTGGCGGTGATCTTCTTTGCGCTGGCCAGCTTGACCAGACGCGGATCGCAGCAGGCTTGGCGCAGCTTCAGCAGCGCATCCAGCACGATGATGCCGGACTGCGCCAGGCCGCGTTCCTTCACCGCCTGACGTACGCGTTCGTGCTGCGCGAGACGCAGGGTTTCGTACAGCGCGCGCTGGTCGCCTTCCAGTTCCAGCGTGCGCACGATCTCGGTCTTGGCCGGCAGGTCGGTGAGCACGTCGTCCTTGCGCCGGCGCAGCAGCAGCGGGCCGATGCGCCGGTTGAGCCGTTGTTGGCGATCGACATCGCCATGTTTCTCGATCGGCGTGCGATACAGCCTGGTGAATTGGCGCTGGGAGCCGAGCAGGCCCGGTTCCACCGCGTCGAACTGCGCCCACAGTTCGCCCAGGTGGTTTTCCAGCGGCGTGCCGGTCATCGCCAACCGGCGCGTGGCGGGGATCTCGCGCACCACGCGCGCGGCCTGGCTGTTCGCGTTCTTGATCGCCTGCGCCTCGTCCAGCACCAGCAGCGCGAAGCGTTGCTTGAGCAGTGGTTCGCGATCGCGCGGCAGCAGCGGGTAGGTGGTGATGATCAGGTCGTGGCTGGCGATCTCGTCGTAGCGGTCGGCGCGCGCGGCACCGTGGATCACCAGCACCTTCAGTGCGGGCGCGAAGCGCGCGGCCTCGCTTTGCCAGTTGCCGACCAGGCTGGTCGGGGCGACCACCAGTGCGGGTTGTTCCAGTCGGTCGCGCTGCTTTTCGCCGAGGATGTGCGCCAGCACCTGTACGGTCTTGCCCAGGCCCATGTCGTCGGCGAGGATGCCGCCGAGTCCGGCCGCGCCGAGGAAATCCAGCCAGGCCAGACCGTCGCGCTGGTAGGGGCGCAAGGTGGCCTTGAAGCCTTTGGGTGCCTTGACGCTGCGCTTGAGGTTTTGCAGTGCGTCCAGGTGGGCGCGCAGCAGTTCGCCGCCGTGCCAGTGCAGGTGTTCGTCGAGCGCGGCCAGCAGCGGCGTCTGGCTGCGATGCAGGCGCAGTTCGCCGTCGCCTTCGAGCCATTCCAGCAGCGGCTCGATCAGCATGCGCAGGCGACTCAGCGGAATCGCGGCGCTGCGTCTTTCATCCAGCAGCACGCGCCAGCTGGCGTTCTTCTTTTCGCCCCTGGCCGGATGGCGCGGGAAAGTGGGGTCGGCCAGCAGGCGGCGCAATACCGGCAGCAGGTCGATCCGTTCGCCGCCGACGTCCACGCCCAGCGAGACGTCGAACCACTGCGTGCCGCTGGCTTCGAGGTCGGCGTGCCAGTCGTCGATGTCGACCAGTTCGTCATGTGGAAAGCTGGCGTCGTAGTCGAGCCGGAAGCCGGCGTCGGCGAGCTGCTCGAGCACCGGTTTCCAGTCTTCGGGTGACAGCGGCGGCCTGCGTTCGTGCGGCTGCAGGACGAAGTCATTTTCATCCAGCGCTTGCCGGCGCAGGCCCTGCCCGTGGGCATACAGGCCGGCCTCGACCATGCCGAGGTTTTCCAGTTGCTGCTCGGCGAAGTTTTCGACATCCGCGGCGCGGGCGATCTCGAGCACGTGGCCGTCGTGCATGAGCCGGGTTGGCTGGACGTACGCGCCGGGGTACGGCGCGTACATGTCCGGATCGGGCGCCAGCAGGTGGCCACCGTAGTCGTAGGCCAGTCGCGCGCAGCCGAGCGCGGTGGCGGTGCGCGGGCCGGCATGGCTGCGCTGGATCGACAACTCGATCACGCGCAATTGCAGCACCGGCCGCGGGGCGACGTTCAAGTGCTGCACTGGCGCGCGTTCTTCCGGCAGCGGGATCGACGCGGCGCCCTTGTGCTGGCGCAGTTGCTGCCGCAGTACATCGACCTGCTCGGGCAGTACCGGCGGCGCATGCGCGATGCTGTCGAGCAGTTGCGTGGTGCCGTCGACGCGGCCCCAGACCTGCGCCTTCGGCAGCACGTACCACAGGCCGGCACCGCGCAGCAGCACCGGCGTTTCCCCGCCGTCGACACTGGCGACCAGGTGCTGGCTGCCGTCGGGCTGGCCCAGCCAGCGGACTTGCAGCGGCAGGCCGGGGCCGCGCGACAGTGCCGCCGAGCCCTTTTCGAAATAGGCCGGGTAATGCGCCAGCAGGGTGTGCAGCGCCTGCTCCTGATGGGGGGCGTGGATAGCCGTCCAGTAGTGGCTGCCGACCCGCGCGTGTTGCTGGTGCAGCAGCACCGCGAGCGCACCGGCGATGCCGTCGGGCCAGCCTTCCGCCGGGGCCGGCACCGGCCCGGTGTATGCGCTCAGTTGCAGCGGTTGCGGGTCGACCAGAGCGGCACGCCGGGTCTTGCCCGGGCGCATCCATACCGGGTTGACCAGCAGGCTGCCATCGTCGTCGCCACGCAACAGCACGCCGAATTCACGTTGCGGGCCGGCGGCGGTGACGGTCTGGCCGGGGGTCTGATCGAGCTGGCGCAGCCAGTGCGACCACGCTTGCATGGGTTGCCCGACCGCACCGGTGGCCGCGGCCAGCTCGCGGAACCCGTGTGGGTTGGCGCGCAGCGGGTGGTTGGCCGGCAAACGGCGCGCGATCGCGGCGACCTCGGCCTGCGCTTGCGCCAGCGTCATGGCGGGTTGACGCGGCGGCGTTGCCGGCCTGGGCTGGGTTGCCATGCCCGGCCATGCCGATGGTGGCAGGTTCGCCGTCATCAGCAGCATCGCGGCGGCGTGCTTGCAGTCCATGCCGACCGGGCAGCTGCAATCGGTGTCCAGGGTCAGCCAGGCATCGTGGGCCTGCACGTCGATCCGGCAGTGATAGGGCTGGCGTGCACTGCCGCGGATGTCACCCTCGAGGGTGCAATGGTTGGCGTGGTTGCCGGGTGTGAACTGCAGCGCGACCACCCGTTGCCGCCGCGCGTAGTCAGCGGCACGCTGCAGGGTGCGCTCGTCGAAGTTCGAGGTCCATTCGGCGTGTTGCAGCAATTGGCGCAGGCGGTCGGGGATCATGAAAGGTGGGCGGCGAGAGGCATGGCAACCGTGCATTCTCGCATGCCGCTGCCGGAGGGCCCTGGCTGCCGGTTTCGCAACGATGGTTTGTCCGGACAAGGGGTGCCTGACGAAATATACTTGACCGGTGTATCAGCGGCCCTGCCTCGGGGTGAGGCCGCGATCGAGAAGTCGCCGCGATGGGAATCATCGAACGCCAGCTCGTCATCCCTGCGCAGGCAGGGATCCAGTGCCGTTACGTTTCGCAAACTTGAAGTCGCTGGCTTCCTGCTTGCGCGGAAATGACGGCAACGAGCGGATGGCCTGTCCCGGGCGGCGGCACCTTCATCCCAGCAACGTTGTCGCAAAGAGGCTCGTACCGACCATGTCCACCACGCCCAAGATCATCTACACGCTCACGGATGAAGCTCCGTTCCTGGCCACGCAGTCGCTGCTGCCGATCGTCGCTGCGTTCACCGGCACGGCGGGCATCAGGGTGGAGACGCGCGACATCTCGCTGGCCGCACGCATCATCGCGCTGTTCCCGGAAGCGCTGAAAGAAGATCAGCGACTGCCCGACGACCTGGCCGAACTGGGCCAGCTGGCCACCACGCCGGAGGCGAACATCATCAAGCTGCCGAACATCAGCGCCTCGATGCCGCAGCTGAAGGCGGCGATCAAGGAGCTGCAGGGCCAGGGTTACGCGCTGCCGGATTACCCGGATGCGCCGAAGGACGATAGCGAGAAGGACATCAAGGCGCGCTACGACCGGGTCAAGGGCAGCGCGGTGAACCCCGTGCTGCGCGAAGGCAACTCCGATCGCCGCGCGCCGGCCTCGGTGAAGAACTACGCACGCAAGCATCCGCACAAGATGGGCGCGTGGAGCAAGGATTCGAAGACCCACGTGGCGCACATGGACGGTGGCGACTTCTACGGCACCGAGAAGTCCGCGCTGATCGGGCAGGCCGGCAACGTCAGCATCGAGTGGTTCGGCAAGGACGGCAGCCATGCCGTACTGAAGCCGAAGACCGCACTGCTGGCCGGCGAGATCATCGACGGCGCGGTGATGAGCAAGCGCGCGCTGGCCAGCTTCATCGACGCGCAGATCGCGGACGCGAAGCGGCAGGACGTGCTGTTCTCGCTGCACCTGAAGGCCACCATGATGAAGGTCTCCGACCCGATCATGTTCGGCGTGGCGGTCAGCGAGTTCTACAAGGACGTGCTGGCGAAGCACGCCGATGCGCTGAAGCAGGTCGGCTTCAATCCGAACAACGGCATCGGCGACCTGTACGCACGCCTCGGTTCGCTGCCGGAAGCGCAGCAGGCGCAGATCAAGGCCGACATCGACGCCGAGTACGCGCAGCGCCCGGGCGTGGCGATGGTCAATTCGGACAAGGGCATCACCAACCTGCACGTGCCCAGCGACGTGATCGTCGACGCCTCGATGCCGGCGATGATCCGCGACTCCGGCAAGATGTGGAACGCGCAGGGTCAGCTGCAGGACGTCAAGGCGGTGATCCCCGATCGCAGCTACGCCGGCGTCTACCAGGCGACCCTCGACGACTGCAAGGCGCACGGTGCGTTCGACCCGGCCACCATGGGCAGCGTGCCGAACGTGGGCCTGATGGCGCAGGCGGCCGAGGAATACGGCTCGCACGACAAGACCTTCCAGGTCGCCGGCGACGGCGTGGTGAAGGTGCTCGACGCCGCCGGCACGGTGCTGCTGCAGCATGAGGTCGAAGCTGGCGACATCTGGCGCATGTGTCAGACCAAGGACGCGCCGATCCAGGACTGGGTGAAGCTGGCAGTGAGCCGCGCGCGGCACACGCCGGCGGTGTTCTGGCTCGACCCGGCACGCGCGCACGACGCGCAGGTGATCGCCAAGGTCGAGCGCTACCTGAAGGATTACGACACCAGCGGCCTGGACATCCGCATCATGGATCCGGTGGCGGCCACGAAGTTCTCGCTGGAGCGCATCCGCCAGGGCCTGGACACGATCTCGGTCACCGGCAACGTGCTGCGCGACTACCTCACTGACCTGTTCCCGATCATGGAACTGGGCACCAGCGCGAAGATGCTGTCGATCGTGCCGCTGATGGCCGGTGGCGGCCTGTTCGAGACCGGCGCCGGCGGCTCCGCGCCGAAGCACGTGCAGCAGTTCCTGGAAGAGAACTACCTGCGCTGGGATTCGCTCGGCGAGTTCCTCGCGCTGGCCGCTTCGCTGGAACACCTGGGCAGCCGCTACGGCAACGCCGAGGTCGACGTGCTGGCCAAGACGCTGGACCAGGCCAACGGCAAGTTCCTCGACACCGACAAGTCGCCCTCGCGCAAGGTCGGCGGCATCGACAACCGCGGCAGCCACTTCTACTTGGCGCTGTACTGGGCGCAGGCGCTGGCCGCGCAGGACGTGAACGCCACGCTGAAGGCGAAATTCGCGCCGCTGGCGAAAGCGCTGGCGAAGAACGAGGCGACCATCGTCGACGAGCTCAACCGCGTGCAGGGCAAGCCGGTCGACATCGGCGGCTACTACCACCCGGACCTGGGCAAGGTCGGCCAGGCAATGCGCCCCAGCGCGACGTTCAACGCCGCACTGGCCTCGCTGACGGCATGACACGCTGAAAAGCGGGATGGAAACGAAACGGGGCGCCCTGCGGCGCCCCGTTTCTTGTCGAGGGTGCCGGCCACCTGCGGCTCAGGATCGTCCTGCCACAATGACGGCCGTTGGGAATGGAGCGATCCGGATGCGTCTGTTGCACGTGGCTTTCCTGTTTGCGCTGGGCGCACCGCTGCCGGTGTTGGCGCAATCGGCGGCCGTACCGCCGGCACCGGACGTGGCCGACCTGCCCGCCGTGGTGGTCAGCGGCGTGCAGCCCGGCCCCGGCCTGTGGAAGGTGAGCAAGGGCGATCACGTGATGTGGGTGCTCGGCACGCTGTCGCCGCTGCCGCGCAACATGCAGTGGCAGTCGCGCGACGTGGAACAGGTGATCGGCGCCTCGCAGCAGGTCTTGCTGGCGCCCTCGGTGCAGTTGAAGGCCGACGTCGGTTTCCTCGGCAAGGTGTTCCTGCTGCCCTCGGCCTACAGCGCGCGCAAGAACGCCGATGGCGAGACCCTGCAGCAGGTGCTGCCGCCGCCGGTGTATGCGCGCTGGCAGGCGCTGAAACAAAAATACGTCGGCGACGGTCGCGGCATCGAACGCTGGCGGCCGCTGTTCGCGTCGCAGGAGTTGTACCGCAAGGCGTTGAAGGCGAATGGGCTGAGCCGTTCCGGTGGCATCCAGGCGAACATCGACGCACTGGCCAAGCGCCACGGCGTGCCCGAGCTGCCGACCGACTACCCCGTGCTGATCGAGCACCCGCGCGCGGCGATCAAGGCGTTCAAGCAGGCCGCGCCGCGCGACACCACCTGTTTCATCCGCACCCTGGACAGCGTCGAGCACGACATGCCGGCGATGACCGCGCGCGCGAATGCCTGGGCCACCGGCGATCTGCAGGCGCTGCGCGAACTGCCCGACAGCGATCGCCGCGATGCCTGCGTGGCGGCGATCGCCGGCGCCGGCTTTGCACAGGCGCTTGGCCTCGGCGACGTGCCGGCGAAACAGCGCGCCGTGTGGCTGGCCGCCGCGCGCAAGGCGTTGGCCGGCAACGCGCAGACCTTCGCGCTGCTGCCGATGGACGAACTGCTGAAGCCGGATGGCTACCTGGCCGCGCTGCAGGCCGAGGGCTACCAGGTTGACGCGCCGGAGTGAGGGCGTGTAGGAGCGCACCCTGTCCACAAGGGACTTCCTTCGGTCGTGCGCGATGGCTCTTCGTTACGTGATGAAAAGCATCGCGCACAGGGTGCGCTCCTACAGGTGATCAGGCGCTGGCCAGATCCAGTTGCGCGATCTCGTTGTCGCTCAGCTGCAATGAAGTGGCGCCGAGCAGTTCGTGCAGCTGCGCCACGCTGGTGGCGCTGACGATCGGCGCGGTGAGGCCGGGGCGGGCGATCAGCCAGGCCAGCGCGGCCTGCGCGGGCGTGGCGCCATGCGTGGCGGCCACCGCGTCGAGTGCGGCGAGCACCTGCAGGCCGCGCGGGTTCAGGAACTGCTTCACCGCGCCGCCGCGTGCGGCGCTCTTCGCCAGGTCCGCCTCGCTGCGGTACTTGCCGCTGAGGAAGCCGCTGGCCAGCGCGTAATAGCTGATCACGCCAATGTTTTCGCGGCGGATCAGCGGCTCCAGTTCCTTCTCGTAGCCGGCGCGGCTGACCAGGTTGTATTCCGGCTGCAGGCTTTCATAGCGCGGCAGGCCGTGCCGCTTCGACACGGCCAGCGCATCGGCGAAGCGGGCGGCGCCGAAGTTCGACGCGCCGATCACGCGCACCTTGCCGGCCTCGATCAGCCGGGCGAATTCGCCCAGCGTGTCTTCCATCGGCACGCTGGCGTCGTCCTGGTGCGCCTGGTACAGGTCGATGCAGTCGGCCTGCAGGCGCTGCAGCGAACCGTCCACCGCCTGGCGGATGTTCACCGGCGACAGGCCGGGATGCTCGGCCCACTTGGCGACCTTGGTCGAAATCACCACCTGGTCGCGCTTGCCGCTCCTCTTCAGCCACTTGCCGATGATGGTTTCCGATTCGCCGCCGCGGTTGCCCGGCACCCAGGCCGAATAGACGTCGGCGGTGTCGATCAGGTTGCCGCCGGCATCGACGAACGCGTCGAGCAGTTCGAACGAGCGCTTCTCATCGGCGCTCCAGCCGAACACGTTGCCGCCGAAGGCGAGCGGAGCGATGGCCAGCGGCGAGTTGCCGAGTTTGCGGTGCTGCATGGGGGTTCCTTGCTCGTCGGGACTGCGGTGATAATCGACGACCGAAAGTGAGCGGCGCGTGGTGGGGCGATATGGTGTCACAGCGCCGGCAATAACCGCACAGGGGACAGGATGAAAGGCAACGACGTCGTTCGCATCGCCACGGTGGTGTTGGGTTTGCTTGGTGGCAGTCATGCCGTGGCGTCGTCGCAGCCATGGACCGATCCGCGCCTCTCTCCGGACGAGCGCGCCGGGCAGCTGGTGGCGCAACTCACGCTCGACGAGAAGTTCGGCCTGATCCGCAGCTCGTTCGCGCAGCCGGATGCGGCCAAGGGTCGCGCCATGCCGCCGGGTGCGCTGGGATCGGCGGGTTTTGTGCCGGGCGTGCCCCGGCTGGGCATTCCTGCGCTGCAGGAGAGCGATGCAGGGCTTGGCGTGGCCAATCCCGGCCAGGTGCGTCCCGGCGATGGCGCCACGGCCTTGCCGTCCAGCCTGGCCGCGGCGGCCAGCTGGAATCCGGCGCTGGCTTTCCGCGGCGGCGCGATGATCGGAGGCGAGGCGTCGAGCAAGGGGTTCAACCTGCTGCTGGCCGGCGGCATCAACCTGCTGCGCGAGCCGCGCGGCGGACGCAATTTCGAATATGCCGGCGAAGATCCCCTGCTGGCCGGACGCATCGTCGGTGAAACCATTCGCGGCATCCAGAGTCGGCATGTGCTTTCCACCATCAAGCACTATGCGGTCAACGATCAGGAGACCGCGCGCAACAGCATCAGCGTGAAGATCGGCGAGCGCGCGATGCGCGAGTCGGATCTGCTGGCCTTCGAACTGGCCATCGAGCGCGGCCGGCCCGGTGCGGTGATGTGCGCATACAACCGCATCAACGGCACGTATGCCTGCGAGCACGATGGCTTGCTCAACGGCATCCTCAAGGGCGACTGGGCCTATCCGGGTTTCGTGATGTCCGACTGGGGCGCCGTGCACAGCGCCTCCACGGCCGCCAATGCCGGACTGGATCAGCAATCGGCCGGCGAGGTGTTCGACGATCAGCTGTACTTCGACGCGCCGCTCCGGAAGGCGCTGACCGACGGCCAGTTCAGCCAGGCGCGCCTCGACGACATGGTTCGCCGGATCCTGCGCAGCATGTTCGCCGCGGGTCTGTTCGACCATCCGCCGGTGCGCGCGCCGGTCGATCGGCAGGCCAGCCTGGCGGTGGCGCGGGAGGTGCTGGAAGAGGGTGCGGTGCTGTTGCGCAACGAGCGCGAGCTGCTGCCGCTGGATCGCCAGTTGCATTCGATGGCGGTGATCGGCGCGCATGCCGACAAGGGTGTGCCGGCCGGCGGCGGCTCCTCGCTGGTATGGCCTTACGGCGGCAATGCCGTGCCGGGTCTCGAGCCGGCGGCGTGGCCGGGCCCGGTGGTGTATCACCCCTCCTCGCCACTGCAGGCGATCAGCAAAATGGCCGCGCATGCACAGGTGAACTATGCCTCGGGCGACGACATCGCTGCTGCCGCCGCGCTGGCCGCGAAGTCCGAGGTGGCGGTGGTGTTCGTGCAGCAATGGGCGGCCGAATCGGTGGATGCGGCCGACTTGAACCTGCCCGGCCGCCAGGATGCGCTGGTCGAGGCGGTGGTGCGGGCCAATCCGCGCACCGTGGTGGTGCTGGAAACCAACGGCGCGGTGGCGATGCCCTGGCTGGAGCGGGTCGGTGCGGTGCTGCAGGCCTGGTATCCCGGCAGCGCCGGCGGCGAAGCGATCGCCCGCCTGCTGTTCGGCGAGGTGAATCCCTCCGGGCGCCTGCCGCTCAGCTGGCCGCGCGAACTGGCGCAGCTGCCGCGCCCGCAGCTGGAAGGCGCATCGCAGCCTGCAGGCAGTCCGCTGCCCACCACGGTCGACTACGACATCGAGGGCGCCGACGTGGGATACCGCTGGTACCAGCGGCAGCATCTGCAGCCCCTGTTTCCGTTCGGCTACGGGCTTTCCTACACGCGTTTCGAACATGGGACACCGACGGCGCGCGTGGTCGACGGCCAGCCGCGGGTCAGCGTCCGGGTGCGCAACACCGGCCAGCGCGCGGGCGCGGACGTGGTGCAGGTGTATGTCGCCGTGCCGGGGTCGCAGGTGCGCCGTCTGGCGGGCTTCGTCCGGGTCATGCTGGCGCCGGGCGAGGCGCGCAAGGTGGATGTGGAACTGGAGCCGCGCCTGCTGTCGGACTTCGATATCGCCCACCGCCGCTGGGTGCGGCGTGGCGGCAGTTACGAAATCTACGTGGGCCGCTCGGCGACCGATCTCTCGGCGCCGCTCAAGCTGCAGTTGCCTCCTCGCGAAGGTGGAGCGGACGCGGGTTAGCGGGGCCGGACGAGCCGCGGCCAGGCCGATGCGCAGCACATCACCGCGATCGACTTGACCTTCTTGGCGGTGGTCTTGTTGACGGTGGCCTTGCGGCCGCCCGCATCGTCGTGCGCATCGGGCCGAAAGGCCGGATCGATATGGGTGATGTGACCGTGCAGGAACAGCAGATCTTTCCAGATCGAGCTCATGGGGGAAGCCTCCTTGGGAAGCCTTGGACTTGGGGTGTGCTCAAGGTACGCGTGCTGTAGGTCGCCAAAAAGCGATATATTCGCAAGCCAACCTTGAGGAATATTCAAGATGGGAAAGCTGCCGCTGGGACTGCTGCAACAGTTCGTGCTGGTCGCTCGGCTGGGCAATCTGTCACGCGCGGCAGCGCAGGCGAATCTCACCGTCAGCGCGCTCAGTCATCAGATGCGTCAGCTGGAAGAACGGCTGGAGCGGCGCCTGTTCGAGCGCGGACCGCGCGGCGTGACGCTGACGGTCGAAGGTTGCAGCCTGCTGGAGGCGGTCGGCGAACATTTCGACGGCATCGAACACGCGCTGTCGCATTACCGCACGCGCCATCACGACGCACTCACGCTCAGCGCCAGTCCCGGCATCATGTCGAGCTGGCTGGTGCCGCGGCTGCCGAAACTGGTTGCCGCGCATCCCGAACTGGAACTCACCCTGCAGTCGGGTTCGACGCTGGTGAATTTCGCGCGTGAGCCGGTGGATGCGGGGCTGCGCTACGGTCGTGGCGAGTGGGCCGGCCTGCGCAGCGAGCGGTTGTTCGGCGAATGGATCGCACCGGTCGCGGCGCCCGAGCTGATCGCGCAGATGGGCGATGCCGACCCGAGCGATCTGTCGCGCTGGCCGCTGCTTGGCGAGCCGACGCCTTCCACGCGCTGGAACGACTGGTTTGCCCGCTACGGTGGCACGCGGCCGAAGCGCTATGTGGCGCAGTTCGACAGTCTCGATGCGCTGCGCCACGCGGCGCTGGAGGGCCTCGGCGTGGGCTTGGGGCGGATGGTGACGTCGAAGTCGCTGATCGATGCCGGCCGGTTGCAGGTGTTGGGCGACGATTACCTGCCGGTGCCCGAAGCGTACTGGCTGGTCTATCCGCCGCGCTCGCAGGAGCACCGCGGCCTGCAGGTGTTCCGCGCGTGGCTGCTGGCCGAGGCGGAGGATTACCGCCGGCAGATGCCGGGCATGGGCGGAGACGGGACGACCGAGTGACGCACGCGCCTGTCGTCCCCGATCGAGCGGTTACCATAGGCGGTTCCATGCAGTCGCATCATCTCGAGGAGTCCGCATCATGAAGTCACGCGCCGCCGTCGCCTGGGAAGCAGGCAAACCGCTCAGTATCGAAGAGGTCGACGTGGCCGGTCCGAAGGCCGGCGAGGTGCTGGTGCGGATCGTGGCGACCGGCGTCTGCCACACCGATGCGTTCACTCTGTCTGGTGCGGACCCGGAAGGGATGTTCCCGGTGATCCTCGGCCACGAGGGCGGCGGCATCGTCGAGGAAGTGGGCGAAGGCGTCACCTCGCTGAAGGTCGGCGACCACGTGATTCCGCTGTACACGCCCGAGTGCGGCGAGTGCGAATACTGCCGCTCGGGCAAGACCAACCTGTGCCAGAAGATCCGCGTCACCCAGGGCCGGGGCCTGATGCCGGACGGCACCTCGCGCTTCTCGTTGAACGGCAAGCCGCTGCTGCACTACATGGGCACCAGCACGTTCAGCGAATACACCGTGCTGCCGGAAATCTCCGTGGCGAAGATCAGCAAGGCGGCACCGCTGGAGAAGGTGTGCCTGCTCGGCTGCGGCATCACCACCGGCATCGGCGCGGTGCTGAACACGGCGAAGGTCGAGCCGGGAGCCTCCGTGGCGGTGTTCGGCATGGGCGGCATCGGCCTGTCGGTGGTGCAGGGCGCGGTGATGGCGAAGGCCGGGCGCATCGTGGTGGTTGACACCAACCCGGCGAAGTTCGAGATGGCGAAGCTGCTCGGCGCGACCGACTTCGTCAACCCGAAGGACTATCCGGACACGCCGATCCAGCAGGTGATCGTCGAGCTCACGGACGGTGGCGTGGACTATTCGTTCGAATGCATCGGCAACGTCAATGTGATGCGCTCGGCGCTGGAGTGCTGCCACAAGGGCTGGGGCGAGTCGATCATCATCGGCGTCGCCGGCGCGGGCCAGGAGATCAGCACGCGGCCGTTCCAGCTGGTCACCGGGCGCGTGTGGCGCGGCTCGGCGTTCGGCGGGGTCAAGGGCCGCTCGCAATTGCCGGGTTACGTCGAGCGCTACATGGCCGGCGAAATCCGGATCGACGAGATGATCACCGAAGTGCTGCCGCTGGAGCGCATCAACGACGCGTTCGAGCTGATGCACGAAGGCAAGGTGATCCGCTCGGTGATCCACTACTGACACCGCGGTGCCGTAGGGCGGGCACGGCCCGCCGCTCTTGCTCGACCATCAGGTGAGTCGGGAAGTCGGCGGGTAGTGCCCGCCCTGCAGGAGCGATGCGATGCCACGCCTTGCCGGATGAGGCTCTAGAATAGGCACGCGCCACCGGCCCCATCCTGCCGGCGGCGTTCATTCCTTCTTTCCATGTCTGCCGTCCATAAGGTCGTTCCATGAACCGCACCGCCATCCTCGTCGACGGCGCTTTTTTTCTTGCCCGCTACCGCAAGGTGTACGGCGAGCGCGACGCCGGTGACGCGCGCGCGGTGGCGAAGACCGTGTTCAGCATGGCGCTGGAGCATCTGAAGGCGGTCGACCGGCCGCGCGAGCAGCTGTACCGCATCTTCTTCTACGACTGCCCGCCGCTGGAAAAGAGTTTCATCAAGCCGATCAGCGGCGACAGCATCGACTTCGGTCGTACCGGCGCCGCCGCGTTCCGCCGCGAGCTGCACGACCAGCTGCGCCGCCAGCGCAAGATGGCGCTGCGGCTGGGCCGGCTGGCCGAGCGCGGCGAGTGGCAGTTGAAGCGCAACGCCTACCAGCAGTTGCGCGACGGCAGCCTGCACTGGGACGATCTGGGCGACGAACATTTCGAACCGGACATGCGCCAGACCCAGGTCGACATGAAGATCGGCATCGACATCGCCGCGCTGACCTACAAGAAGCTGGTCGACCAGATCATCCTGATCGCCGGCGACGCGGATTTCATTCCGGCCGCGAAGCTGGCCCGCTACGAAGGCATCGACTTCATCCTCGACCCGATGTGGCAGGGCATCGCGCCGGACCTGCACGAACATATCGACGGCCTGCAATCGGTGTGCCCGCGGCCGTTTTGAGCCATCTACCCAGCCTGCACATGATTTTCGTGATATTGCGTCACATCCGGACGGCCAACGCGCCAAGGAGTCAACGATGAACCGCGGGATACAAGTGACAAGGATGGGTATGGCGCGCCTGGTCGCGATCGTGCTGCTGACGGCCGGCCTGGGCCTGCCCGCCATGGCCGCTGCGCAAGTGGCGCAGGCCGCCTCGGCCGAGCCGGACCAGCCGGCCGACATGCTGGTGCCGCCCACCAGCGCCAGCGACTTCACCGCCTCGCAGCTGGACAGCGTGCTGGCCGGCAGCTGGCGTTCGCCGGCGAACCGCGCCCGCGACGTGTATCGCCACCCCAAGGCCACCTTGCAGTTCTTCGGCGTGCGCCCGGACCGCACGGTGATCGAGATCACCCCCGGTGGCGGCTGGTATGCCGAAATCCTGGCGCCGCTGCTGCATGACAACGGCCACTATGTGGCGGCGGAGAAGGCGCCTACTGCCGACAGCGAGGCACGCGACGACGACAGCGCCCTGCGCAAGAAATTCGCCGCCGACGCGTTGCACTACGGCAACGCCCGCATCGTGCAGTTCGATCCGAAGGCGCCGGTGTTCGGCGCGCCGGCTTCGGCCGACCTGGTGCTGACTTTCCGCAACGTGCACAACTGGGCCACCGCCAATAAAGATGGGGTCGACACTGCGCCGGCGATGTTCAAGGCGTTCTTCGCCGTGCTCAAGCCCGGCGGCGTGCTCGGCGTGGTCGATCACCGCGCCGATGACGGCGCCTCGCTGGAAGCGGTGAAGCGCAGCGGCTACCTGCCCACCAGCTACGTGGTGAAGCTGGCCACCGAGGCGGGCTTCACCCTGGACGAAAGCAGCGAGATCAACGCGAACCCGAAGGACACCAAGGATTACCCGAAGGGCGTGTGGACACTGCCGCCCACGCTCACCCTGGGCGAGCAGGATCGGGCGAAGTACCTGGCGATCGGCGAGTCCGACCGGATGACCTTGCGCTTCGTCAAGCCCGTGGTGCCGGCAGCGGCTTCGACGCCCTGAGTCGAAGCGCGACATGCTGATCGCGTTGAACAAGCCGTACGGCGTGCTGTGCCAGTTCACCGACGACCGTGGCCGCCCCACGTTGGCTGAATACGTAAAGCAAAAAGACGTCTATGCGGCTGGACGGCTGGACCACGACAGCGAAGGCCTGCTGCTGCTGACCGATGACGGCCGGCTGGCGCATCGGCTCACCGACCCGCGCCACAAGCAGGCCAAGTCCTACCTGGCGCAGGTCGACGGTGCGGTCGACGAGGCGGCGCTGCAGGCACTGTGCCGCGGCGTGATGTTGAACGACGGCCCGACCCTGCCGGCCGAGGTCGTGTTCGCCAGCGAGCCTGATTGGCTATGGCCGCGTGACCCGCCCGTGCGTTTCCGCAAGGCCATTCCCACCAGCTGGCTCAGCCTCACTCTGCGCGAAGGCCGCAACCGCCAGGTGCGCCGGATGACCGCGGCGGTCGGCTTCCCGACCCTGCGGCTGATCCGCGTGCGCATCGGCGAATACGTGCTGGACGGGCTGGCGCCGGGCACGACACGGGTGCTCCAGCGGTAGGAGCGCACCCTGTCCACAAGGGACTTCCTTCGGTCGTGCGCGAGGGCTCTTCGTCACGTGGCGGAAAGCATTCGCGCACAGGGTGCGCTCCTACGATGCCAGCCCGAAGAACGCCTCCGCCGCTGCCGTGCTGTTCGCCGCGGTGGTTTCGGCGCTCTCGCCGCGGTCGCGGGCGATCTCCTCGCAGATATGCTTCAGGTACATCGGCTCGTTGCGCCGGTGCGCCGGCGGCGGGCGCACCGTGCGTGGCAGCAGGTAGGGCGAGTCGGTCTCGATCATCAGCCGGTGCGCCGGAATCGTGCGCACCAGTTCGCGCAGATGGGTGCCGCGGCGCTCGTCGCAGATCCAGCCGGTGATGCCGATGTGGCAGTCCAGCGCCAGGTAGTCGCGCAGCGCTTCGCCGGTATCGGTGAAGCAGTGCACCACCGCGCCCGGCACCTTGTCGCGGTAGCGACTGAGCAGCGCGACGAAGTCTGCGTGCGCGTCGCGCTGGTGCAGGAACAACGGCATCCGCAGGTCGACCGCGATCTGCAGCTGGCGTTCGAACACCTGCAGCTGCACGTCGCGCGGCGAATAGTTGCGGTTGTAGTCCAGTCCGGTTTCGCCGACCGCGCGCACCGCAGGGTCTCGCGCCAGCTCGCGCAGCGTTGCATCGGTGGCGTCGTCGTAGTCGATCGCGTGGTGCGGGTGCACGCCGGCGGTGGCGAACAGCGTGCCGGGATGCGCCTTCGCCAGCGCCAACGCATGCCCGCTGCCGTCGCGCGACGCACCGGTCACCACCATCCGCGTCACGCGCTGCGCGTGCGCGCGCTGCAGCACGGCATCGAGATCGTGATGGAACGACTCGTGGGTGAGGTTGGCGCCGATGTCGAGCAGTTGCATGGTGGGTGACCGGTCATCGAAGACCGGCATTGTCCCAGACCCCGGCAAGCGCAGGCCACAGCTTCGAACCCGGGAGGCATCCTGGAGCTGGCGCGGATCGGGAAATTTTCCTAGGCCGCGAACGTCCATGAGACCGGGTACAGCCGTCACAATGAGCGTTCCCGGCAAGCGGGCTGCATGAACGGGCAGGATATGGCGGCGAGTGATGCTCGCTTGCCGGCTGGCGTATGTGATAACAATGACGACCGTCGTTTCGCTGCAGGGGGCGTCGGCGACTTTTGCAGGTATCGAGCGGGGTGGAGGATGTCGGCAGCCATTGAGCCGGCGGTCAGCGGGACAGGCATGGTTGGGGGCGACCGTGAGGCGGAAGTCTGCGCGTGGCTGGTCGCGCGCGGCCGCCTGAAGGACAGCGACCTGGGCCGCGCCCGCCGCCTGCACGAGGAATCGGCCGAGGGCACGCTTACCACCTTGATGGCGCGGCTCGGGCTGGTGTCCGAGCGCGACCTGGCCGAGGCCTGGGCCGACCTGCTGCAGGTGCCGCTGCTGGCGGCGCGTGATGCGCCGGAACTGCCGCCGGCCGACCTCGATGTATCGCTGCGCTTCCTGAAGCAGCAGCACGTGGTTCCGGTGCAGGATGACGTGCATGGCCTGGCCCTGCTGGTGGCCGATCCGGCCGATCCGTATCCGCTGCAGGCGGTGGAACTCGCCGCCGGGCGGCCGGTGGCGTTGCGGGTCGGGCTGCGTTCGGAAATCGACGGTTTGATCGAACGCTATTACGGCAGCGGCCGTTCGGCGATGGGCACCATCGTGGAGAACCTCGACGGCAGCGCCGCGGAAGAGGACGACGTCGAGCACCTGCGCGATCTCGCCTCCGAGGCGCCGGTGATTCGGTTGGTGAATCTGATTCTTCAACGCGCGGTCGAGCAGCGCGCGTCGGACGTGCACATCGAGCCGTTCGAGAATCGGCTGAAGGTGCGCTACCGCATCGACGGCGTATTGCATGAAGTCGAGGCGCCACCGTCCTCGTCCACCGCCGCGGTGATCTCGCGCGTGAAGATCATGGCGCGGCTGAACATCGCCGAGCGCCGGCTGCCGCAGGACGGCCGCATCCAGCTGCGCGTGCAGGGCAAGGAGCTCGATCTGCGCGTGTCGACCGTGCCGACCAGTTTCGGCGAGTCGGTGGTGATGCGCATCCTCGATCGCGAATCGGTGGTATTCGATTTCGAATCGCTCGGTTTCACCGACAGCTTCCAGCAGCGCTTCGTCGACGTGCTGGAAAAGCCGCACGGCATCCTGCTGGTGACCGGCCCCACCGGCTCGGGCAAGACCACCACGCTGTACACCGCGCTGTCGCGGATCAATACCAACGACGTGAAGATCATCACCGTCGAGGATCCGGTCGAGTACCAGCTCGAAGGCATCAACCAGATCCAGGTGAAGCCGCAGATCGGGCTGGATTTCTCCGGCGCGTTGCGCTCGATCATGCGCCAGGACCCGGACGTGATCATGATCGGCGAGATGCGCGATCTGGAAACCTGCCGCATCGCGATCCAGTCCGCGCTCACCGGCCATCTGGTGTTGTCCACGCTGCACACCAACAGCGCGGCCGGCGGCATCACGCGTCTGCTCGACATGGGTGTGGAGGACTATCTGCTCGGCTCGACCATCAACGGCATCCTGGCGCAGCGGCTGGTGCGCCGGCTCGATCCGGAAACGGCGACCCCATATGAAGCACTGCCGGAAGTGATCGCGCAGTTCGAGCTGGAGAAATACACCGACGAGCGCCCGATCCGGTTGTGGAAACCCGGCAGCAGCGCGGCCAATCCCAGCGGCTACCGTGGTCGCCGCGCGATCATGGAATTCCTCACCATGAGCGATCCGCTGCGCCGGCTGGTGATGCAACGCGCCAACGAAGGCGAGATCGAGCGGCAGGCACGCGCCGAAGGCATGCGCACGATGTACGAGGACGGCATCGCCAAGGCCGTGGCCGGCATCACCACGCTGGAAGAGGTCCTGCGCGTGACGCAGGAAGGCTGAAGTGGCGCAGTTCCGTTACAAGGCGGTCAACGACGCCGGCGAGACGCTGCAGGGTCAGATGGAAGCGGCCAGCGTCGAGGAAGTGATCGGCCGTCTGCAGGACCAGGGTCACACGCCGCTGGAGGCACAGCCAGCCGACGGTGCCGGCGGCGGCAGCGGCTTCGCCGCGCTGTTCCGGCGCGGCCCGTTCAGCGGCGACCAGCTGGCCCAGTTCACTCATCAATTGGCGACCCTGCTTGGCGCCGGCCAGCCGCTGGACCGCGCGCTCGGCATCCTGCTCGACCTGCCAGAGAGCGAGAGCGCGAAGAAGCTGATCGAACGTGTGCGCGACCGCGTGCGCGGCGGCAACACGCTGTCATCGGCGCTGGACGAGGAACATGGCGTGTTCCCCAAGCTGTACATCAGCCTGGTGCGCGCCGGCGAGGCGGGCGGTTCGCTGGAAGAAACGCTGCGCCGGCTGGCCGATTACCTGGAGCGCGCGCAACAGCTGCGCGGCAGCATCGTGAATGCGCTGATCTATCCGGCGTTCCTGCTGGTCGGCGTGCTCGGTTCGCTGGTGCTGCTGCTGGCCTACGTGGTGCCGCAGTTCGTGCCGATCTTCGAGGACATGCAGGTACCGATCCCGTGGATCACCCGGGCCGTACTGGTGCTCGGCAACACGCTGCAGTCCTGGTGGTGGCTGATCCTGCTGCTGCTCGGCGGCGGCGTGTTCGCCTGGCGCGCGCGGCTGCGCGACCCGGC
>DATCUT010000029.1:0-9574 GCA_036561785.1 Rhodanobacter sp.
GCCGGACGCCGCAGGCGCGCGCGTCGGCAACGCGGCCGGCGTGCGCATCGACCACGCCGGCTACGCGCTGGTGCCCTACGTCACGCCCTACATCCTCAACACGGTCAGCATCGACCCCACCGGCCTGCCGCTGGACGTGCAGCTGGACAGCACCAGCACCGAGGTGGCGCCGCGCGCGGGCGCCGTGGTGATGGTGAAGTTCAAGAGCGAGAGCGGGCATTTCGTGCTGATCCAGGCGCACCTGCCGAACGGCGCCACGCTGCCGTTCGGGGCGGAAGTCACCGACGAGCAGGGCCAGCCGATCGGCGTGGTCGGCCAGGCCGGCCGCATCATGGTGCGTACCGCCCATGAAACCGGTCGCCTCAACGTGCAGTGGCAGGGCCAGGATCTCACCCGGGTCTGTTCGTTCGCCTACCGACTGCAGCCTCGCGCCGAGAACCGGCGCGGCATCGGCGCCATCGAACAGATCGACGCGACCTGCGGACAACCCCACGACGCGACGCAGGTCGCCGGGAGCGGAACATGATGCGCACGGCAAGTCTGCTGTTGACGCTGCTCTTGCTGGTGCTGGCGCCGCTGGGCGCCCGCGCTGAATGCCGCTACGACTCCGGCGGCAGCACCCCGGTCACCTTCGTGCTGCCCACGACCATCTCGATCGCGGCGAACACGCCCGACGGCACGGTGCTCGCTACTTCGGCGCAGGCCGCCCCTGCCAATCCGCCCATCGTCACGTGCGGCCACTACAGCTACAACGGCAGCGGCAGCGGCAAAAAAAAGACATGGAATGAAGTAGCCGAGACGATGACCTACGGCGTGGTCAATACCCGCGGCGGCTACCTGGCGGACAACCTCACCTACGCCACCGGCATACCGGGCATCAGCTACCGCATCACGCACCCGAGCGCCTACCTGACGGCGTATCCGCTCAACAGCACGTCCGTCTCATCCACGACGTTCAGCGTGACCTCCGGCCTGAAGCTGATCAAGACCGGCTCGATCGCCTCGGGCAGCGTGTTGGCGGCGGGCAAGCTCGGGGACTGGCGATGGGATGACTCATCGGGGAACACGCTGATCCCGGAAACGTTCGTCCTCGGCAACTCCATCACCTTCACCACACCGAGCTGCACGATCGTCGCCAACCCGATCGATGTGACACTGCCCAAGGTGCTCAACACCGCCTTCACCGGGGTCGGCGCCACCTCCGGCAAGACGCCGTTCCAGATCCAGCTGTCGTGCCCGCCGGGTACGGCGGTAACGAAGATCACCATGCACACCGCGTCTCCCGACAGCCACGCCGGCGTGGTGGCACCGGCCGGTGCCGGGTATGCCTCCGGTGTCGGCGTGCAGATCCTCGACGGCAACTCGAGTGCAGTGACGTTCGAGACCCAGGCCGTGGTCACTCCGGCGGCCACCGCGTCGATTCCCTGCTACGCGCAGTACTTCCAGACCGCACCGACGGTCACCAGCGGCCCGGTCAAGGCCACGGTGACCTTCGACGTCTTCTATCAATAACCCGTGGCCCGCGCTGCACCGGGAAGGTATCCAGCGACGACTACTCGTAGGTGTGCACGACAAGCCTTGCTTGCGTCCCGCCGGCATTTGCAGTGTTTGCGTAGCTGGCGAAATAGCCAAGCAATCGATCGCCCGCGATGGCCGCGGCATCGAGGCTGATCACGGTGCGTGAATAGGACCGACCGGGGTCGGCTGCCGTCTGGCCACAGGTCAGATGACGCGGCACAAGTTCATCGACTGAACCCAAAGGGGCGGCCGTGGCAAGCTGGACATCAGCGGTGGAACAAGTCGGCTCCACGACGGCACCCGAGAACACGATACGGCCGGTTTCTGCATTCGCGCCCGACATGCCCGCGAGCATGGCCAGCGTGACCATTGCGCAACCTGCCATCCTGGTGCCAAGCGGGCTTGCCATTCCGTTCACCTCTGAGGTGCCCCGGCCATTACGGGGTTCCTTAGATGGCTTTCGGCGCGTTCCGCCTGAGCTTTACCGGTTTGAACCAGCCCATACCGCGAAACGTGATGCGCATCACACTAAATGGCACATCGGGACCGGACTTCGCCGCAGCCACCTGTCCAGCCCGCTGACTTACCCCACCTGCCGTGAGCCGCGCGTGAGATGACACGTGCGAAAGAACAAAACCGCCATGGCCCGTCCCAATGGCGTGGTGCCGAGGCGTGAAAACGGCAACCTTGATATCACCGCGACGAGATGTACTTCTCGCGCCGGATCTGCGGCACCGGCAAGCCAAACTCCTTCAGCGCGGTGAAGGCCGCGTCGACCATGTTCGGGTTGCCGCACAGGTAGGCGATGTCGCGCTCGGCGTGCGGGCCGAGTTCGGCCAGCACGTTCTGCACATGACCGCTGCGGTCGGTGGGGCGCGGCGTGGCGCGCGCCTCGCGGCTGAGGCAACCGTGGAAGATGAAGCCGGAGTGGGCCTGGGCGAACGCCTCGAACTCCTCGCCGTAGAGCAGTTCGGCTTCGCTGCGCGCGCCGTACAGCAGCACCACTTCGCGATCGCCCTTCGCGAGCAGCTTTTCGATCTGCGGCAGCATCGCGCGGTAGGGAGTGACGCCGGTGCCGGTGGCCAGCAGCAGGTAGCGCGGATGGCTGTCGGCTTCCTGCAGGCAGAAGCGGCCGTAGGGGCCGCTGGCATCGATCACGCCACCCACGGGCAGTTCGCCGAGCAGCCTGGTGGCGGCGCCGCCTTCGACGTAGCTCACCGCGATCTCGATGCGTTGCACCGGCGAGCTGCCGTCGCCGATGGTGGCCACCGAGTAGCTGCGCTTGGTTGCCGTGCCGTCGTCGTAGTGGAAGTGCACCTGCAGGAACTGGCCGGGCTGGAACGCCAGCGCCTGGCCGTCGACGCGCTCGAACACCAGGTGGCGCACCGCGGGCGCGAGCATGCGGCTGTCGACGAGACGGAGCTGGAAGTGGTCGGCCATGAAAGGTTTCCGGAAACAGTGTGTGCCGTCCGGCAGGGCCGGACGGCTGGGCATGGCCCGCTATAATAAGGGCTAACCCCCTCGGTGCAGCCCATGTCCCCGCAGTATCCAGATACAGCCCCCGCGCTTGTCGTCGACAACCTGCGCAAAACCTACGGCAACGGCGTCGAAGCGCTGAAGGGCATCAGCCTCACCGTGCAGCCCGGCGACTTCTTCGCCCTGCTCGGCCCGAACGGCGCCGGCAAGTCCACCCTGATCGGCATCCTGTCCTCGCTGGTGAACTCCACTTCCGGCGATGCGCAGGTGTTCGGCGTGTCGGTCAACAAGGATCGCAGCGCGGCGATGCGGCTGATCGGCCTGGTACCGCAGGAGATCAACTTCAACCAGTTCGAAAAGCCGTTCGACATCTGCGTGAACGAAGCGGGTTTTTACGGCATCCCGCGCAAGATCGCCGCCGAGCGCGCGGAGAAGTACCTGAAGGAACTGCGCCTGTGGGACAAGGCGCAGATGCAGGCGCGCACGCTGTCCGGCGGCATGAAGCGACGGCTGATGATCGCCCGCGCGATGATGAACGAGCCGAAGCTGCTGATCCTGGACGAGCCCACCGCCGGCGTCGACATCGAGATCCGCCGCTCGATGTGGCAGTTCGTCAGTGCCATCAACGCGGCCGGCACCACGGTGATCCTGACCACGCATTACCTGGAGGAAGCCGAATCGCTGTGCCGCAACATCGCGATCATCGACCACGGCACGATCATCGAGAACACCAGCATGAAGCGCCTGCTGGCGACGCTGGACGTGGAGACCTTCGTGCTGGACGTGACCACCATCCCGGCCGAACTGCCGAACCTGCCCAACGTTACCCTGCGCCGCCGCGACGAGCACACGCTGGAAGCCGAGATGGCCCGCTCGCACGACCTCAACTCGCTGTTCGCAACACTCTCCACGCACGGCATCATGGTGACCTCGATGCGCAACAAGACCAACCGGCTGGAGGAACTGTTCGTGCGACTGGTGGAACATGGCCGCAGCGAACTGGCCGCTGGAGTCCCCGCATGAGCAACGCCGCCGCCAACCTCGTCGCGCTGAACACCCTCGTCCGTCGCGAGATCGTGCGCATCATGCGCATCTGGACGCAGACGCTGATCCCGCCCGCGATCACCATGACGCTGTACTTCGTGATCTTCGGCAAGCTGATCGGCAGCAAGATCGGCAGCATCGAGGGCGGCTTCAGCTACATGCAGTACATCGTGCCCGGCCTGGTGATGATGAGCATCATCACCAACAGCTACGGCAACATCTCCAGCTCGTTCTTCGGCGCCAAGTTCAGCCGCGCGGTGGAGGAGATGCTGGTGTCGCCGATGCCGAACTGGGTGATCCTGCTCGGCTACGTGGCCGGCGCGGTGGTGCGCGGCCTGGTGGTCGGCATCCTGGTGCTGCTGATCGCGCTGTTCTTCACCGACCTGCACGTGCTGCATCCGCTGATCACGTTCGCCTCGGTGCTGCTGGGCGCCACGATCTTCTCGCTGGCCGGCTTCGTCAACGCGGTCTACGCGAAGAAATTCGACGACATCGCGCTGGTGCCGACCTTCATCCTGACCCCGCTGACCTATCTGGGCGGCGTGTTCTATTCGGTGAACATGCTGGGCGAACCGTGGCAGGCGATCTCGCGCGCCAACCCGATCCTGTACATGGTCAACGCGTTCCGCTTCGGCGTGCTCGGCATCAGCGACGTGCACGTGGGCATGGCGTTCGTGGTGATGATCGGCTTCGTGATTGCGCTGTCGATCGTGGCGCTGCAGCTGCTCAAGCGCGGCATCGGCTTGCGCTCCTACATCGAGGATCGAAATGCGCGTCAACAAATACATCAGCGAAGCCGGCCTGTGCTCGCGCCGCGAGGCGGACGAGCTGCTGGTCGCCGGGCGCGTCACCATCAACGGCGAGGTGGTCGCGACCGGCGCCAAGGCGCTGGAGGGCGACGAGGTGCGCGTCGACGGCGAGATCGTGCGCGCGCGCATCCTGGCCGCCACGCCGGCGGCGAAGAAGGCCATCTACATCGCGCTGAACAAGCCGGTCGGCATCACCTGCACCACCGACCACGGCGTGGACGGCAACATCGTGGACTTCATCGACCACCCGCAGCGGATCTTCCCGATCGGCCGGCTGGACAAGGATTCCGAAGGGCTGATCCTGCTGACCAGCAACGGCGACATCGTCAACGAGATCCTGCGCGCGGAAAACCATCACGAGAAGGAATACCTGGTCGGCGTGAACAAGGCGGTCACCGACGAATTCCTGGCCGGCATGGCGAAAGGCGTGCGCATCCACGGCCAGATGACCCGGCCCTGCCGCACCCGCCGCATCGCGAAATTCGGCTTCTCGATCGTGCTGACCCAGGGCCTGAACCGGCAGATCCGGCTGATGGCCGCCGCGTTCGGCTACCGCGTCACGCAATTGCGCCGCGTGCGCATCGACAACGTGAAGCTGGCCCACCTGAAGGTCGGCCAGTGGCGCAACCTCACCGAAGCGGAGTTGAAGGGGCTGCTGCCCGCACGCACCCAGTGGTGATTTCCCACGTTCTGTAGGAGCGCACCCTGTGCGCGATGGCTCTTCGCCTTATCGCGAAAGAGCCATCGCGCACAGGGTACGCTCCTACACGCGTCATGCCGCCTTGCAGGGCGGGCGCTACGCCGCCGGCAGCGTCTGCAGATCCCAGCGCGGGCGCACCTGCACGGTCTCGTCCTGGTGCTGGCCGCCGGCCAGACGGATCGCGCCGGCCAGCGCGATCATCGCGCCGTTGTCGGTGCAGAAATCCAGCCGCGGGAAATACACCTGGAAGCCGTCCTTCTCGCCGGCCTTGGCCAGCTCACTGCGCAATCTTCGGTTCGCACCGACGCCGCCGGCGATCACCAGCCGCTGTGCCCCGCTGGCCTCGAGCGCGCGCCGGCACTTGATGATCAGTGTGTCGACGATCGCTTCCTCGAACGCGCGAGCGACGTCGGCGCGGGTCTGCTCGCTCTGGTCGGAATGCTGCCAGGCCAGCAGCACCTGGGTCTTCAGGCCGGAGAAGCTGAAATCCAGCCCCGGCCGGTCGGTCATCGGCCGGGAGAAGCGGAAAGCGCCGGCGCGACCCTGTTCGGCCAGTTTCGCCAGCGCCGGGCCGCCGGGATACGGCAGGCCCATCATCTTGGCGGTCTTGTCGAACGCCTCGCCGGCGGCGTCGTCCAGAGTGTCGCCCAGGATCGTGTATTGCCCGATCGCCTTCACCTCGACCAGCATGGAGTGCCCGCCGGACACCAGCAGCGCCACGAATGGCGGTTCGGGCGGGTTGTCCTCCAGCAGCGGGGCCAGCAGGTGGCCTTCCATGTGGTGCACCCCGATCGCCGGCACACCCAGCGCCCAGGCCAGCGCGCGCCCGACGGAGGCCCCGACCAGCAGGGCGCCGACCAGGCCCGGGCCAGCGGTATAGGCCACCCCGCCCAGGTCGTGCACGGTCAGCCCGGCCTCGGCCAGCGCCTCGCGGATCAGCGGCAGCAGCTTGCGCACGTGGTCGCGGCTGGCCAGTTCCGGCACCACGCCGCCGTAATCGGCATGCAGCTTGATCTGGCTGTACAGGGTGTGCGCCAGCAGGCCGCGGCCCGGCGCGGCCGGCTCCCAGCGCAGCAGCGCCACCCCGGTCTCGTCGCAGGAGGTTTCGATGCCCAGCACCGGCTTGATCACAGCCGGCTTTGAAAATTCTGTGATATCCACGGTATAATTCGCGGCTCGCCCTATTTGACAGTCCCGTACCAGCGGGCAGATTACCACTCGGAGTTTCCATGCCCAACGTAAAAGTTCGCGAGAACGAGCCGTTCGAGATCGCACTGCGTCGTTTCAAGCGTACCTGCGAAAAGGCCGGCGTCCTCGCCGAAACGCGCAAGCGTGAGTTCTACGAAAAGCCGACCCAGGAGCGCAAGCGCAAGCGCGCCGCCGCGGTGAAGCGCCACCTGCGCCGCCTGTCGCGTGACGTCTCGCGCAAGGTCCGCCTGTACTGAGTTTCCCCCGATCCGCCGCCTCGCGGCGGATCATGCGGCGCCCCGGCGCCGCGCATTGAAGGAAACACGGTCGGCGCGGGTTCTCGCAGCCACCGCAAGCTCTCGGATTCGACATTGGCCGGCGTTGTCCCAGGGACAACGCCGGCTTTGTCGTTTCCGTAGAATCGACATCCCACCCCAGAGGCCCCGCCCATGACTCTCAAGCAGCAGCTCACCGAAGACATGAAGACCGCCATGCGCGGCGGCGACAAGCAGCGGCTGGGCGTGATCCGGCTGATGCTGGCGGCGATCAAGCAGCGCGAGGTGGACGAGCGGATCGAGCTGGACGACGTGCAGGTACTCAGCGTGCTGGAGAAGATGCTGAAGCAGCGCAAGGACTCGGTGAGCCAGTACGCCGCCGCGAACCGCGAGGATCTGGCCGACGTCGAGCGCGCCGAGATGGTGGTGATCGGGACCTACCTGCCGGCCAAGCTCGGCGACGACGAGATCGACGCCCTGATCGCCGCCGCGATCGCCGAAACCGGCGCCAGCTCGCCGCGCGACATGGGCAAGGTGGTGGCCGCGGTGAAGGAAAAGGCCGCCGGCCGCGCCGACATGGGCGTGGTGTCGGGCCGGATCAAGGCGCGCCTGGCCGGCTGAGCGTTCCGGCCACGAACAGCAAGCCCAGCAGCACCAGTACGCCGGCGACCGCGGCCAGCGCCATGCGATGGCGGCGCCGGCGCAGCCGCTGCCAGTTCGCCACGTCGAGGAAATAGCGCCCCTCGCCCGGACAGCGCAGCACCGCGTGATTCACCAGCTGATACCAGGCCATGCCCGGCTTCAGGCCCACTTGCTCCGCTGTGCAGGCGGTCGCCGCCGTGGTTGCGGCAGCGCGCTCGAATGCGCGCACGATCGCCCGCTGTTTGATCATCATTACCGCGCTGATCACCATGGCTTGCACTCCCGAGTGCCGACCAGGAAGCTTGCCGCCCCGCATGGCCGCTGGCAAGCGACACGATGCATCGCGTTCACGCCCGCCCCGCTACAAACGCCGTGACCCGCCCGGGATTCCGCCGCGCGGGCGGACATCGCTGCAGGAGACGCGCATGCTGAAGTGGGCCATCATCTTCGCCATCATTTCGCTGGTCACCGGCTGGCTCGGCTTCGGCGGGGTTGCCGGAGTCACCGCCACCATCGCCAAGGTGCTGTTCGTGTGCTTCGTGATCCTGTTCCTGCTGGCCGTGCTGGCGGTGATCGGCGTGATCAGCCTGTTCTAGCGACGACTCAGGCCAGCGCCTGCCATTGCATGCACCGGTGATCGGGCACTTGCCCCTGTGCATTGGTCAGTGTCGAGCAGCGCTCGCCGATCACCGCGAAACCCAGCCGCTGGTACAGCCGCTGCGCGTCGCCCATCCCCGGTACCGCGAACACATGTTCGAACGCGGCCCGGCCGGAGCCGTGGATCAGCGGCCGGCGGCCGCCACGTCCGCCGCCGTGGTGGCGCAAAAGCCCAGTCCAGTGCGGTTCATCACACCTCCCCTGCGACATTTCGCCCCAGATCAGCGCAATCCGTCCGAGCCTCCCCGGCGGCGACCGACTAGACTAGGGGGTCTATGCGCGGCCTGATTCCCGACAGCTTCATCGATGAACTGCTTGCCCGCGTCGACATCGTCGACGTGATCGAGCGGCGCGTGCCGCTGAAGAAGGCCGGGCGCGAATGGACCGCCTGCTGCCCGTTCCACAACGAGCGCACGCCGTCGTTCTACGTCAGCCCGGCCAAGCAGTTCTTCCACTGCTTCGGCTGCGGCGCGCACGGCAGCGCGGTGAAGTTCCTGATGGACTACGAGCGGCTGGAGTTTCCCGACGCGGTGGAGGAGCTGGCGCAGACGGTGGGCCTCACCGTGCCGCGCGAAGGCGGCCGCGACGCGGCGCCGCGCGAGGACAGGACCGACCTGTATGCGCTGCTCGACGCGGCCGCCGGCTGGTATGAAGGCGAGTTGCCGCGCAACACCGATGCCCAGGCCTACTGCAAGAAACGCGGCCTGGACGCGGAGACGATCAAGCGCTTCCGCCTCGGCTGGGCGCCGGCCGGCTACGACGGCGTGATCAAGGCGCTGGGCAACACGCCGCGGCGGATGGAGCTGCTGAACGAGGCCGGCATGGTCGCGTCGAGCGAGCGCGGCAGCAAGTACGACCGCTTCCGCGAGCGGCTGATGTTCCCGATCCTCGACCGCCGCGGCCGCGTGATCGCGTTCGGCGGGCGCATCATTTCCAGCGCGCCTCCTGCGCGCGAAGATCAAGAAGCGGGCATCCCTGCCCGCACTTCTCAACAAAGCCCGGGTCCCAAATACCTCAACTCCCCCGAGACCCCGCTGTTCCACAAGGGCCGCGAGCTGTTCGCGCTGTGGCAGGTGAAGCAGGCCAACGCGAACCTGGCGCGGATCGTGGTGGTCGAGGGTTACATGGACGTGATCGCGCTGCACCAGGCCGGACTGCCGGTCGCGGTGGCCACGCTGGGCACGGCGACCACGCCGGAGCACACCGAGGTGCTGTTCCGCGCCGCGCCGGACGTGGTGTTCTGCTTCGACGGCGACCGCGCCGGC
>DATCUT010000030.1:0-12824 GCA_036561785.1 Rhodanobacter sp.
CACGTCCGCTTCCATGTAGCCGCGGGTGGTGACGGCCGGGGTGCCGACACGCAGGCCGGAGGTGACGAACGGCTTGCGCGGGTCGTTCGGCACGGCGTTCTTGTTGACGGTGATGTGGGCCTTGCCTAGCGCCTCTTCCGCCGCCTTGCCGGTGACGTCGCGGCCGATCAGGTCGACCAGCATCAGGTGGTTTTCGGTGCCGCCGGAGACGATCTTGTAGCCGCGCGCAACGAAGGTCTTCGCCATCGCCTTGGCGTTCTTCACCACCTGGGCCTGGTAAGCGGTGAAGTCCGGTTCCAGCGCTTCCTTGAACGCGACCGCCTTGGCCGCGATCACGTGCATCAGCGGGCCGCCCTGGATGCCGGGGAACACGATCGACTGCAGCTTCTTCTCGATCTCCTCGCCGGCACCCTTGCTCACGATGATGCCGCCACGCGGCCCGCGCAGGGTCTTGTGGGTGGTCGAGGTGACCACGTGCGCATGCGGCAGCGGGCTCGGGTACACGCCGGCGGCGACCAGGCCGGCGACGTGGGCCATGTCGACGAAGAACAGCGCGCCGACCGAATCGGCGATCTGGCGCATGCGCGCCCAGTCGATCACCTGCGAGTAGGCGCTGAAACCGCCGACCAGCATCTTCGGCTGGTGCTCGGTGGCCAGGCGCTGCACTTCGTCGTAGTCGATCAGGCCGTTCTCGTCGACGCCGTACTGCACCGCGTTGAACAGCTTGCCGCTGATGTTGACCTTGGCGCCGTGGGTGAGATGGCCGCCGTGCGCCAAGCTCATGCCCAGGATGGTGTCGCCCGGCTGCAGCAGCGCCAGGTACACCGCCTGGTTCGCCTGCGAACCGGAGTGCGGCTGCACGTTGGCGTAGTCGCAGTCGAACAGCTGCTTGAGCCGCTCGATCGCCAGCTTCTCGGCCACGTCCACGTACTCGCAACCGCCGTAGTAGCGCTTGCCCGGGTAACCCTCGGCGTACTTGTTGGTGAGCTTGGAACCCTGCGCTTCCATCACCCGCGGGCTGGCATAGTTCTCCGAGGCGATCAGCTCGACGTGATCTTCCTGGCGCTGGCCTTCATCGGCGATGGCCTGGGCCAGTTCGTCGTCGTAACCGGCAATCGTGCAGTCCTTGGGAAACATTCTGGCCTCGGCAGGTGGTGGCAGGATTAGCCGGAAAGTGTAGCGCTGCCGGGCGTTTGCAGCCACCGCCGGGCGGATCTGGACGGTGGCATCGGTGCGACGCCACAAGCCGCTATAATGCGCGGTTTGACGAATTCCCCTTTCCGTGCCGACCCTGCAGGCGGCGCGGCGCACGCCTTCGGAGGTTGCATGAGCTCGCAGTACATCTACACCATGAACGGGGTCAGCAAGATCGTCCCGCCGAAGCGCCAGATCATCAAGGACATCTCGCTCAGCTTCTTCCCCGGCGCCAAGATCGGCCTGCTCGGCGTCAACGGCGCGGGCAAGTCCACCGTGCTGAAGATCATGGCCGGCGTGGATACGGACTTCCAGGGCGAGGCGCGCGCGCAGCCGGGCACCAAGATCGGCTACCTGGCGCAGGAGCCTGACCTGAATCCGGGAAAGACCGTACGCGAAGTGGTCGAGGAAGGCGTATCGGTAATCCTCGATGCGCAGAAGCGGCTGGAAGAGGTCTACGCCGCCTACGCCGAGGACGGTGCCGATTTCGACAAGCTCGCCAAGGAACAGGAAGCGCTGGAGGGCATCCTGGCCGCGAACGACGCGCACGCGCTGGAGCGCCAGCTGGAAGTGGCCGCCGACGCGCTGCGCCTGCCGGCGTGGGACGCGATCATCGGACCGCTTTCCGGTGGCGAGAAGCGCCGCGTGGCGCTGTGCCGCCTGCTGCTGTCCAAGCCGGACATGCTGCTGCTGGACGAACCGACCAACCATCTGGACGCCGAATCGGTGGACTGGCTGGAAAAATTCCTGCACGACTATCCCGGCACCGTGGTGGCGGTCACCCATGACCGCTACTTCCTCGACAACGCGGCCGAGTGGATTCTCGAACTCGACCGCGGCCGCGGCATTCCGTGGAAGGGCAACTACACCGAATGGCTGGAGCAGAAGGACGCCCGCCTGAAGCAGGAATCCAACCAGGAGAAGTCGCGCCAGAAGGCGATCGCGAAGGAGCTGGAGTGGGTGCGTTCGGCTGCCAAGGGCCGCCAGTCCAAGGGCAAGGCCCGCCTGGCCCGCTTCGAGGAGCTGAACTCGGTCGACTACCAGCGCCGCAACGAGACCAACGAGATCTTCATCCCGCCGGGCGAACGCCTGGGCCAGGAAGTGATCGAATTCAAGAGCGTGACCAAGTCATTCGGCGACCGCATGCTGATCGAGGACCTGTCGTTCAAGGTGCCGCCGGGCGCCATCATCGGCGTGATCGGCCCGAACGGCGCCGGCAAATCCACCCTGATGAAGATGATCATGGGCAAGGAGACGCCGGACTCGGGCGAGGTGAAGCTGGGCCTCACCACCAAGCTGGCGTATGTCGACCAGTCGCGCGACGCACTCGATCCGAAGAACAACGTGTGGCAGGAAGTCTCCGGCGGTTCGGACATCATCACCATCGGCAACTTCGAAATCCAGTCGCGCTCCTACATCGGCCGCTTCAACTTCAAGGGCACCGACCAGCAGAAGATCGTCGGCAGCCTGTCCGGCGGCGAGCGCGGCCGCCTGCACATGGCCAAGACCCTGCTGCAGGGCGGCAACGTGCTGCTGCTCGACGAGCCGTCCAACGACCTGGACGTGGAAACCCTGCGCGCGCTGGAAGACGCCCTGCTGGAATTCCCCGGCTCGGCGATCGTGATCTCGCATGACCGCTGGTTCCTCGACCGCATCGCCACCCACATCATCGCGTTCGAAGGCGACTCGCACGTGGAGTTCTTCCCCGGCAACTACAACGAGTACGAGGCCGACAAGAAGCGCCGCCTCGGCGAGGAAGGCGCGCGGCCGCACCGCGTGAAATACAAGAAGCTGGCTTGACACTCTCTGCTCCCTCCCCTGCACGCAGGGGAGGGCTGGGGTGGGGTGGCTCTTGATCCCACGCCTAAGAGCTTTACCCCCTCCCAGCCTCCCCCTGCATGCAGGGGGAGGAGCAAGCACGGAGACTTTCGATGCACTTCATCCAGTCACTGCAGCAAGCCTGGACCCGCAACGACTCGCTGGTCTGCGTCGGCCTCGATCCGGAACCGGCGAAGTTCCCCGCGCACCTGCGTGATGCGCCCGACGCGGTGTTCGATTTCTGCCGTGCCATCGTCGACGCCACCGCCGACCTGGTCTGCGCGTTCAAGCCGCAGATCGCGCACTTCGCCGCGTTGCGCGCCGAAGACACGCTGGAACGGCTGATCGCGCATATCCACGCGAAGCATCCCGGCGTGCCGGTGATCCTCGACGCCAAGCGCGGCGACATCGGCAGCACGGCGCAGCACTACGTCAGCGAGGCGTTCGAGCGCTACCAGGCCGATGCGGTGACGCTGAATCCGTATCTCGGCCGCGATTCGATCCAGCCGTTCCTCGATCGTGCCGACAAGGGCGTGATCCTGCTCTGCCGCACGTCCAATCCCGGCGGCGCGGATTTCCAGGCGCTGGATTGCGGCGGCCAGCCGCTGTACCTGCGCGTGGCCGAGACGGTTGCCCGCGAGTGGAACACCAACGGCAACTGCGCCCTGGTCACCGGCGCCACCTGGCCGGAGGAACTGGGCAAGGTGCGCGCGCTGGTCGGCGAGATGCCGCTGCTGGTGCCTGGCATCGGTGCCCAGGGCGGTGACGTGGAGGCCGTGCTGCATCACGGTCGCAATGCCGATGGCACGGGCCTGCTGATCAGCTCGTCGCGCGCGATCCTCTACGCCGGTCACGGCGAGGATTTCGCCGCGGCCGCCCGCGCCGCGGCCAGCGGATTGCGCGACACCATCAACCGCTGCCGGCACGGCTGAGCGGGTCACGCGTCGGCGCCGGTCAGCCCGTCGCCGTCTTCGCCGCCTGCAGCGTCTTCGTCTTCAGGTCCAGCGCATCGGCCGCATCCAGCAGCGCACGTGCAAAGCTGCGCACCTCGGCGGGCCGCAAGGCATACCAGTTGCCGCTCTTGCTCACCTCGGTCAGCTTGCGCCCCGCGCGGGACACGCAATGCGGCCGGAAAATCACCATGCCGGTGAGCGACTCCGAGCTGATATCCGCCGAGACGATCTGCATGTGCGTTTCATCTTCTTTCTTCACCGAACTTCTCCCGGGCAGATATCCGCCCTTGTGCAGCTTACGCCAGCGGGAGTTCAGTGGTTGTTGAATGCGATGTCGCCGGCTCGATGCGTGTCGTTTTTGTCAGTCGGCGACGCAGCCAGCGCTCGCATGGCGCAGACAGCCAACGTTCCACCATTGCACCCAGCAGCCAGCACAACGGCAGCGCCAGCAGATACCACAGGAAACCCCAGCGCGGGTCGCCGCCGACCCATCGGTACAAGCGCACCACCGCGAACACCACGAACATGTGGCTGAGGTAGATCCCGTAACTCAGGCGTCCCCATGAGCGCAGCCAGCCCCACCCGCGCACTGGCCACCAGTTGCCCCGCAGTTGCCGTTGCTGGCTGGCCAGCAACAGGCATAGCGTCGACAGCGCCAGTACCAGCAGATAACCGTCATGCAGCAGGTGCCACAACGCCGCGCTGTCCAGCATGACCGCTGCCAGCCCGATCGCACCGAGCCATCCCAGCAGGATGCCGGTGCGCCGTGGCGGCGCCGGCCAACGCGATGCCAGCACTGCACCGAGCACGCCGATCGCGATCGCCGCCATGCCCGGAAGATAGGCTTTCTCCTGCCAGATTTCGTTGCCGCGCAAGGCGGCGTGAGTCCATGGCATCGACAGCGCGAGCAGCACCAGCATCGACACCAGCACCCAGCGTCGCCGCATCAGCAGGCACACCAGCGGAAAGCCGATGTAGAACACTTCCTCGATCGACAGCGACCATAGTACGTCCCAGCTGCCGGGCAGATAGCCGGTCTGGCCCTCGTACCAGTTCAGGTGCAGGCCGAGCGCGGCGAAAATCGCGCGCGGCAGCGACTGACCGGCGCGGGTGATCGTGTAATCCGGCACCGCCAGCAGATGCAGCACGCTGAGCACGACCACCAGCGCCAGCAGACACGGCACGATGCGCGCGAAACGCCGCGCATAGAACGCGCGCATGTCGATCTGTTCGAGACTGCCCCAGCGGCGCAGCGCATTGCCCGCGATCAGGAACCCCGAGATCACGAAGAACACGAAGACCGCCTCGTAGCCGTTGTAGTTCAGCCGGCTCAGCAGCCAGGCTGGCAGCACGTCGGCCAGCGCCGTGGTTTTCAACGGTATTCGCAAGCCGAGGTGATTGAACACCACCAGCACGATGGCCAGCCCGCGCAACAGGTCGATGCCGGCGTTGCGGACGCTGGCATCGGGATGAATCCCGGTCCGGGTTGATTCCGCTGGCGGCATGTCGGGTGGCGTTCTCTCGGACGTGCCGCATCATCCACGAGCGCTGCGCCCACGGCAACCCAGGTGGTTAGCCCACCACCTCAACACCATGCCAGAACGCCACCCGACCCTTGATCTGCGCGGCGGCATCTTTCGGTTGCGGGTAATACCAGGCAGCTTGCGGATTGATCGCGTCGCCGACAACCAAGTCGTAGTAACTCGCCGTGCCCTTCCACGGACAGACACTGTGATGACCGCTGTCGCGGAAATGCCCGCGTCGGAGCGAGTCGGCAGGAAAATAGTGATTCCCCTCGACCACCACCGTATCGTTGCTCTCTGCGAGCACGGTGTCATTCCACATCGCGCGCATCAGTCGTCTCCCATGTCCTGCCCCGGAAACAGCACCTCGGTATAGCCGAACTTGCTGAAGTCGGTGATGCGGGACGGATACAGCCGGCCGATCAGGTGGTCGCACTCGTGCTGCACCACGCGGGCATGGAAACCCTCGGCGGTGCGCTCGATGCGCGCCCCCTGGGGATCGACGCCTTCGTAGCGGATCAGCGTGTAGCGGTTCACCGCACCGCGCAGGCCGGGCACCGAGAGGCAGCCTTCCCAGCCCTCCTCCATGTCCTGCGACAGCGGCGTGATCACCGGGTTGAGCAGGATCGTGCGCGGCACTTCGGGAGCGTCGGGATAGCGCTCGGAATGCTCGAAGCCGAAGATCACCAGCTGCAGGTCGACACCGATCTGCGGTGCGGCGAGGCCGACTCCATCGGCGGCCTGCATGGTCTCGAACATGTCGGCGATCAGCGTGTCGAGTTCCGCGCTGCCGAGCATCGCGGCGGGCACCAGCGGCGCGATGCGCAGCAGGCGCGGATCGCCCATTTTGAGGATTTCACGGATCATGCATGCCTCGCGCGCGAACGCCGTTACCTCATGAATTGTGGTCGGTGCGGCCCCAGTGCAAGTGGCGCTGCCCGGCGTTCCAACTGCAAAACGCCGAGCAAGGCCCCATGCCGATTGCTTGAACCCGCAAGCGGGTTCAACCGCCGAATACCTTCTTCAGCAGATCGGTGGTGCGGGCACCCGGGTTGTGGCGGATCGACTGCTCCTGCTCGCCGATGGTGGTGAACAGGCCATCCAGGGTCTTCGTCGTCACGTAGTCGTCCAGGTCCAGCGGACTGCCGCCCTTGTTCGACTTGCCCGACTTGCCGCCGAACGCACCCAGCGCACTGCCCAGTTCGCCGCCCATGCTGCCGGCGGTGAACGACTTGTACTTCTGGGTGACGCCGACGCTGTCGGTGGCGTTGGCCACGATCGGATGGATGCGCGCGGTCAGCGCATCGCCGGCGACGCGGCGGAAGAAGTCGGTGGCCGCGTGGTCGCCGCCGGTGAGGATGCCGCGCGCGTCATCCAGGGTCATCTTGCGGATCGCATCGCCGAAGATCTCGGCTACCTGCGGCACCGCCTTCTCCGCCGCCCGGTTCATGCTCAGCTCGAACGCGTCGACCTTGGCGCCTTGGCCCAGCTGGCGTGCCAGCTTGCCGGCCTGCTCGAGCTTGCCGGGCAGCGGAATGCGCACCTTGCTGTTGTTCCAGAAGCCGCCGTCGCGGCCGAGGCTGTTGATCGCGTTGGTGGTGCCCTTGGCCAGGGCTTCCTTGAGCCCGGCGGCGATGTCGCTGTTCGGCAGGTTGCTGCCGAGCTGCGACGAACTGGAGGTATGCGTCGACTGCTTGACCTTGTTCAGCAGATCCTTGAACTGGCCCGAGCCGGCGGCCGTCAGCGGCAGGGCGGCAACCGCGAAAGCAAAGCCCAGCAAGCCGTAGCGAACCGCGATGCGCATGACGAATTCCTTGTGGTCGACGGGACGGCCAGTGTAGCGCCGCCGCCTCGTCACGGCGTGACGACGCGGACTTCGCTATTCGACCAAAGGCTAATGCCGATTGGCCGGTTTTGGGATTGACCGCCGCGGTCGGCGGGACGACTCTTGCGGCACTATCGAGGAGAACCCGCCCATGCAAGCCGCCGTCATGCCCAAGCCCAGTCCGGCCAGCAAGATATTGTGGGTCGCCATCGCCATCGTCGGCGCGTTCTGCCTGGGCGTGGTGGCCCTGCGCCGGGGCGAGCCGATCAACGCGATCTGGCTGGTCGCCGCGTCGATCGCCATCTTCGTGATCGGCTACCGCTTCTACGGCAAGTTCATCGAACACTCGGTGCTGAAGCTGGACCCGACCCGCGCGCCGCCCTCGGTGTTGCGCAACGATGGCCTGGACTACGTACCCACCGACAAGTGGGTGGTGTTCGGCCATCACTTCGCCGCGATCGCCGGCGCCGGTCCGCTGGTCGGCCCGGTGCTGGCCGCGCAGATGGGCTACCTGCCCGGCACGATCTGGATCCTGTTCGGCGTGGTGTTCGCCGGCGCGGTGCAGGATTTCATGATCCTCGGCCTCTCGCTGCGCCGTGACGCCCGCTCGCTCGGCCACATGCTGCGCGAGGAACTGGGCCCGGTGCCCGGTTTGGTGGCGATGATCGGCGTGCTGGTGCTGATGATGATCGTGCTGGCAGTGCTGGCGCTGGTGGTGGTCAAGGCGCTGACGCACAGCCCGTGGGGCACCTTCACCGTGGCCTGCACGATCCCGATCGCGTTCCTGATGGGCGGCTACATGCGCTGGTTCCGTCCAGGGCGGATTCTGGAAGTGTCGATCATCGGCCTGGTGTTGCTGCTGGCCTCGATCTGGTTCGGCAAGAACGTGGCCGACTCGGCCGCGCTGGCGCCACTGTTCGACTTCGACGCCAAGGCACTGGCCTGGTGGCTGATCGCCTACGGTTTCTGCGCCTCGGTGCTGCCAGTGTGGCTGCTGCTGGCGCCGCGCGATTACCTGTCCACCTTCCTCAAGATCGGCACCATTGCGCTGCTGGCGCTGGCGATCTTCCTGTCCGCACCGATGCTGCAGATGCCGGCGGTGACCAAGTTCATCGACGGCAGCGGCCCGGTGTTCTCCGGCAACCTGTTCCCGTTCCTGTTCATCACCATCGCCTGCGGTGCGGTCTCCGGCTGGCATTCGATCATCGCCTCCGGCACCACGCCCAAGCTGCTCGCCAACGAAGGCCAGGCGCGCATGGTCGGCTACGGCGGCATGCTGATGGAGGCGTTCGTGGCGATCATGGCGCTGGTCGCCGCCGCCTCGCTGCATCCCGGCGTGTACTTCGCGATGAATTCGCCTGGCGCGATCATCGGCACCACCGTGCAGGATGCCGCCACCACGATCAGCCAGTGGGGCTTCGTGGTGACTCCGGACGAACTGCTGCAGACCGCGAAGGACATCGGCGAGGGCAGCATCCTCAGCCGCGCCGGCGGTGCGCCGACGCTGGCCGTGGGCATGGCCCAACTGCTGCACAACATCCTTCCCGGCGGCGGCATGATGGCGTTCTGGTACCACTACGCGATCCTGTTCGAAGCGCTGTTCATCCTCACCACGGTGGACGCCGGCACCCGCGTGGGTCGCTTCATGATCCAGGAGATCGTCGGCCTGATCTACAAGCCGCTGCAGGAAACCGAATCGTGGACCGGCAACTTGCTGGCCACTGCGATCTGCGTGGCGCTGTGGGGTTACTTCCTGTACCAGGGCGCGGTCGACCCGCTCGGCGGCATCAACACCTTGTGGCCGCTGTTCGGCATCGCCAACCAGATGCTTGCCGCGATCGCGCTGATGCTGTGCACCGTGGTGGTGGTGAAGCTCAAGCGCGAGCGCTACGTATGGGTGCCGGGCATTCCGGCGCTGTGGCTGATCATCTGCACGCTCACCGCCGGCTGGGAGAAGCTCAGCGGCCCGATCAGCTTCACCGCCGCCGCGAACAAGTACTCGGCCGCGTTGCAGCAGGGCCAGCTGCTGGCGCCGGCCAAGTCGGCGGCGGAGATGCAGCGGATCGTCACCAACAACTACGTGGACATGGCGCTGACCGGCCTGTTCATGCTGCTGATCGTGGCGATGGTGCTGTTCTGCCTGCGCGCGCTGGTCAAGGCCTGGCAGACCAACCACCCGACCGCGCACGAGGAACCGTACGTGGCGCTGAGCAGCGTGGCCAGCTGAGGACGACGCGATGAACGCAACCCTCCAGTCCGTGCGCAAGTGGGCGGTGCAAACCGCCCGCCTGTGCTGCGGCGTACCCGACTACGACGTCTACGTGAAGCACTTGCGCGAACACCACCCCGAGCGCGAGGTGCCCAGTTACAAGGAGTTCTTCCGCGAACGGCAGGAAGCCCGCTACAAGGGCACGGGCGGGCGCTGCTGCTGAAAGACCGCCGCAACGCTGCGCGAACCTGCCGGCAGACCATGCTCCCGACGGCTCCCGATCCCCGTCAGGGAACATCGCCCGCCGGCAGGCTCCTGCATCCGTGGGCCTGCGGCGACCGTGCCGCTGCGCACTGGTCAACCGCGCGCCAGTGAGGACAATGGTGGCTTGCCTGTCCTGTGTCCCGTCATGCCCGAGAACAAGAACCCCGCACTTCCCCCGCACGAGGCTGGCCCGGTGCAACATCACCCGGGCCTGCGCGTCATCGCGATCTACGAGATCATCAAGACTGTGTGCCTGCTGCTGGTGGCGATGGCGGCGTTCCATCTCGACCGCCAGCAGAACTTCGAGCACCTGGTGCACTGGCTGGAGCATCTTTCGCTGGCCGACAGCAACGGCCTGCGCTGGAAGCTGGTCGGCCTGCTGGAGGATTTCGGGCCAAGCCGGTTCGTGGCGGTCGGCGCGGTCGCGCTCGGCTACGCCGTGCTGTTCGGCATCGAAGGCGTCGGCCTGTGGCTGGGCAAGTACTGGGCGGAATGGTTCACGGTGATCGCCACCGGTTCGCTGATCCCGCTGGAACTGTACGAGACGCTGCACGGCTTCGGCTGGCTGAAGCTGGCCACCCTGGCCGGCAACGCGGCGATCGTGGTGTATCTGGTGCGCATCGCGCTGCAGACACGAGCAGCACGACATGCATCGAAGCCTCACACCTCGTGATGCGCCGCCTCGGCGGATAGCGCGGCGCGGCGCGGCATCAGCTCGACCAGGTACATCGCGGCCAGGATCAAACCGCCGCCGAGCAGCATGCGCCAACTCAGCACGTCGCTGCCCAGCAGCACCGCGAACGCGGCGGCGAACACCGGTTCGGTGGTCATCACGATTGCCGCGCGCGTCGCCGGCAGGTGCGACTGCGCCCAGGTCTGCATCAGCATCGCGCCGGCGCCGGCGATCAGCGCCATGTACAGCACGGCGAACCAGGCGCTGCGATCGGGCGGCAGCACCGGTCCGTGCGGCGCGGTGGCGAGCAGGCAGACCAGCGCGATCGCCACCATCTGCACCGCCGACAGGCCGAACGCCTCGCCCTGCCGCGACCACTGGCCGAGCAACACGATGTGCAAGGCATACAGCACGGCCGACGCCAGCGTCAGCCACACGCCCAGGTCGACCGAGACGCCGTTCAGCGACAGCAGCGCGAGCCCGGCGGTGGACAGCAGCACGGCCAGCCACACCACCCCGGCCATGTGCTGGCGCAGCAGCAACAGCGCCAGGATCGGCGTGAACACCACATACATGCCGGTGGCGAAACCGCTGACGCTGGGCGAGATCAGCGACAGCCCCCAGGTCTGCAGCAGCTGGCCGGTGCCGTAGATCGCGCCTAGCAGCAAGCCGCGCAACACCTGCTGGCGACCGAGCCGCCACACTGGCCGGGCGAACAACGCCAGCATGACCACGGCGGCGATGACGAAACGCACGGCCAGAAAATCCGCCACCGGCATGCGCCCCACCACGTCCTTGATCAGCACGAAGGTGGAGCCCCAGACCGCGGTCATCGCCAGCAGGCCGAGGGTGGCGAGAGTAGTGACGGTGCGGGAATTCATCGGGAAAGAGGACAGCGCGAGGAAGCGCCAGTGTGCCGCAACCTCCTCGGCGGGTACATGCCAACGCAGGGGGCGCCGCTATTCGTCCCGCACTATCCGTCCATCGCCCGCTTTCTTCGTCCACAGCAACCGCCACAGCTGGCCCGGGATCTGCGCCAGGAAATGCCCCCAGATGCCCAGCCACACCACGCCGGCTGTCAGCGGATTGCGCGCGGCCGGGTCGTGCTTGCGGAACCAGCGCCACATGCCGCGGTGCTTGTGCCGGCTGACGAACACCGGGCGGTGCCGGCTGGAACTGCCCTTGCCGTGCTGCACGCGCACGTCGCCGGCCAGCAGCACCTGGTAGCCGAGGTCGCGCACGCGGCGGCACAGGTCCAGGTCCTCGCAGTGCAGGAAGTAGTCCTCGTCGAAACCGCCAAGGCGCTGGAACATCGCGCGCGGCATCAGCATCACCGCGCCCGACACTGCCTCGGCCTCGACCACTTCGGCCGGAATCTCCCGCTCGATGTTGACCTTCTCGCCGGTGCGGCCGAGCAGGCTGTTGAGCGAACGCTGCAGCAACGGATCGCGGCGCCACGAAGCGGGGTCGGGGTGGCCGTCGGCGTCGCACACCACCGCGCCGATCAGGCCGGCCTTGGGCTGGCCGGAAAGCAGGTCCAGCAAGCGCTGCAGATCGCCCTGCCGCAGCAGGCAGTCGGGGTTGAGGATCAGCAGCGCCTGGCCATGCGCCTGCTTTGCGGCGAGGTTCGCCGCCGGGCCAAAGCCCAGGTTGCGGTAGTTGTAGATCACCTTGAGCCGCGTGTCGTGCGCATGCGCGCGTTCGATCGCCTCGGGCACGCCGTCGTGCGAATCGTTGTCGACCAGGATCAGTTCCAGCGGCAGCGTGCTGGCCAGCACGCCGCGCACGCACTCACGCAGCGTCGGGCCACTGTCGGCGGACACCACGATCACGCTGAGCGCCAGCGCGAACGGCGAGCGATGGGAAGCAGGAATAGCCACGCGACAAGTATGCGCGGAGACATGCCAAGGGAGAACAGTCCGCGACATCATGACCCGGAAATCCGGGGCCCGCCGCGGCTTCACGTTTCTTCCACATCGTCCTCGCCGAGCACCGCCGACAGCGCCAGCGGCATGTCGTCGTCGCGACGCAGCAGCCACGGCTGCTCGCGATACCAGCCGCCCAGCTGCCAGCCACGCAGGCGGTGCTGCCGTTCGCGCTGGCGATCCCACAGCAGCACGCCGCGGTCGTTGTGCAGGCGCGCGGCAAACCAGCGCCCGCCCGGACTGAATGCGACCTGCGCGCCGACGCCGTCGATGCGCTCGCCAATTTCAAAGAGGTACGCGCCTTCGCGATAGACCACGCGGCCGCCCAGCGGGTCGACCAGATCATTCGTGACGGTCTGCCACGTCGGCGGCTGCAACTCGATGATCTCCGCGGCCGGGCCGATCGGCGCCATCGCCAGCTCGGGCCACTCGGCGGCTGG
>DATCUT010000031.1:0-17948 GCA_036561785.1 Rhodanobacter sp.
GCCGGCACGCCGACCGGCAGCAGCTCGAACGGCAGCGCTGGCGCAGTCGTTTCGTCCGCTGGTGCCACCAGGCCGCCGGCGGACTCGGCCGCCGGCGCAACGAGCGTGTAGTAGTGCAACGGCGCCGAGGCGCAGGCCGCCAGCAGCAGGCCGGCCGCCACGCTCACCAGATGCCTTCCGCTACGAATCATGGCTTGCTCCCTTGTGCCGGCGGAATCGCCGCGGGTGTGGTGACGGGTTTCGCATCGACCGGCTTCGCGTCCGGGCGGCGGCCGCGGATCAGCGACTCCGGATGGCCGCCCAGGTAATCGGTCAGCACGCGCAGCGAACGCGCCATGCGCTGCACCTGCTCCAGCGTGGCGCCCAGGTTCTGCTGCAACGGCGAGTCGCCGGCCAGCGCCTCGTTCGCCGTGCCCATGGTCTGCTGCACGCCGTGCATGGTGTCCTTGAGTGCCGGCAAGGTCTGCCCGTTGACCTGCCTGAGGGTGGCATTGAGCCCAGCCAGGGTCTGGTCCAGGTTCCTGCCGATGCTGTCGAACGGCACCTTGTCGAGCTTGTCGACGATCCCGGCCATCTGTTCCTGCAGCTTGTCGAAGCTACCCGGCACGGTGGGTATGGTCAGCGGTTTCGCGGCCGGGTCGAACGCCACCTTCGGCGTCTTCGGGATGAAATCCAGCGCCACGTACAACTGGCCGGTGAGCAGGTTGCCGGTGCGCGCCTGCGCACGCAGGCCGTGCTCGACCAGACGGCCGATCATCCGCGACAGGTCGGCATTCTCGCCGTGCGCCTTGGCGATCGCCTCCAGCTTGTCGTAGGCGGCGCCCAGACGCTGCGGATATATCACCGCACCGACCAGCACCGGGAAGCGCTGCTTCTGCTCATCGTAGTCGAGCCGCACCGACACCACCTTGCCGATGTTGATGCCGAGGAACTCCACCGGCGCATCCACCGCCAGCCCGCGCACGGACTGCTCGAAGCGCATGCGGATGTAGTGCGGCGTGCCGTCCGGCGGCGCCATCGCCGTGGCCTGGTCGCCGAACAGCGTGTACGCGTTGTCCTCCGGTGCCGGCGTGCCGTCGTGCGGCCCGGGCGGATCCTGGAACGCCACGCCGCCGGCCAGCACGGTGGCCAGCGATTGCGTGTTGAGCTTCAGCCCGTTCGCGCCGATCGACACGTCCACGCCGCTGGCGTTCCAGAAGCGCGAGGAACGGGTGACGAACTTGTCGTTGGGGCCGTCGACGAAGATCTGCAGCGAGACGCCCTTGCCGTCCTTGTCCAGCTGATAGGACGCCACCCGGCCGACCTGGATGCGCCGGTAGTACACGGGCGAACCGATATCGAGCGAACCGAGGTCGTCGCTGCGCAAGGTGAAGCTGCGACCGGGCGCACCGTGGTTCACCGACGGCGGCGTCTCCAGCCCCTGGAACTCGTCCTCGGATTCGCTCGAGTCGCCCACGTCGGCACCGATGAACGCACCCGACAGCAGGGTGTCGATGCCGGACACCCCGCCCAGCCCGATCCGCGGACGCACCACCCAGAAGCGCGTGTCCTTGCTGGCGAAGCCTTCGGCGCTTTTCTCCAGCGCCACATTGACCAGCACGTGGCTGCGGTCGCCGCTGAGATGGATCTTGTTGACCCGCCCGATCACCACGTTCTTGTACTTCACCGGGGTCTTGCCGGCCTCCAGGCCTTCGGCGCTCTGGAAGCTGATGGTGATCTGCGGCCCGGCCTGCAGCCAGTTGTTGATCACCAGCGACAGGCCGACCAGCGCCGCCAGCGCCGGGATCAGCCAGATCAGCGAGGCATTGAAGCGGCGCCGTTTCACCACCGGCCGCGGCAGCTCGCCGCCCGGAGGGCCCTGTTCGATGGGGTTGTCGTCAGTCATCGGTATCCTTGCCATCCCAGATCAGGCGGGGGTCAAAACTCATCGAGGCCAGCATGGTCAACACCACGGTCAGGCCGAAGAAGATCACGCCGGGCAACGGTTCCACCAGGCTCAGCACGCTGAAGCGCACCAGCGCCGTCAGCAACGCCACCACGAACACGTCCAGCATCGACCAGTAGCCGATCAGCTCGACCAGCCGGTAGAGTTTTGCACGCTGCAGCCGCGCCCAGCCGCTGCCGCGCTGGCTGCTTACCAGCAAGGTGCCCAGCGCGAGGAACTTCAGCATCGGCACCACGATGCTGGCGGTGAACACGATGATTGCCAGGTTCGGCGAACCGGCGCGCCACAGCTCGACCACGCCGCTGATGATGGTGTTGTCGTCCACGTCGTTGAGGCTGGCGGTGCGCATGATCGGCAGCACGTTGGCCGGGATGTACAGGATGAACGCGGCGATCAGCAGCGCCCAGGTCCGCACATAGCTGTCCGGCTTGCGCCGACGCAGGGTGGTACCGCAGCGCGGGCACGCCATGTCGTCACCCACGCCGTCGCCATCCAGCCGCGCGTCGCCGGGCACGTTGCGGCACACCAGCCCGCAGACCGTGCAGGCGATCAGGCCGAGCTCGCTGGCACGCGGCAGGGCGCTCACGCGGCGTGCTCCGGCACGTCGTCCCACAGCTGGCGCAGGTCCACGCCGGCGAAGACGGTGATTAGCAGGGTCAGCGCCGCATACGCGTAGATGCCCGGGTCCGGCGTCACGTCGAAATAGGTGTGCGCCTTGACGATCGCCACCAGCGCGCCCAGCACGAACACCTCGCTCATCGTCCACGGCCCGAGGTAATGCAGGATCACCATCAGCCGCACGAAGCCCGGCGCGCGCCGCCCGGCCCGCGCGAACCACAGCAGCCAGCCCAGCAGCAGCATCTTCAGCAGCGGGAAGAAGAACAGCGTGGCGGCGACCAGCACGGAGACGACCTGGGCCTGCTCGCGCCACATCGCGAGGATCATGCCCCACAGCGTGGTGCTGCTCTGCTGGCCACTCAGGCCCAGCGTCACGATCGGCCACATGTTCGCCTGCACGAACACGATCATCGCGGTCAGGATCAGCGCCAGCATCGCGTTCACGCCCAGCGCATGGTGGCGCTCCAGTTCCGCCTCGCAGCGTGCGCAGCGCGCCACGTCGCCGCGGGTCAGCGTGCGCCGGCGGTAAACCGTGTCGCAGTGCTCGCAGATCAACAGCGCTTCAGGTGAGCTCATGCCCATGCAGCCGGTGCCTTGCTTCGGCGTGACGATCCGTGGATTCTCGCAAATCTATCGTGAACGCGCCGCTTGATATGCTTGGCAGTGCCCCGATCTGAACCGGCACCCGCCGAGCTGGAGTTTCCCGTGACCGATGCCGCCACCGTTTCCCATGTCTTCGACGTGGACCAGCAGAGCTTCGAAGCCGACGTCCTGCAGGCCTCGCTGACCACGCCGGTGCTGGTGGATTTCTGGGCCACCTGGTGCGAGCCGTGCAAGACGCTCGGCCCGATGCTGGAAAAACTCGCCGCCGAATACAACGGCGCGTTCCGGCTGGGCAAGGTCGACGTGGACACCCAGCAGGAACTGGCCGGCATGTTCGGCATCCGCAGCATTCCCACCGTGGTGCTGGTGAAGGACGGCCAGGTGCTCGACGGTTTCACCGGTGCGCTGCCCGAAGGCCAGTTGCGCGAGTTCCTGTCGCGCCACGTGCAGCCGCTGGAGGCGCCCGCCGAGCCGGCCGAAGAAGAAGCCGTGCAGGAAACCCCGGAGCAGGCGATCAACCGGCTGCAGCAGGCCATCGCCACCGGGCCGGACCAGCCCGAACTCAAACTCGACCTGGCGCTGGCCCTGATGCATGCCGGCCAGGTCGCTGCCGCCGAAGTCGAACTCGCCGCCCTGCCGGCGAACCTGGCCACCGACGCCCGCGCCGTGCGCCTGCGCAACGAGCTGGATCTGGCCCACGCACTGAAAGACGCACCTGCCCTCACCGAGCTGCAACAGCGCGTGCAGGCCGACGACAGCGACTGGGCCGCCCGCGACCAGCTCGGCGTGCGTCTGCTGCTGGAAGGCGACGCCGACGCCGCCTTCGAGCAATTCCTGGTGATCCTGCAGAAAGCCCGCGACTGGAACGACGGCCAGGCGAAGAAACGCCTGCTCGCCGCCTTCGCCACGCTCGACGATGCCGAGCTGGTGGGCCGCTACCGGCGGCGGATGGCTTCGCTGCTGTTCTGAACGCCCCCATGCGAACCCTGTAGGAGCGCACCCTGTGCGCGAATGCTTTTCCGTCACGTGACGACGAGCATTCGCGCACAGGGTGCGCTCCTACACGCATGTCCGCCCGCTCCATACCTCCACGTATGTTCGGGTAAGATCAGGCCACCCCATCCCCGCCTGGACAAGCTCCCGCATGCGCGCCTCCACCTTCCGCCGGCTGCTCAACCTGTGGCCGCCGTACCTGTTCAGCTGCATCCGCGTGCAATCGCTCAGCGACGACTACAGCGAAGCCAGGGTGGTGTTGCGGCTGCGCCCGTGGAACCGCAACTACGTGAAGAGCCAGTTCGGCGGCAACCTGTTCGCGATGGTCGACCCGTTCTGGATGCTGCTGGCGATGCACCAGCTCGGCAGCGACTACTACGTATGGGACAAGGCCGGCACGATCGACTTCGTGGCGCCGGGCCGCGAGGACGTGTATGCCCACTTCAGGCTGGAGCCGGCCGTGGCCGACGAACTGCGCGCGGCCGCCGCCGGTGGCGAGAAGGTGCTGCGCTGGTTCGAAACCGAAGTGAAGACCGCCTCCGGCGAAGTCATCGCGATCGTGCGCAAACAGATCTACGTGCGGCTGAAGCCGAAGGCGCGCTGAGCCTCAGCTGTGCTCCCTCTCCCCCGGGCGCAGCTCGGGGGAGAGGGTTGGGGTGAGGGGGGCGCTCTTGATCCACCTCGTGCCAGAGCACCCAAGCCTCCCCCTCACCCCAACCCTCTCCCCCAACGGCAAAGCCGTTGGGGGAGAGGGAGCACTACACGCATCTCACGTTCTTCGCGCTTCGCCTTCCACGGGCCACATCTTTCCTGCTCGAAGCTCCGTAGGGCGGACACTGTCCGCCGGCTTTCCCATCCCCTGCGCGACATCCATCCCGGGCGTCGCAGCCGCCACTTCATTCGCGTTCGAAGCGGGCGATCTCGTCCAGTTCCCGCGAGACGCGCGCCAGGCTGCACCCGGACATGTCATCGACCACGCGCTGCAGCCACGGCGACTTGATCGGGCGGCCGGCCAGGCGGCGTGCCAGCCACAGGCTGAAACCGGTGCCGGCGGCACCGACCGCCATGTTCGCCCAGATCCACCCCGCTGCCCCGGCGAACATGTCCACCCCGGACGCCCAGGTCAGCGCCACCAGCGGCACCAGCAGCCACAGGAACCACCACGGCAGGCCCAGCACCAGCGTGCTGACCATGCGGAAGCGGCGCAGTTGCGCCAGCCGCCGCTGCAGCACCAGCACCGGTGCATCGAACAGGTAGATGCGGCTGAGCAGGAACAGTTGGGTGACGCTCGACCAGATACCGGCGATGCCATAGACGTGCAGCAGCAGGCCAATCACCAGCAAATGCGTGACGTGCCGGTGCTCCACCCAGAACGAGGCGACGAACACCACGAAAGCCAGCCAGCAGGCGATCTCGACCGCCTGCCACACCAGGCTCCAGCGCATCGTCGAACGCGCCTTGTCCATCCGCCGATCACGGAAGTCCTGGCGCAGCAGCGCCTCCATGCCTTCCTGGCGCAGATCCATGCGCGCCCACGCCTGTTTCATCTCGTCCAGTTCCATGTTTATGCTCCGGTGGTTTCCGCGGCGGTCATCTGCTCGCGCAATTTCTGCTTGATGCGGCTGATCTTGGTCGCCACGTTGGTCTCGCTGAGGCCGAGGATCTCGGCCATCTCGGTATAGCTGCGGTCTTCCAGGTACAGCAGGATCAGCGCGCGATTGAGTTCATCGAGCCGGCCGATGAAGGCGTACAGCGCACCCAGTCGTTCGTCCTGCTCGGCCACCGGCTCGCCGCCGCCGATGGTTTCCAGGTGATGCGCCGCCAGCGGCTCGAAACGGTCGGACTCCGACCAGCGTTCGCGCCGCGCCTGCGAGATCGCCACGTTCAGCGCGATGCGGTACATCCAGGTGGAAAACTTCGCCCGCGCCGGGTCATAGCCGCCGAACGAACGCCACAGCTGCGCGCTGATCTCCTGCACCAGGTCGTCGCGATCGGCGGCGCTGCGGCTGTACAGGCCGGCCACCTTGAACACGATCCTGCGATGCTCGTGCAGCGATGACTCGAAACGTTGCTGGTGTTGTCTGGCAGTCATGGACGTCGTTTTCCCTCCGTTCCACCCATGATTCGCAGGGTACGGAAAAAAATCACAGGGCGGTGTCCACGCGCCCGTCGCGGTCGTTGGCGCTTTCCGAACTGATCACCGGACATCCGCAGGTCGATCGCTTTTCTGTTCGTCATTCCGGCGAAGGCCGGAATCGCTTCTGCGTTCTGCACTCTGGCATCAGAGCGAAGAGCTTTCACCCTCCTTCGGAGGGCGAGGTACTTCTCTTTTGCTTGTCCAAAAGAGAAGTACCCAAGAGAAAACGACACCCCGCTTGGCGCTTGCCGCCCATCCATGGGCGGCAAGTCCGTGAGCCGGGGTCGGGCTTTTCGACAGGGCATCCTGCCCTGGCGAAAAGGCATCGACATCCATGTCGATGCCCGCTACGCGGCCTGTCGTCCCCGCCTCACCGCCGCACAGGGGCCCCGGTAGAGCAGCGGGCCATCGTGGCCCGCACTCTTCAGAAGAGCCGGAGCAAAGCAGAACCACAGCAACGGCTGAAACCTATGGCTCACACACATAATTTCTGACATACCCACGTCGAGTCGCCCCGCGTCGACGTCGATTGAATTTCAGTCGGCGGGGAGTGCCTGATATCCGACGCCGACCGGCAAACACCCGGCGCCGGTTGCACTGCAGTCGGCGGGGAATGGAATTCAATCGACGGGGCTGTGCCGATACTCGACGGGGACAGGCAAACAGTCGGCGTAGAGTACGCGGGCATCGACGGGGAAACCCTGAAGTCCGGCGGGGACTGAAAAACAGTCGGCGGGGATGTCGCGATGGTCGGTGTGGATTGAAAAGCCCTCGACGCCGATATCCGCAGGCCCAGCGCCGACCGGCGGCAAGCCCGGCGGGATGGCTTGCCCATCCTGCCGGGTATGAAGCATCAGGCTGTCGCGGGCTCGGGCGTTGCCTTGCTGGCGCGGAATTGGACTCCAAACTGACTTACTACTCAAAACCGGGGGGACGTCGCAATGAGGAAGCCAATGATTTCGGTATCCATGCGAAGAACTTCCTATGCCGTCTAAAGCTGGAGTTAAGCGGCGGCGAAGCCGTCCGCCTTGAACGAACTGTTAGACGGCAGACGCGAAGAAGTCACGAATGCAAGTCGGGTCATTGCGGTCTAGTGCGTGACGAACCAGTACTTGTTGCAGCGCTGGTGACGCTGAGGCCAGCCACTCCTCGACGAGACGATCAAATGCTGGTGTGCGCTCTATGTCTGGGGATAAACGTCTGATGTACGCGTCTGCAATAGTTTGATAGTCGACGTTGCGTTGTTGAGCGATCTGGCGCACTACACGAACTCTTAGCCTGCGAAGCGGCTCGCGATTGTCGCATCGGTACCCGCTGCGGATGCCAGCTAGGATGTGAAGAACATCGTCGATCTTTTGGCTCACGGCCAAATCTCCCTTTGCCGTCTAACGCTTGAGGTAAGCGGCGCGCGGTACGCGCAGCCGCTTAACTGAACTATTAGATGTGCTGAAGCGAAAGCCTTTCGGCTCAGTTTTGCGGTACGTAGATGGCAAGACCAGTCGCCTCTTTGCCAGTACTCGCACTCGTGGCCACGATGCCAGTAGTGCCGTACCCATTGTTAGAATTTGGAATGATAACTACACCCTGCGAACCGACTTGATAGTTGCCAAAGCCGTTCAGAAGGATGCCGTTTGCACCAACTTTAGCAGCCTCCTCTTTGAGCCTCTCAATTGCGTGGTCGCTCAGGTTTTGCTGACCAGCAAAAGCGTTTCTGCTGTCGGCAGAGACCATGGCAATCTTTTCATACTTTGCTGGAAGCTCAGTGTAAATCCTGACGTCCGCGGGGTTAGTTGGCGCCCGCGTCGAGCCGACTACAAGGTGGGAGCCGCGCGTAAGAGTGCAGCCGCCGAGAGCAACGGTTGCGATGAGCAACGCTGCAACGATTTTTACGAGTGTGTTCATGGCTCTCCCCTTGGCTTACCAATAGTTCCCGATCACATCTAACGCTGGAATTGAGCGGCGGTGTAGCCATCCGCCTCGAATGGATGGTTAGGGCGTGCCGATAGAAAAAGCGGAGACAGCAAGCTGGACAAGCCGATTTGCACCAAACCCCAGGGCAATCGCGAGGAAGCCAGAAAGGATGTCTTGCAGAGCCTTGCTGTGTACACCAGGTATCGTGATTCGGTGCTTGAGGAAGAATGCACCGAAGTAAAAAACTAGGCTGAGATAGCCAAGAACTAGCAGCGGAACCAATGCAGCCGCGGGATGCTTGTTGTAGAGAAATGTGAGGGCGCCTAAGACAGCTACCCACTCGAACCATTCAAAGATCTTCGGCGTTGCGATGAGCCAGAAGTTGTGAAATCGGTCAAAAGCTACGTCGACCGCAGTCGAGTGCAGTTCTTCTGGAGATTCAAATTTTGGTTGATCGTCTGACATCCCTAGATAGCCCTAACGCTTAATAGACCCCAGATCCAGGGGATAACACCGGATACTCCCCGTCGCGATCTCGACCGTCAAGCAAGTAGTCCCTTGGGGCTCGCTGCTGTCGCTTTTGCTCTTGACCTACCCCTCCCCTGTGCGGCGGTGAGCTGGGGTCGACAGGCCCCGCAGGGGGCATCGGCAGGGATGCCGATGCCTTTTCGCCAGGACAGGAGTCCTGTCGAAAAGCCCGGCCCCAGCTCACGGACTTGTCGGGCGAAGCCCGGCAAGCGCCAAGTGGGGTGGCCTTTCTCTTTGGTTACTTTCTCTTTGGCCACGCAAAGAGAAAGTAACTCGGCTGCCGAAGGCAGACGAAAGCTCTTGCTCTGCCTGGTGGATCCGTCGCAGACATGATGGACGAAGTGCGATGCCTGCCTTCGCAGGCATGACGGATGTGGAAGGGCGCAGCGCAAAGCGCCCTCGCCTACAATGCGGACGATCCCACCGCCACGGACCACTTCATGCCCCGCCTGCGCGTCAAACGCTACCTGCTGACCGGTCTGCTCACCTTCATTCCGCTGTGGGTGACCTGGCTGGTGTTCAAGTTCGTGCTGGGCATGCTGGCCGGGATCGGTGCGCCACTGGTGGCCGCACTGCTGAACGGCCTGGCGCTGGTGGCGCCGCATACGGCCGAGTCGCTGAAGATGGAGTGGCTGGTCTTCATCGTCGCGCTGGTGATCACGCTGCTGGCGCTTTACCTGCTCGGCTTCGTGGCGAACCGGGTGATCGGCCAGCGTTTCATCAATGCGTTCGACGGCCTGCTCGCGCGCATCCCGCTGGTGCAGACGATCTACGGCGGCACCAAGAAGCTGATGGCGGTGCTGCAGAACAAGCCGTCCGGGGTACAGCGCGTGGTGCTGGTGGATTTCCCGCGCCGCGGCATGAAGGTGGTGGGCTTCGTCACGCGGGTGATGATCGAGGAAGGCAGCGGCCGCGAGATGGCGGCGGTGTACATACCGACCACGCCGAACCCCACCGGCGGCTATCTGGAGGTGGTGCCGCTGGACGAACTCACGCCGACCGACTGGACGATGGACCAGGCCATGGCCTTCATCATTTCCGGCGGCGCGGTGGCACCCGATACACTGCCCGCCTCGCCCGCACTGCCACGCCGCGAAGAACCGTAGAGGCGTCTTGCGGGAAACGCGGCAGGGCGGGCACTGCCCGCCGTTGCGTCAAACGGGGTCGGCGGACACTGCCCGCCGTTGCATCGAACGGGGCCGGCGGGCAGTGCCCGCCCTACGGCTGAAAGGTTCGTCTGCGGGCGAGCGGCTGTCTTCACGCAGAGGTTTGCCATGTACCGATTGCTGTTTGCCGCCCTGCTGGGCATCGTCACAATGACCACGCAGGCGACCGACTGGATCACTCCGGCCGAAGCCGCCCATTTCCGCAGCACGCCCAGCTACGCCGACACGCTCGGTTATCTGCAGCGGCTGCAGCGGGCCGCGCCGGGCGTGATCCATCTCGAAACTTTCGGCAGCACGCCCGAAGGCCGGCCGATGACGGTGGTGATCGCCAGCGGCGACGGCGTGTTCGATCCGGCCGCCGCGCGCGCCGCGCACAAACCCGTCGTGCTGCTGCAGGCAGGCATCCATCCCGGTGAGATCGAGGGCAAGGACGCCGGGCTGATGCTGCTGCGCGATATCGCCATCACCGGCAAGTACCCGCACCTGCTCGATCACCTGGTGCTGGTCTATATCCCGGTGTTCAGCGTGGATGGCCACGAGAACTCGTCGCCATACCACCGCATCAATCAGAACGGCCCGGAGCGCATGGGCTTCCGCGGCCAGTCGCAGTACCTCAACCTCAACCGCGACTATGTGAAAGCCGACGCGCCGGAGATGCGCGCGTGGCTGAAGCTGTGGCAGCACTGGCTGCCGGATCTGCTGATCGACGTGCACACCACCGACGGCGCCGACTACCAGTACGACCTCACCTGGTACACCGAAGAACCGCACAAGCTCGACCCTGCGCTGAGCGCATGGCAGCACGACGTGATCGTCAATCACGCGACGCCGGCGTACGAGAAGCGCGGCCACCTCGCCTCGATCTACCTGGAGTTCAAGGACGGCCGCGACCCGCGCAAGGGCATCGTGAACTTCGGCTCCGGCCCGCGCTTCTCCACCGGCTACGCCGCGCTGCAGAACCGCCCCGCGCTGCTGATCGAGACGCACATGCTGAAGCCGTACGCGAACCGCGTGCAGGCGACCTACGACATCGTCGAGCTGATGCTGGAACAGGTCGGCGCGTACCCGAGCGCCCTGCTCGCCGCCACCGCGAAGGCGGATGCCGACACCGTCGCCCGCGCCCGCGATGTGAACGCGCGCGTGGCGCTGACTTTCAAGCCCGATCCGCAGCCGACGCCGTTCGAACTCAAGGGCTACGCGTTCACGCTGAGCCACAGCGACATTTCCAACAGCGAGTGGATCCGCTACGACCCCGGCCAGGCGAAGAACTACACGATCGACAACTGGAACGGCCTGCTGCCGGACCTGTCGACCGCCCCGCCGGCCGCCTACGTGGTGCCGGCGCAATGGACCGCGATCATCGACAAGCTCGACGCCCACGGCATCCGCTACCGGCGCACCGAACGACCGCAGATGCTCCGCGCCGAGGGCTATCAGCTCGACGACCCGGTCTGGGCCAGCCGGCCGTTCGAAGGCCACCTGATGCTGCGCGACTTCACCCTGCACGCCGTGCCGCGCGAGGTGACCCTGCCGGCCGGCTCGGTGGTCGTGCCGCTGGATCAGCGCGCCGCCAACGTGGCGATCGAGTTGCTCGAACCGCAGGCGCCGGACTCCCTGCTGCGCTGGGGCTACCTCGACGCGGTGTTCGAGGCCAAGGAATACGGCGAACCGCGCGTGGTGGAACGGCTGGCGCGCGAGATGCTGGCGAAGGACCCGGCGCTGCAGGCCGCGTTCGCGCAGAAGCTGCACGACGATCCCGCCTTCGCCGCCGATCCGCGCGCCCGACTGGCGTTCTTCTTCGAACGCTCGCCCTGGTACGCCGCCCAGCACGTCGGCGCCTACCCCGTACTGCGCCTGGACGCCGCCCAGCTGCGGCAGCTGTCGACGCACGACCATCCGGCCGGCGACCGCGGCGCCCCTGACCTTTGACACTGGGCTACCCATGACGTTTGACCTAGCGTGAACGGCCATGTCCGCGTCCTGGGGGATCCGACGGCGCGGCCAGACAACCACCACACATCACTCACAGAGGGACATCCATGACCAAGCAGTATCTGAAGCCCCTGGCGCTGGCACTGGCCGTAAGCGCCGCCCTGGCGCTGACCGCCTGCGGCAAGCAGGAGCCGGCCGCCAATGCACCGGCCGGCACCGCCAGCACCGCCCCGGCCGCCAGCAGCACCACCGCTGCCGATCTCAGCAAGAGCATCTTCGACGTCAGCGAACTCGGCGACGGCGCGCAGGCATGCCAGGACTTCAACGGCTTCGTCAACGCCAAGTGGGTCAAGGCCAACCCGATCCCGGCCGACCAGACCGTGTGGGGCGCCTTCAGCATGCTCCACGAGAAGAGCCTGGCCGACCAGCATCAGCTGGTGGACAACGCGGAAAAGAACGCCGACAGCGCCCAGGCCGGTTCGATCGACCAGAAGATCGGCTGGCTGTACCACTCCAGCATGGACATGGACGCGCGCAACAAGGCCGGCTTCGATCCGATCAAGCCCGACCTCGCCGGCATCGACGCGCTGAAGTCCGGCAAGGACCTGCCGGCATGGCTGGGCCAGTCCTTCGCCAAGGGCGACGGCGCGGTGTTCGCCTTCGGTTCGGGCGCCGACTACAAGGACGCGAAGGTCCAGATTGCCTACTCCGAACAGAGCGGCCTGGGCCTGCCCACCACGGACTACTACACCGACGCGAAGTACAAGGACATCCGCGACAGCTACGTCAAATACCTGGCCAAGCTGTTCGAGATGACCGGCAGCAGCGCCGCCGATGCCGGCAAGCAGGCCGCGCTGGCGATGAAGTTCGAGACCGACCTGGCGCAGCATTCCATCCCGCGCGTGGAAATGCGCAAGCCGGAAAACCAGTACCACTTCGTGACCGTCGCCGAAGCGAACAAGATCACCCCGCACTTCGACTGGAACGCGTTCTTCAAGTCGCAGGGCGTCACCATCGACAAGGGCTTCTCGCTGTCGCAGCCGAAGTTCTTCGCCGAGTTCGACAAGCTGGTCGCCAGCGCACCGATCGACGAATGGAAGGCCTACCTGAAGGCACGCACCATCTCCAGCGCCGCCACCGCCCTGTCCGAGCCGTTCGTGGACGCGCAGTTCGACTTCTACGGCAAGACCCTGCGCGGCCAGCCGGAACAGCAGCCGCAGTGGAAGCGTTCGCTCAACGCAGTCAACGACGCGATGGGCCAGGCGCTGGGTCAGCTCTACGTCGCCAAGTACTTCACCCCCGAGGCCAAGGCTCGTGCGGAGGAACTGGTCACCAACGTGCGTGACGCGCTGAAGACGCGCATCCAGAACCTCGACTGGATGAGCGAGGAGACCAAGGTCAAGGCGCTCGACAAGTGGTCCAAGTTCCTGCCGAAGATCGGCTACCCGGAAACCTGGCGCAGTTGGGATGGCCTGAGCATCAGCAAGGACGGCTACTACGCCAACATGCAGGCGGCCAGCAAGTTCAACTACGAGTACGACATCGCCAAGATCGGCAGGCCGACCGACCGCAAGGAATGGGGCATGACCCCGCAGACGGTCAACGCGTACTACAACCCGACCGACAACACGATCAATTTCCCGGCCGCGATCCTGCAGCCGCCGTTCTTCGACGCCAACGCCGACGACGCGATCAACTACGGCGGCATCGGCGCGGTGATCGGCCACGAGGCCAGCCACGGCTTCGACGACCAGGGCAGCCAGTTCGACGGCGACGGCAACAACGTCAACTGGTGGACCGACGCGGACAAGAAGCAGTTCGAGGCCCGCACCGGCAAGCTGGTCGACCAGTTCGACAACTACGCGCCGCTCGCCGACCACCCCGAGCTGCACGTCAACGGCACGCTGACCCTGGGCGAGAACATCGCCGACCTCGGCGGCCTGAACATCGCCTATGACGCGCTGCAGACCGCGTTGAAGAAGAACTCGGCCGAAGCCGGCAAGAAGATCGAGAGCTACACCGAAGACCAGCGCTTCTTCCTCAACTGGGCCCGCGTGTGGCGCGGCGATATCCGTGAAAAGGCGCAGATGGTCTATCTGAATGCCGATCCGCATTCGCCGATGAAGTTCCGCGCGATGGGCGCGCCGTCGAACATGCCGACCTTCGCCAGTGCGTTCCAGTGCAAGCCGGGCGACACGATGGTGCGTGCGGACGACAAGCAAGTGAAGATCTGGTAAGCCCGCGCCACCGGACGCCGCAGTTCATCGCGGCGTGAACCCAAGGCCCCGCATGCGAATGCGGGGCCTTTTTCGTGGGACGGCATTCGATGTCTCGCAGCCATGGAAGCGCGAATCCGTATTTATGTATTGCAAATCATTCTCATTAAAAATATCGTATGCAACTGCACCGACCGGACTTCGGGGGCACCACGCCGGTCCGCGCGATGCACGCAGCCAGCCAGCCGCGCGCCCGATCCATCCGAAACCTGCATCCAGCCACTGCGAAACACCTGCATGCGCCAGGCCCGCCGGGCCCTGCCGACACGCACGCAACATTCACCAACGGAATCCCCATGGCACCCATCAAATCGCGCAAACACGTCGTCGGCTCCCGCAAACAGCCATCGACGGCGGGCATGCTGACGGCCGCAACGCTGGTCACCGGCCTGGCACTGGTCCACCCCGCGATAGCCGCCGACGTGTCACCTTCCCCCGACGCCCAGATCGCCACGGCCAAGAACCTGCCGGGCGTGAAGGTGGAAGCCACCACCGGCAACGACTACCGCGTCGACAAGCTGTCCTCGCCGAAATTCACCCAGCCGCTGCTGGACACGACGCAAACCATCAGCGTGATCACCAAGGAACTGATCCAGCAGCAGGGCGCCACCACGCTGACCGAGGCGCTGCGCAACAGCCCGGGCGTGGGCACGTTCTATGTCGGCGAGAACGGCAACACCAGCACCGGCGACGGCATCTACATGCGCGGATTCGACACCTCCGGCAGCATCTTCGTCGACGGCGTGCGCGACCTCGGCTCGATCTCGCGCGACGTGTTCAACGTCGAGCAGGTGGAAGTCGCCAAGGGTCCGGCCGGCACCGACTACGGCCGCACCGCGCCCACCGGCTCGGTGAACCTGGTCAGCAAGCAGCCGCAGTTGGGCAACGGCCTCTCCGGCTCGATCGGTTACGGCAGCGGCCAGCACCGGCGCGCCACCGCCGACTGGAACCAGACGCTGGGCGAGCACTCCGCCTTCCGCCTCGACGTGATGGGCCAGGACAGCGGCGTGCCGGGACGCGACAAGGTCGAGAACAACCGCTGGGGTATTGCCCCGTCGCTGGCGTTCGGGCTGAAGACGCCGACCCGCGTCTACCTCAACTTCCTGCATGTGCGGCAGGACAACCTGCCCGACGGCGGCGTGCCGACCATCGGCCTGCCCGGCTACGGCAGCCCCGATCCGGCGCGCCCGTTCCTCGCCGACGCCGCCATGGTCGACCCGCAGAACTTCTACGGCACCAAGGCCGACCACGACGACGTCGCGGCGGACCTGTTCACCGCCATCGTCGAACACGACGTCTCGCCCGACGTGGTCCTGCACAACACCACGCGCTGGGGCCGCACGCACCAGGATTACCTGCTGACCTCGTTCCGTGGCGATACCGCCAACCTGCTCACCCCGGATGCCGCCGATCCTTCGACCTGGACCATCGCGCGCAGCCTGCCGACCTTCAAGGACCAGACCAACCGCATCCTCACCAACCAGACCAACGTCACCGCGAATTTCGAAACCGGCGGCATCACGCACAACCTCAGCGCCGGCATCGAGCTGACCCGCGAAAAGGCCGGCACGGTCGGCCTGGGCGCGCTCAACGGCAGCGCGTGGCCGGCGGCGAATCTGTACCACCCGAATGCCGACGTCAGCGGCCTGGTCTACGGCCGCACCGGCGCGCACAGCGAGGGCCAGACCGATACCGCGGCCGCCTACCTGTTCGATACGCTGAAATTCAACGAGCAATGGCAGGTCAACGCCGGCATGCGGCTGGACCACTACACCACCGACTTCAGCAGCATGGTGGTCTGCGGCGCCCGCAACGGTCCGGCGTGTGGCGTCCTGCCGGCTGGCAGCGTGCTGCCCGGCGTGGACAGCAGCAAATCCGGCAACCTGCCCAACTACAAACTCGGCGTGCTGTACAAGCCGGTCGCCAACGGCAGCGTCTACGCGAACTTCGCCGTGTCGCAGGAACCGCCGGGCGGCAACACGCTCACCCTCAGCAGCGCCGCCAACAGCGCCGACAACCCGGACCTCGACCCGCAGAAGGCACGCACGATCGAGCTGGGCACGAAGTGGGACCTGCTCGGCGAGAAGCTGCTGCTGACCGGCGCGCTGTACCGCACCACCGTGAGCAACGACCTGGTGCAGGATCCGGTCGACCTGCAGTACTACCAGGTCGGCAGGAAGCGCGTGCAAGGCATCGAGCTGAGCGCGGTCGGCAAGCTCAGCGACGACTGGGCAGTGAGCGCCGGCTACACCCTCATGGACGCCAAGGTGATCCACGGCAGCGCGGTGGCCAACGACGGTTCCAGCGACCTGGCCTATACGCCGAAGAGCGCGTTCACCGCGTGGACCACCTACCACCTGCCGTTCAACCTCACCCTCGGCGGCGGCGCCCGCTACGCCGGCGAGATGAAGCGCGGCACCGATGCCGCAGTCGGCACACCGGCCTACACCGAGGCGTACTGGGTGTTCGACGCGATGGCCAGCTACCCGGTCAACCAGCACGTCGACCTGCAGTTGAACCTGTACAACCTGTTCGACAACGACTACGTCGCGGCGATCAACAAGAGCGGCTACCGTTACACCCCGGGCACGCCGCGTGCGGCGATGCTCACCGCCAACATCCGCTTCTGATCCTCAGGGCTCACCGCCCGGCTCCTCAGGAACCCGCCATGCTGCTGCACATACCCGACGTCCTCAGCCGCGAACAGGTCACGCAGATGCGCGCCGTGCTCGACCCGGCCGACTGGACCGACGGCCGCGAGACCGTCGGCGCGCAAGGCGCGCAGGTGAAACGCAACCAGCAACTGCCGGACGCCTCGCCGCTGCGCCAGCAACTGGGCCAACTCGTGCTGGCCGCGCTGGCGAGGAGCCCGCTCTACCACGCGGCAGCGCTGCCGCTGCGCACCCTGCCGCCGCGTTTCAACCGCTACCAGGGCGGCGGCCAGTACGGTTTCCACGTCGACGGCGCCGTGATGGCGCTGTCGAGCGATGCGCAGTTGCGCAGCGACGTCTCCTGCACGCTGTTCCTCAGCGAGCCGGACGAATACGACGGCGGCGAGCTGATCGTCAACGACACCTACGGCGAACACGAAGTGAAACTGCCGGCCGGCGACCTGATCGTCTATCCGTCGAGCAGCCTGCACCGCGTTGCGCCGGTGACCCGCGGCGCGCGCGTGGCCTCGTTCTTCTGGGTGCAAAGCCTGATTCGCGACGACAGCCGGCGGCGCCTGCTGTTCGAGCTGGACGCCTCGATCCAGCGTCTGACCCAGTCCGGTGCCGATGCCACCGCCGTGCTGCAGCTGACCGGCGTCTATCACAACCTGCTGCGCCAATGGGCCGAAACCTGAGCGCACGACGCGGCTGCCGGACAGCCGCAATAGCCGGCCATGGTTCCCAGCGCGCGCCGCGCGGCGGATAATCGTCGGTCCCCTGAAGCAACCCGGCTGAAAAATGTTCGTTCCTGGTCAACGCTGGATCTCCTCCGCCGAACCCGAGCTGGGCCTCGGCACCGTCCTGCGCGTCGAAGGGCGCGGGGTGCAGGTGCTGTTCGCCAAGGCCGGCGTGCTGCGCCCGTACGCGATCGACTCGGCGCCGCTGATCCGCGCCGAGTTCCGCGCCGGCCAGCGTGTCGCCGGCAAGGGCATCGCGTTCCTGGTCGAACGCGTCGAGATCAAGGACGAGCTGCTGATCTATCGTGGCGAGGGCCGCGAGTTGCACGAAGGCCAGCTCGACGACGAGCAGAGCGTGAGCCAGGCCGACGATCGCCTGGTCGGCGGCCGCACCGATGCCGTGGCGCAGTTCGAGCTGCGCCTGGAAGGCCTCAAGCGGCGTGCCGAGGCA
>DATCUT010000032.1:0-14416 GCA_036561785.1 Rhodanobacter sp.
AGCCGCGGCGGCGCGCGCATCACGCCGGCGCTGATGTCCTCGCCGCGCGGCGCAGTGGCCGGCGTGCTGCGGGTGACCGAGCAGGGCGAGGTGATCCATCGCAAATACGGCATCCGCGCGCTGGCCTTGCGCAATCTGGAGCAGACCGTGGGCGCGGTGCTGCGCGCGTCGCTGCGTCCGCTCGAGAGCGAGCCGCGCGTGGAACGCTGGTGCGAGCTGATGGACACGCTGTCGGCGACCAGCCGGCGCAGCTACCGCGACTTCGTCGAGCGCGCGGGCTTCGTCGACTATTTTCGCAGCGCCACGCCGGTCGACGTGATCGAGCAGATGACCCTGGGCTCGCGTCCGGCCAGCCGCCGCAGCATGCGCGGCGTGCAGGACCTGCGCGCGATCCCGTGGGTGTTCGCGTGGACCCAGTGCCGCTCGATCCTGCCCGGCTGGTATGGCCTCGGCAGCGCACTGGAGCAGGGCGTGCAGCAGTTCGGCGAACAGGCGCTGGCGGAGATGGCGCGCGACTGGCCGTTCTTCTGCAACCTGCTCGACGACGTGGAGATGGTGCTGGCGAAGTGCGACCTGGACATCGCCGAGGCGTTCTCGAAACTGTCCGGCCCGCTGCACGACGAGTTCTTCGGCCTGATCCGCGACGAGTTCGCGCGCACCCGCCGCTGGTTGCTGCAGTTGAAGGGCAGCGACGTCCTGCTGCGCGGCGAGCCGCGCCTGGCCGCCTCGATCCGCCTGCGCAATCCCTACGTCGACCCGATGAGCCTGCTGCAGGTCGACCTGCTGCGGCGCTGGCGCGCCGGCGAGCGCAGCGACGATGCCGTGCTGCAGGCCCTGGTCGCCTGCGTCAACGGTGTCTCGCAGGGCCTGCAGAACACTGGCTGACCGCGCGCTTCGTAGGGCGGGCACGGCCCGCCGGCTCCAGGATGAGCCACGGCCAAAAGCGGCGGGCCGTGCCCGCCCTACCAAGCTGACCTGTAGGAGCGCACCCTGTGCGCGATGGCTTTTCGTGACGTGACGAAGAGCATCGCGCACAGGGTGCGCTCCTACGATTTGAGGCTCGCCTGCAGCGCTGCGATGCGCTGCTCGCGTGGCAGCCGTTTCCACGCCATCTCCAGCTTGAGCGCCGCGCTGCGGTCGGCGACCCAGACCCAGCCCAGCAGATGCCGTGGTGGATTGGAGCGGGTGAAGCGGGCGCCTTTGCCGGCGAGGTGTTTCGCGTAGCGTTGTTCGGGGTCACGCGCGATGCCGGTGTAGACGCGGCCATCGGCGCACTCCAGCAGGTATACGGCCCAGGCGTCGGCGCCGGCGTCGCTCATCGACTCAGGCCCACTCGACCAGGCCTTCGGCCTCGCACACGCGCTGCCATGACGGGCGCGCCTTCAGCCGCGCGGCCAGGGCAGCCAGCTGCGGCCATGCCGTCGCCGGACGCGGCATGTTGCGCGACCAGCGCATCAGCATCAGCGTGTACAGATCGACCACGCTGAAGCTGTCGCCAAGCATGTATGGGCCGTGCGCGGCGAGATGAGTGTCGATGTGCGACCAGCATTTCTCGATCCCGGCGCGGGCGGCCTGCTTGATCGTATCGGCGCCTTCCGGCAAATGGTCACCGGGATAGAACCATTGGCGAAACAACGGCTGCAGGGTGTTGGCCAGATACAGCATCCACTGCAGGTAACCGGCGCGTTGCGCGCTGCCCGGGGCAGGTGCCAGCGCGGCCTCGGGATGCCGCTCGGTCAGCAACATCGCCAGCGCCGCCGCTTCGCCGTGCGGTACACCGTCGATCATCAGGGTCGGCACCACGCCGCTCGGATTCAGCGCCAGGTAGGCCGCGCTGCGCTGCTGGCCCGCCTCGATGTCGATCCGCTCCAGCGTGTGCGGCGCGCCGATTTCGAGCAGGGCCAGATGTACCAGCAGGTTGGCCGAGCCGGGGGCGTAGTAGAGCGTATACATGGCGTATCATCCGCAAGGGCAATCCACGAATGATACGCCGCCATGTCGCCATCCCGGCGACGTGGCGGTCGAATGTCAGCCGTCCAATTCCGACCAGCGCGCGTAGGCCGCGTCCAGTTCGGCCTGCAGTGTCACCAATGCTTCGTTCGCCTCGACGAGGGCGGCGCTGTCCTGCTGGAAGAAGGCTGGCTCGTTCATCGCCGCCGTGCGTGCGGCGATATCGCCTTCCAGTTGCTCGATGCGTTTCGGCAGCTGTTCCAGCTCGTGCTGTTCCTTGAAGCTGCGCTTGCGCTTTGCTTTTTTCTCGTCATCCCGGCGAAGGCCGGGATCCAGCGACTTGTTCGTGGCGGAAGGCACTGGCTCCCGGCTTTCGCCGGGATGACGGGGTTGAGGCCGCTGGCGCAGCCAGTCGGTATAGCCACCCACGTACTCGCCGATCTGGCCTTCGCCTTCCAGCACCAGCGTGCTGGACACCACGTTGTCGAGGAAGGCGCGATCGTGCGAGACCAGCAGCAGGGTGCCCTGGTAGTCGGTCAGCAGTTCTTCCAGCAGTTCGAGGGTTTCGACGTCCAGATCGTTGGTCGGCTCATCCATCACCAGCAGGTTGGACGGCTGCGCGAACAGCTTGGCCAGCAGCAGGCGGTTGCGCTCGCCGCCGGACAGGCGGGTGATCGGCGCGCGTGCGCGGTCGGGCGAGAACAGGAAATCCTGCAGGTAGCCGATGATGTGCTTGCGCTGGCCGTTGAGTTCGATGAACTCGCGGCCCTCGGCCACGTTGTCCAGCGCATTGAGCTTGTCGTTGAGCTGCAGGCGGTGCTGGTCGAAGTAGGCGACCTGGATGCCGGTGCCCAGCTCGGCGGTGCCGCGCAACGGGGCCAATTCGCCCAGCATGATCTTCAGCAGGGTGCTCTTGCCGGCGCCATTGGGGCCGATGATGCCGATGCGGTCGCCGCGCATGATCGTGGTGGAGAGGTCGTCGATCAGCACGCGGCCGTCGTAAGCCTGGTGCACGTGCTGCAGGTCGATCACCTTCTTGCCCGAGGCCTGCGCGTTCGCCGCATTCATCTTGACGTTGCCGCTCAAGTTGCGCCGCTCGGCGCGCTCGTTGCGCAGTGCCTTCAGCGCGCGCACGCGGCCTTCGTTGCGGGTGCGCCGGGCTTTGATGCCCTGGCGTATCCACACTTCCTCCTGCGCCAGCTTCTTGTCGAACAACGCGTTCGCCTGCGCTTCGGCGTGCAGGCGTTCCTCGCGCCGGCGCAGGTAGTTGTCGTAGTCGCCGGGCCAGTCGGTGAGCGCGCCGCGGTCGATCTCGACGATGCGCGTGGCCAGCGCGCGCAGGAAGCTGCGGTCATGGGTGACGAACAGGATGCTGCCGGCGAACTGCTTGAGGAACGTTTCCAGCCAGCCGATCGCCTCGATGTCGAGATGGTTGGTCGGCTCGTCCAGCAGCAGTACGTCGGGCTTGCGCACCAGCGCCTGGGCCAGCAGCACGCGGCGCTTCATGCCGCCGGGCAGCGCGGCGAAGTCGGTGTCGCCCGGCAGTTCCAGCTGGGTCAGCACGTCGCTCACGCGGCGGTCCAGGTCCCAGCCGTGCTGCGCCTCGATCTGGTGCTGCACGTCGCCGAGCGCATCGAAGTCGCCCTCGGCCAGCAGATGGTGATAACGCGCCAGCAGGCGGCCGAGATCGCCCAGCCCTTCGGCGACCACGTCGAACACGCTGCCGGCCGTGCCCTGCGGCACTTCCTGCGCCATCCGCGCGATCACGGTACCGCTCTGCACGCGCACCTCGCCGTCGTCGGCGTGCAGCTCGCCGGCGATCAGCTTCATCAGGGTGGATTTGCCTTCGCCGTTGCGACCGACGATGCAGACACGCTCGTTCGCCTCGATCGACAGATCGACATGTTCGAGCAGGAGTGGGCCGCCGATGCTGAAGTCGACGCGTTGCAATTGGATAAGGGACATCCGCCCATTGTAGCTGGTGCGGCAGGTATCGCTGCGTCTGGAGTCCGCTTCGCAAGGCGGGTGAGAAACAAAACGGGCCGCACAAGGCGGCCCGTTTCGCTTGCAGCGTTGTGACGCCGGCTTATTTCAGCTTCGCATCCTTGCGCAGCGCCTCGGCGCGGTCGGTCTTTTCCCACGAGAACGCGGTGTAGGACTTGCCGTTGGCGTCTTTCAGCTGCTGCGGGGTGCGGCCGAAGTGGCCGTAGCTGGCGGTCTGCTGGTACATCGGGTGGATCAGGTCGAGCATCTGCAGGATGCCGTACGGGCGCAGGTCGAAGTGCTTGCGGATCAGCTTCTCGATCTTCTCGTCGCTGATCTTGCCGGTGCCGAAGGTGGTCACCGAGATCGAGGTGGGATGGGCCACGCCGATCGCGTAGCTCACCTGCACCTCGCAGCGGTCGGCGATGCCGGCGGCCACGATGTTCTTGGCCACGTAGCGCGCGGCGTAGGCGGCCGAACGGTCGACCTTGGACGGATCCTTGCCCGAGAACGCACCGCCACCGTGACGGGCCCAGCCGCCGTAGGTGTCCACGATGATCTTGCGGCCGGTCAGGCCGCAGTCGCCCACCGGGCCGCCGATCACGAACTTGCCGGTCGGGTTGATGTGGAACTTGGTGCCCTTGTGCAGCAGCTTGGCCGGCAGCACCGGCTTGAGGATGGTCTCGCGCACGGCCTCGATCAGGTCTTTCTGCTTCACGTCCGGATCGTGCTGGGTCGACAGCACCACGGCGTCGATGGCCGTTGCCACGCCGTGCTCGTAGCGCAGGGTGACCTGGCTCTTGGCGTCCGGGCGCAGCCACGGCAGCGGCGAGTTCTTCCGCTTGCGGACTTTCGCCTGCTGCTCGACCAGGCGGTGCGAGTAGTAGATCGCCGCCGGCATGAAGTCCTTGGTTTCGTTGGTGGCGTAGCCGAACATCAGGCCCTGGTCGCCCGCGCCCTGTTCTTCCGGCTTCTTGCGGTCCACGCCCTGGTTGATATCGGGCGACTGCTTGCCGATCAGGTTGATCACGCCGCAGGTGGCGCCGTCGAAGCCGACGTCGCTGGAGTCGTAGCCGATGTCGACGATCACCTTGCGGGTGATCGCTTCGAGGTCGATCCACGCATTGGTGGTGATCTCACCGGCGACGATCGCCACGCCGGTCTTGACCATCGTTTCGCAGGCCACGCGGGCGGCCGGATCCTGCGCGATGATCGCGTCGAGCACGGCATCGGAGATCTGGTCGGCGACTTTGTCCGGATGGCCTTCGGAGACCGATTCGGAGGTGAACAGGTAGTTGGACATCGCGGTCTATATCCCTTTGTACGGATAGAAAGATAAATGAAGTCGGGCATGATACATCCCCGCCCCCGGTTTTGCAGCCCGCAGGGATTCTGGCGGCCAGGGGGTTAGGCGGATGTTCAGCCGTTTGGACGGCTTTACGGCCTGCGCCCGTGGCCTCGGCCGGGCATGATCTGTGGACGGGGACAGTCCGCCCATGGCTCAGTAGGGACAGGCGCGGGCCTGCACGAACGCGAAGAAGAACACCGCATCAGGGTCGTTGCGGACCGCCTGCAGCTCCGTGCGCATGCCTTCGACCGTGGCAGCATCGACCTTTCCGGCGCGTACCAGTTGCTCGGCCGCCGATACCAGCAGCTCTTCCCAGAATTCAATCATGCGCTTGCGTCGCGCCGGCTGACGGTTGTCCAGGTGGACGCTCTTCACTTCCGTCTGCACGTCGCGGTAGCCGCCGGCCAGCAGCAGGTTGCCCAGCTTGGCGCCAATGAACGGGTCGCCGCCGGTGTCGTACTGGTAATCGTTGAAGGCCATCCAGTAGCGCAGCAGATTCGGCGAATAGGGGTCGAGGAAGAAGGAGGTGTTGAGCACCTCGGTGACGTAGACGGTGGCGCCGGGGCTGAGCACGCGGCGCACTTCGCTGAGTACGCGAGCCGGGCTGGGCATGTGTTCCAGCACCCAGCACAGATAGGCTGCGTCGAAACTGCGTTCGGCGAACGGAAGGTCGGTGGCGTCGGCCTGCTGCAGGGTATAGCGCGTCGCGCACCAGGTGGTTTCGGCCAGTTTGTGTTCGGCGGCGGCAAGTTGCGCAGCGGAGCGGTCGATGCCGGTGACGTGCAATTGCGGAAAGCGTCGCAACAGGATCTCGGTCTGTGCGCCGACCCCGCAGCCGACCTCCAGCAGGCGGGTCGCGTCGCTGTAGTCGATGTGACTGAACAGGCTGGTTTCGAACATGCGCGCCTGCCGCACCAGCCGTGACTGCTCCTCCGCGGAAAACCCGTGGATATAGGGAAATTCGCCTATGGCCGTGCTGTTCATCGTCGTGGCCGGGGATTCGAGGGAGCCGACTCTGCTTGTCACGGTACTCCTCCGTCATGGCACCGAGGAGTGCGGTCGACGATTTCCTGCGGAGAGTTCGCTCAGGCCGCCAGGCGTGCCTCGTCCTGCAGCGCGGAGAAGTAGTCGCGGGTCAGGCGCAGCTGCTCGCTGGCGGTTTCGGCGCGGTTGACCACTTGCCGGAACACGGCATTCTCCGGGCGGTCCTTCGCGTACCAGCCCAGATGCTTGCGCGCGATGCGCACGCCGGCCGGTTCGCCATAGAACGCATAGAGGTGTTCGAGATGGCCGAGCAGGATCGCGGCGACCTCGGCCGGTTCGGGCTCGGGCAGCAGTTCGCCGGTGGCGAGGTAATGGGCGATCTCGCGGAAGATCCACGGGCGGCCCTGGGCGCCGCGGCCGATCATCACGGCGTCGGCGCCGGTGACGGCGAGCACGTGTTGCGCCTGCTGCGGCGTACAGACGTCGCCGTTGGCCAGCACCGGGATGCGTACGGCGGCCTTCACCGCGGCGATGGTGGCGTACTCGGCCTCGCCTTCGTACTTGTCGGCGCGGGTGCGGCCGTGCACGGCCAGCGCGGCGATGCCGGCATCCTCGGCGATGCGCGCGATGTTCAGCGCATTCCTGTTGTCGCGGTTCCAGCCGGTGCGGATCTTCAGCGTCACCGGTACGTCCACTGCGTCCACCACCGCCTTGACGATGCGCGCCACCAGCGGCTCGTCCTGCAGCAGCGCCGAGCCCGACCACACGTTGCACACCTTCTTCGCCGGGCAACCCATGTTGATGTCGATCAGCTGTGCGCCGTTGGCGACGTTGAAGCGTGCCGCCTCGGCCAGCATCGCGGGATCGTAGCCGGCGATCTGCACGCTGACCGGTTCGGGTTCGCCGGCGTGGTCCATCCGGCGCAGCGACTTGCGCGTCTGCCACAGGGCCGGGTCGGCGCTGGTCATCTCGGACACGGCCAGACCCGCGCCGAGCCGCTTGCACAGCAGGCGGAACGGCTTGTCGGTGACGCCCGCCATCGGGGCGAGCACCAGCGGCGGGTCGATGAGGTAGGGGCCGATCTGCATCGGCGCATTGTAGTGAATCCGGGAAGCCGCCGTGCCGGCGACTCCCCGGATCGTGGCTACAGCGAGCCGCGCAGGGTCAACCCGACGGTGCGCGGGGCACCGAGGAAGGCGTTGTACGAACCGGGCTGGATCGGCGCGTCGTAACCCACCTGCTTGTAGGTGCGGTCAGTGAGGTTGTTGCCCCACAACTCGACCTGCCAGCGCTTGCTGATGGCGCCGACGACCAGGCGGGCGTTGAGCAGGGTATAGGCCGGCTGCATCTTGGCCTGGTTCAGGTCGGAGCCGGTGTTGTACTCGGTCATGTGCTTGGCACCGACGTTGAAGCGGCCCATCAGGTAGTCGTTGAAATCCCACTGGTAGGTGACGCCGCCGGTGAGCGCCCACTTCGGCGCGAAGCCGGCGGTGTTGCCCGGCACCAGCGCCAGCGCGGGGTCGGGCAACAGGTCGTCGCCGTACTTCGCGTCGGTGTAGGTTGCGCCGGCCTGCAACGACAGGCCGGGCACCCTGGTCTGCCACAGCAGGTCGGCGTCCATGCCCTGGCTGATCAGTTCGGGGACCGAGCGCACCACGTAGCTGGTGCCGAGGAAGCTGTTGAGCTGGAAGTCGGTGTACTTCGAGTGGAACAGCGCCGCGTTGAGCAGCAGGTTGCCGTCTTGCCAACTGGTCTTGGCGCCCAGTTCGTAGCTGTCCACGAATTCGCCCGGGAACGAAGTGTCGGTGACCGGGACGATACCCTGCGGGCCGCTGCTGAGGCCGTTGCCGGACTGCACGCGATCCAGGTTGAAACCGCCGGCCTTGTAGCCACGCGCGGCCGAGGCGTAGGTCATCACGCCATCGCTCCAGCGATACGCGGCCTTGAGCGTGCCGGACCACTCGTTCGCGGTGAACTCCTGAGCGGTGTGGCGGCCGTTGAACATCGGGTTCGCCCACGGCAGGCACATGTAGCCGAGCACCGTGGGCACGATCGCGCCGATGTACGGCGACGGCACGCCGCGTGCCGCCAGTGCCGCGCCCACCTGGCCGGGGTTGCCCAGTCCGGCGGCGCAACCCGCACCGCCGTTCGGGTTGCTGTAGAACGAGTCGACCGACTTGTTCTCGTGGGTGTAACGCAGGCCCAGCGTCAATGCCAGCTTGTCGGTGGCGTGGAAGGTGACGTTGCCGAACGCGGCGGTGCTCTTCGCATCCTGGTTCCAGCGGTCACGCGATGCGGCGCCGACGAACGAGGTGCCGTAGGGCTTGCCGGTGGCCTGGGACAGGAACGTCGCGGCGCCGGCGGTATTGACCAGACCGGCCGGGAACGACTTGGCGATGTCGTTCAGCAGGGCGGTGGACAGGTAGGGTTCGTACGCCGTGCCCAGCGAGACCGCATCGTGGCGCTGCAGCTTCTCGTTGTCGTAGTACAGGCCGGCCATCCAGTCGACGCGATCGGTGTGGCCGGCAAGGCGCAGCTCCTGCGTGAAGGTCTTGAAGCGCACCGAGTTGTCGTCCGCGCCATACGGCCGATACCAGATGTCGGCACCGCTGAAGTCGAGGTCGGCGCCGCCGATGGCGTCCCACTTGCGCAGCGCGGTAATGGAAGTGAGCGTGGCATTGCCGAACCACGAGGTATTCCAGTTGAGCTCGGTCGAGAGGCCCTTGTCGGTGATCTTCTGGGTGGTGTCGCGGTTGCTGTAGGCCAGCCGGCGCGAGAGGTCCGCCGCCGGGATGACCCCGTTGCCGCCGGACAACGCGTTGACGATCGCTGCGGTGGGGCCGCGCACCACGGTCATGCCCACGCAGCAATTCTCGTTGCGCTGGGTGTAGTCGCCGATGATGTTGATGTCGAGATTCTTGCTCGGCGTGATCAGCAGCTGCGCGCGTACGGAGTGGAAATCCTGATCGCTGTCGGTGGTGAGCGTGCGCGGCCCGACGGCGGTGTTCACGTCGTTGAAACCGTCGCGCTTGCGGTCGACCGCGTAGATGCGAAACGCGGCGTAGTCGTTCAACTTGTTGTTGTACGAACCGGCTACGCCGGCGGCGCCGTAGTTGCCCACGGTGAACTCGAGGTGGCCTTCCTCCTTGAACGTGGGCCGCTTGGTGATCACGTTGATCAGGCCGGCGGAGGTGTTCTTGCCGAACACCGTGCCCTGCGGGCCTTTCAGCACTTCGACCTGTTCCAACTCGCCGAGGTCGCCGAAAGCCACGCCGTTGCGCGCACGGGGCACGCCGTCGACCACGATGCCGACCGAGGATTCCAGGCCGGGGTTGTCGCCGACCGTGCCGACGCCGCGGATGCGCGCGGTGGTCTGGGTTTCCGACGTGGTGCTGGTGACGAACAGGGTCGGCACCAGGGTCTGCAGATCCTTGATGTCGCGCACGCCGGTGTCCAGCAGCAATTGTTCCGACAGTGTCGCCATGGTGATCGGCACGTCCTGCAGCAGTTCCACGCGTTTCTGTGCCTGTACCGTGATCTGGCTGAGCGTGACCGGTTTGCTGTTTTCCTGTTTGTCGCTGGCGGGAGCCGTGGTGTCCTGTGCGTGGGCCAGCGGCAGCTGTGTGACGGCGAGTGCGGCGATGATCGAAAAGGCCAGACATTGGCGGCGCTGATGGAATAAGTGCATAGGTTCCTCCCCGAGATGGATCCTGATGCGCGGTAGCGCCGCCCCCGGCGACACCTTGTCGCGCACGTTGCTTGCCGCTGATATCGACCGGGCGCACGGCGGCCTTGCTGGCGGCTCGATGGCGCGGTGGATGTCATTCCGTCAAATCGTAATTTCTTGCGGCAGAGCCATCGTATACAGTGCTTTTGGCTAAAGCAACGTCCTGAATTTTCGGAATTTTTTGTGCTTTGCGGCAGGCTCGGGGAACGCGCCGGAACCGTAGCAGGGCGCGCCGCGCTGCTCGGGTGATTGACCGCGTTGCCGGCTCAAACACCATGGGCCTCCGGCAAGGGAGGCCCATCGGGAACGAATCGATCTGCGCTGCCCCTGGCGGACAGCAGCGTTCGCTCAGGTATGCACGGGTGTGGCGGCCCGGCCGGGCACGTGCTTGTGCTTGAAAAAGATCGCGAACAGCACCGCCACCACCAGCGAGTACAGCGCGAACGTAGTCCAGATGCCATGCCAGTCCTTGCTGCCGTCGGCATGGGTGAACCAGGCGTCGATGATCACGCCGCTGATCGAACTGCCCAGGATCGCGCCGATGCCGTTCGTCATCAGCATGAACAGGCCCTGCGCGCTGGCGCGGATCGCCGGGTCGCTCTGCTCCTCGACGAACAGCGAGCCGGAAATGTTGAAGAAGTCGAACGCCATGCCGTAGACGATGCACGACATCACGATCATCCACAGGCCCGGGCCCGGGTCGCCGTAGGCGAACAGGCCGAAGCGCAGTACCCACGCGACCATGCTGATCAGCATCACCGTCTTGATGCCGAAGCGCTTGAAGAAAAACGGAATGGCCAGGATGAACAGGGTTTCGGAAACCTGCGAGATCGACATGATGATCGCCGGGTAGCGCACGGCGAGCATGCCCTTGTACGCGTCGACGTTGGCGAAGTCGTGCAGGAAGGTGTCGCCGTAGGCGTTGGTCAGCTGCAGCGCCGCACCCAGCAGCATCGCGAAGATGAAGAAGATCGCCATCTTGCTGTTCTTGAACAGGGCGAACGAGGTCAGCCCCAGCGTATCCAGCCATGAGGTGTGCGCCTGGCCGCGCAGGCGCGGCGGGCACTTCGGCAGGGTGAACGCATACAGGCCGAGCAGCAGCGCCGCGCCGGAAGCCACGTAGAACTGGCCGCCCGAGGTTTCCAGGTGCAGCAGGCTCACCGTCCACATCGCGGCGATGAAGCCGATCGTGCCCCACACGCGGATCGGCGGAAACACCAGCACCACATCTGCGCCGTTGGTTTTCAACGCGTTGTACGCCACCGTGATCGCCAGCGAGATCGTCGGCATGTAGCACATCATGTTGAGCAACATCACCCAGAACAGCGTGGTCGGGTTGTCGATCGTGGGGATGATGAACAACACCACCGCGCCGCCGATGTGCAGCAGGCCGTAAAGCTTCTCCGCGTTGAGCCACTTGTCCGCGATCACGCCCATCAGCGAGGGCATGAACAGCGAGGCGATGCCCATGGTCGAGAAGATCGCGCCGAACTGCGCGCCGGACCAGTGCCGATACTGGAACCAGTACGCGCCGATCGTGATCAGCCACGCGCCCCACACGAAAAACTGCAGAAAATTCATTGCCACGAGGCGGAGCTTGATGCTCATCGGCCGGTATCCAGCATATTGGGTTCCCCAGGAAGGGCCGAGGGAACTGCCCCGTGGCCATGAAGCCCGGGCAGGTTAGATGAATCGGCGGGCAGGCGGCAAGGCGCGCTGCGGCGTTCGCTCAGTCCGCTGCGTGCAGTGCCGCGGCCACGCGCTCGCGCAGCACCGGCAGCAGATCGGTCTCGAACCACGGATTGCGCACCAGCCATAGCCGGTTGCGCGGGCTGGGATGCGGCAGCGGCAGGCGGCCGTGGGCCAGATGGTCGCGCCACGCCTGCACGGTGTCGGTGAGGCGCGTGCCGCGCGTCACGCCGAGCAGGCCGGCTTGCGCGTACTGGCCGATCACCAGGGTCAGCTGTACCTGCTTCAGCAGCGGCAGCAGGCGCGGATGCCAGGTCGGTGCACATTCGGGCCGCGGCGGCAGGTCGCCGCCGCGGCCGGTGCCGGGGAAGCAGAAACCCATCGGTACGATCGCGATGCGGTCGGCGTCGTAGAACGTGGCCTTGTCGATCCCCAGCCAGTCGCGCAGGCGATCGCCGCTGGGGTCGTTGAACGGAATGCCGGTCTCGTGCACCTTGCGCCCCGGCGCCTGGCTGACGATCAGCAGCCGCGACGTCGCCGACGCCTGCAGCACCGGTCGCGGACCCAGCGGCAGATGCGCCGCGCAGATCCGGCACGCGCGGATCTCGCCGAGCAGTTCATCCACCCGCTCACCCTTGGTCATTCCACTCTCCGTTCTCTGATTCCCGATTCCCGGCCGTCAAGGCAGCAATTTCCCGGGGTTGAGGATGCCGTCCGGGTCGAACGCCGCCTTGACGTTGCGCATCAGCCCCAGCGTCGCCGGCTCCAGTGCCAGCGGCATGAATTCGCGCTTGACCATGCCGATGCCGTGCTCGCCCGACAAGGTGCCCTCAAGCGAGATCACCAGCGCGAACACGTCGGCGAGGCAGGCGTGTGCACGCGCGCGTTCGGCGTCGTCGCGCGGCAGCAGGTTCACGTGCAGGTTGCCGTTGCCGGCGTGGCCGAAGCTGACGATCAGCACGTCGTGCTTCGCCGACAATTGCTTGATGCCGTCGACCAGCGCGGGCAGGTGGCTGACCGGCACCACCACGTCCTCGTTGATCTTGTGCGGCGAGATCGTGCGCTGCGCCGGCGACAGCGCCTTGCGTGCGGCCCACAGCGAGCGGGTTTCCCCGGCGGTTTCGGCGACGCGCAGTTCCTCCAGCCCGTCGCCGCGCGCCGCTGCCGCCACTGCGTCGACGGCCGAAGGCAGCGTGGCCGGTTCGCCGTCCACCTCGATCATCAGCATCGCACCGGCCAGCGGCACGCTGTCGCCGCCGTGATCGCGCGCGAGCTTCAGCGCCACGTCGTCGATGAACTCCAGCGCGCACGGCGTCACCGGCTGCGCCATGATCCGCGCCACCGCGCGCGCCGCCGCGCCGACATCGCGGTAAGTCGCGCGTAGCGTGCGCACCGCCGAGGGTTTCGGCGTGAGTTTCAGGGTGGCTTCGGTGATCAGCGCCAGCGTGCCTTCCGAGCCGATCAGCAGGCGGGTCAGGTCGTAGCCCGTCGCGCCCTTGCTGGTGTACGTGCCGCAGCGGAAACCTTCGCCGCTGCCGGCCACCGCGCGCAGGCCCAGCGTGTTCTCGCGCGGACTGCCGTATTTCACCGTGCGTGGCCCGGCCGAATTGCAGGCGAGGTTGCCGCCGATGCTGCACCACGGTGCCGAGGAGGGATCGGGCGGCCAGAAGAAGCCGTGGGTGGCCAGCGCCTGCTGCAGGTCGCCGTTCAATACGCCGGGCTCGACCACCGCGAGGCGGTTGTCCGGGTCGATGCGCAGGATCCGGTTCATCCGCTCGAAACTCACCACCACGCCGCCATCCACCGGCACGGTGGCGCCGGTGGTATTGGTGCCGCGCCCACGCGCGATCACCGGCACCTCGTGCGCGCGGCAGGCCTGCACCAGCGCCTCGACCTGGGCATGTTCGGTGGGAAACACCACCGCATCGGGCAGCGCATGCCGGCGCGAGTTGTCGTACGAGTAGGCGATCCGCTCTGCGTCGCCGGTGGCGAGTGCGTCGATGGGGAAGATCTCGCGCAGGCGGGCGAGCAGTTCGGCGGGCAGGTGCATCGGCAAAGCGTAATCCACTCGCGGGAAAGTTTTACTGCGCCAGATCAGCCGGCTTCGAATGCGCCGCGCAGCCACTCGCGCCGGATGGCATCGGGCGGGCCGTCGTAGCTGACCACGTCGAAGCGGCAGCTGCGCCGCGCGTGTTGCGGGTGCGCGGCCAGCCAGTGCTGTGCGGCGAGGATCAGTTTCGCCTGCTTGGCTGCGGTGACCGAAGTGGCGGCGTCGCCGTGGCTGGCGCTCCGGCGATAGCGCACTTCGACGAACACCACGGTGTCGCCGTCGCGCATCACCAGGTCCAGCTCGCCGTGGCGGGTGGTGTAATTGCGCACCAGCAGCTTCAGGCCGGCGCGTTCGAGTTCGGCGCAGGCGCGCTGTTCGAAGCCGTCGCCGGCGGCGCGCATCAGCCCGCCGCGGGCTGGAAGGCTCCGCTCGACGAGGAGCCTGCCGGTGACGGCTCGGTCGTGGCGGGAGGCGCGTTCGACGGCACATCGTCCATCTGCAGGCTGCCGCCCAGCGGACGCGCCAGGCCGTTCTGGAACTGCGCCCAGATCAGCACGCGGCGTACGCGGCCGAACTGGTCGGCGGCGAGCTGGCCGCTGGCGCCGGGCACATAGCTGCCCGGGTGTGCGCGCAGCCAGTCGAGGTAGGGCACCAGGTTCCACGCATCCATGCCGAACGCGAACAG
>DATCUT010000033.1:0-14642 GCA_036561785.1 Rhodanobacter sp.
CCACCTCGCCGCCTTCGCGCAGCGGCTGGACGCCGTGGCGCACCGCGTTCTCCACCAGCGGCTGCAGCAGCAGGCGCGGCAGCGGAAAGTCGGCGGGCAGGTCGTGCAGTTCGCGGCGCACGTGCAGGCGCGCGCCCAGGCGCAGCTGCTCGATCGCCAGGTAGCGTTCGACCAGCGCCAGCTCCTCGCCCAGCGTGCCGTCGTCGGTGTCGTGCTGGCCCAGGGCGGCGCGGAACAGTTCGGAGAGGTCCTCCACCGTGCGTTCCGCGGCGTCGGGATCGACCCGGATCAGCGCCGCCACGGTGTTCATGCTGTTGAACAGGAAGTGCGGGCGGATGCGCGCCTGCAGCGCCTCGACCTGGGCGCGGGTGACCGCCGCCAGCCGTGCCTGCCACTGCGCCAGCACGTAGAAATAGCGCAGCATGGCGGCGCCGAGCAGGGCGGCGATCAGCACATTGTCACACACGAACACGGGCAGGCTGCTGCGCACCAGATGCATCTGCAACGCGCCGTCGAACCAGTGCGCCACGGTGCTGGCGACCAGCACAAGCAACAGGATCAGCAGCCACACGCCGACATACGGCAGGTGGCCGGGCAGACGCTGCAGCCACGGCCGCAGCATGCACAGCGTCACCGCCACCACCATTCCCAGCAAGGTCACGAACAGCATGCCGACGCTGTAGGCGGACCAGTCGCGCGGGTCGTCGCGTGCCAGCCACATCATGGTCACCGTCAGCGCGCCCACCACGAGCAGCGCGAACAGTGCGGGCAGCCGGCAGAAGTCCGGCAGCGGGCTGTGTTCAGTGCGGCCGCGCGGGCTGCGGCGGGGCGTGGGTTCGCGCATGCGGGCAAGTATGCCGCAGCGCGGTCGCGCTTACGCCAGTCGCTGGCCCAGCCAGTGACGCAGGTCGCCGATCTCCTCGGCGCAGACCGCGTGGGCCATCGGGTAGGTGTGCCAGTCCACCGTGTGACCCAGCGCCTGCAGCGCATCGCGCGAGTCGGTGCCACGCTGCAGTACCACCACCGGATCGGCGCTGCCGTGGCCCCAGAAGATCGGCGTGGCGGCGTTCGCGGCGCTGCGCTCGGCAGCGAGCGTGGCGGCGATGGGCAGGTAGGTCGACAGCGCGACGATGCCGGCCAGTTTCTCCGCATGGCGCAGGCCCGCGGACAGCGCGATCGCGCCGCCCTGCGAGAAGCCGGCGAGGAAGATCCGCTCGCTCGGCACGCCACGCTCGTGCTCGCGCGCGATCAGCGCCTCGGTGGCGGCGACCGAGGCGCGGATGCCGGCTTCGTCCTGGCGCGCGTGCGCGTCGAAACCGATGATGTCGTACCACGCGCGCATCGACATGCCGTTGTTGATCGTCACCGGCCGCACTGGCGCATGCGGAAACACGAAGCGCAGCGCCGGCCACGCCGGGTCCACCAGCTCCGGCACGATCGGCGCGAAGTCGTTGCCATCGGCGCCGAGGCCGTGCAGCCAGAGGATGCTGTAACGAGGGTGCGTGGCGGTTTCGTGTTCGACGGTGGGCAGGGGCATGGCACGGATCGACAGCGGGAGACGGGGTGCCATCGTAGCAGTCCCGATCCCATCACCTCGCTATGTAGGAACCCGCTGGCGGGCGATGCTCTTGCTGTATTGATGAAACAAGAGCATCGCCCGACAGCGGGCTCCTGCCTGGTGCGGTGGATCGGGCGGACAGGGGTTGATGCTGACGCATGATGTGTTTTGCCGATGTCCACGGCAGTCTGCACGCATGCCTGCTTTTCCATCGATTGGTCGCCGTGCCTTGCGCCAGGGTCGCGTGTCTGTTCCTGGCCAGATGTATTTGCTGACGACGGTGACCCGTCATCGTGAGTGCCTCTTTGCGGATCCGGCGCACGCACGGGTGGCCAGTCGGGTCATCCACGCGGCATCGACCTGGGCGGATTCCCGCCTGCTCGCATGGGTGCTGATGCCCGATCACTGGCATGGCCTGTCGCAACTCGGCGATGAGCCACTGGGCCGGGTCATGAATCGATTCAAGGCATGCGCATCGCGTGCGCTGCATGAGTCATGCGGGCTGGATGGGCCGCCGTGGGATCGCAGTTTTCATGACCATGCGCTGCGCGCCGAGGAGGACATCAGGGGGTTGCGCGATACATCGTCGCCAATCCAGTGCGTGCCGGCCTGGCCGACAGCGTGTTTGCCTATCCCTACTGGGATGTCGTCTGGCTCGATCGCGACGCATCGCTGACCTTGTAGGAGTCCGCTGGCGGGCGATGCATTTGCTTCTGACATCAGAGCAGAAGCATCGCCCGCCAGCGGGCTCCTACAATTAGGGCGGGTGATTTATTTTTCGACGCCCAACCCCAACTCATGCGCGAAGAAGGTCAGCCCGATCGCGGTATCGCCGACGCGCTGGCTGAACGGGGCGCCGATGCCGTGGCCGGCGTTCATGCGGGTCAGCAGCAGGATCGGCTGCGTCGATGAGGTGGCGTTCTGCAGTGCGGCGGCGAACTTGCGCGACTGCCACGGCGCCACGCGCGGATCGTTTTCGCCGGTGGTGAGCAGCACCGCCGGGTAGGCGGTGTTCGCCTGCACGTGCCGCAGCGGCGAGTAGGCCAGGGTGGCCTTGAACTGCGCCGGGTCCGCGATGCTGCCGTATTCGGGGATGTTGTACGGGCCGTTGGCGAAGTCGGTCTCGTGCCGCAGCATGTCGTAGATGCCGACCCGCGCCACCACCGCGCGGTAGTCGCCGGGGTGCTGCACGATCTGCGTGCCCATCAGCAGGCCGCCGTTGCTGCCGCCGAGGATGCCCAGGTGCGCGCGGTCGGTCCAGCGTGCGTCGATGAGCGCCAGTGCCGCGGCGTGGAAGTCGTCGAACACGTTCTGCTTGTGCAGTTTCTGCCCCTGCGCATGCCATGGCTGGCCGTTCTCGTTGCCGCCGCGGATGTTGGCGTAGGCGAGCACGCCGCCGTGTTCCAGCCAGGCCAGGTTCGGGCCGATGAAGCCGGGCTTGATCGGAATGTCGAAACCGCCGTAGCTGTACAGGATGGTGGGCCGCGCGCCGTTCGGGGTGATGCCCGGCAACGACAGCACGGTTACTGGAATCTTCGTGCCGTCCTTCGAGGTGCCGTCGATGCGCTGCACGACGACGCGGGAATAATCCGCCGCCGGCTTCACCTCGAACACGGTTTTCAGGCTGCCGCTACGGCCGTCGTATTCGGCCCAGCGCGCGGGCGTGGTCCAGCCGCTGTAGCTGATCAGCGCCTTGTCCCGGCCGGACTCGGAAGCAATGTCGCCGATGCCGACGCCGTGCTGCGACAGCGGCAGCCGGCGCACGAAGCTGGCGTTGGCGCCGTACTGCTCGACCCACCAGTCCGGGCCCCAGCTGCGCACCACCAGGAAGCCGTCGCCGAGCGGGGCGATCTGCTGGATCGCGCCCTCGCGCTCGGCCAGCACCGGCACGGCCTTGCCGTCGTCGCCGATGGCCACGATCCTGCCGCGCGGCGCATCCCGGAACGAGGCCGCATACAGACGTCCATTCACCCAGGCGGCCGTGCGCACGTTCGCGCCGCGGTCGAGCACGCGCCGGAAGCTGCCGCCGTGCTGCAGGAACACCTCGGCCGGGCCGCCATCGCCGTCGTAGGCGAGCACGGCGGCCTGTGCCGTGGCCGGCGAATTCACCAGCACGTATTCGGCGGTTTTCGAGTAGCCCTTGCCGAATACCACGGTGTCCGCGGTGGCGGCCTGGCCCAGCGCGTGGTGCACCAGGGTGGCGTGGAACTGCTCCACCGCCTGGCCGGCGGCCGGCGGCGCGAAGCGCACGTAGCTGAAGCCGCGCTCGTCGGCATCCCAGGCCAAACCCTGCGGCGTGGTGCCGCCGCCGGCCCAGGGCAGGGTGTCGGGCAGGGTCTTGCCGCTGCGCACGTCGAGCACGCGGATGGTGGTCAGCTCGCTGCCGCCCTCGGCGGTGCCGTAGGCGAGGTAACGCCCGCGCGGCGACGGCCAGTAGGCGGTGATCGCGGTACCGCCGTGGTCGGCGTTCGGATCCACCAGCACTTTCGCCGCACCGTCCGGCCACGCCTGCGCGATCAGCACCGGTTGCGGCTGCGGCGGGGTCTGCTGCAGGTAGAACAAGGTGCCGCCGGCCAGCATCGGGCCGGAGCGCGTGGTCGAGGTGATCGCCAGTTGCTGCACCCGCGCGGTGAGCGCCTTGCCTTGCGGCATCGCCGCCAAGGCGGCTTCGGTGTACGCGTTCTGCGCCGCGATCCACTGCCGCACTGCCGGGTCGCCCGGGTTTTCCAGCCAGCGGTACGGGTCGGCCACGCTGACGCCGTGGAATTCGCCGGATGCGGCATCTCGCGGCGTGGGCGGCGGCAGCGGCTGTGACTCGCCGATCAGCGCGACTTCGCGCGGCGGCTTCGGCGACGGGTCCACGGGCGGCAGCTGGGCTGCGGCGGCGCTGCCGGCGGCGAGCAGCAGGGTGGCAATGAGGGGAGCGAGGCGCATGCTGGGGATTCCAGGGGAAGACGTGGAAGCGAGGAGAGTAGCAACGCGCCGCCGCCGTTGCAGCCACCAGTGTCTGACTTTCGGCAGGGGTGGCCGCGTGCCGGTGGCGCGCTCGGTTATGCTGGCTTTTTTGCCCGGGAAGAATCCATGCGTCGATTGCTGCTTGCCGCCCTCGTTGCCTTCACCGTCGCGCCGGTCGCGGCGGCCGCCTTGCCGGCATCGACACCGCTCGACCTGGAAACCGTGATGGCCAACCCCGACTGGATCGGGCAGGCGGTGGAGCAGCCGTACTGGAGCGTGGACGGCCGCGACCTGTACTACTCGCTGAAGCGCGACGGCAGCCCGCTGCGCGACCTGTACCGGGTCGATCCGGCCAGCGCGCAAGGCGCGAAGCTGGACCCGGCCGCGCTGGCGCAGGCCGACGGCCCGGCGGTGTTCGACCGCGCCCACCGGCACGCCGCCTTCATCCTGCACGGCGACGTGTTCGTGGTGGAGCTGGCCGGCGGCCGGCGCACCCAGGTCACCAGCACGCCGCAGGAAGAGTCCGCGCCGCGCTTTTCCGCCGATGGCCGCGCCCTGCAGTTCCGCGACGGCAACGACTGGTACAGCCATGACCTGGCCCGCGGCGTCACCACGCCCGCGGCGCTGCTGAAGTTCGTCGACGATCCGCAGGCATCGCTGCCCGACGCGCTGGGCGAGCGGCAGCTGGAACTGTTCAAGACGCTGCGCCAGATCAAGGCCGACAAGCAGGCCCGGCGCGACGAGGACAAGTCGCTGGCCGCCGCCGATCCGGGTCGTGCGCCGCTGCCGTTCTTCCTCGGCGACAAGATCACCCTGGTCGACAGCGAGCTGTCACCGGATGGCCGCTGGCTGCTGCTGGTCACCGCGCCGAAAGGCTACGAAGCGGGCAAGGCGCCCGAGGTCACCCACTACGTCACCGACTCCGGTTACGCCGAGCAGAAGGAGACCCGCGTGTACGTGGGCCGCAAGGACCCGGCGCCGCAGTCGCTGCTGCTGCTCGACCTGGCCGGGCACCAGTCGTACCCGCTGGCCACCGATACGCTGCCCGGCATCAAGGACGATCCGCTGAAGGACCTGCGCGCGCGTGCCGTCGCCGCGCTGCAGAAGGCCGGCAAGGCCGACCAGGCCAAGGCGCTGAAGGCGCCCGAACAACGTGCCGTACGCATCATCGGCAGTGCCGACGACGGCGGTGGCGGCGGCATCGCGTGGAGCGACGACGGCCGCAACCTCGCCATCCAGCTGCGCGCGATCGACAACAAGGATCGCTGGATCGCCAGCGTGGATTTCGCGAAGCACGCCCTGGTCAACCAGCAACGGCTCACCGACCACGCCTGGATCAACTGGAACTTCAACGATTTCGGCTGGCTCAAGGACGGCCGCACGCTGTGGTACCTGAGCGAGCAGACCGGCTACTCGCAGCTCTACGTCAAGCCACTCGACGGCAAGGCAAAAGCGCTGACCGCCGGCCAGTTCGAGGTGAGCCACCCGCAGCTCAGCGCGGACGGCCAGTGGTTCTACCTGCGCACGAACCAGGTCGCGCCGTACAGCTATGACGTCTATCGCGTGCCGGCCACCGGCGGCGCGCTGAGCCGCGTCACGAACTACCAGGGCATGGACGACTTCGCGTTGTCGCCCGACGGCACGCAACTCGCCGTGCGGCATTCCTCGCCGTACGTGCTGCCGCAGCTGGCGGTGCAGAGCGCCGCCGGCGGCACGCCGCGCGAACTGACCGACACCATGAAGCGCGCGTTCACCGCGCACGACTGGATCGCGCCGCAGATCGTCGAGGTGCCGTCCTCGCACGGCGCCGGCTCGATCTGGGCGAAGTACTACGGACCGGCCGACGCGGGCACGGCATCGAAACCGGCGGTGATCTTCGTGCACGGCGCCGGCTACCTGCAGAACGTCACGCTGTCGTGGTCGAACTACTTCCGCGAGCAGCTGTTCCATAACCTGCTGGTGCAGCAGGGTTACGTGGTGCTGGACATGGACTACCGCGCTTCCGAAGGCTACGGCCGCGCCTGGCGCACCGCGATCTACCGCCAGATGGGCCACCCGGAACTGGAAGACCTGCTCGACGGCAAGGCGTGGCTGGTGAAAAACCACCACGTCGACCCGCAGCGCGTGGGCATCTACGGCGGCAGCTACGGCGGCTTCATGACCGAGATGGCGCTGCTGCGCGCGCCCGGCGAATTCGCCGCCGGCGCCGCGCAGCGCCCGGTCAGCGACTGGACGCTGTACAACCACGAGTACACCTCGGACATCCTCAACGACCCGCAGCTCGATCCGGACGCCTATGCGGCCAGCTCGCCGATCGAATACGCGGAAAAGCTGCAGGACCCGCTGCTGATCCAGCACGGCCTGATCGACGACAACGTGCTGGCCGAGGATTCGATCCGCCTGTACCAGCGCTTCATCGAACTGCACAAGAAGAACTTCTGGATGTCGCTGTACCCGCTGGAACGCCACGGCTTCGTGCACGCCGATTCGTGGTACGACGAGTACCGCCGCATCGACGAGCTGTTCGACACCTACGTGAAGCCGGTGAAAGCCACCCACTGAGCAAATTGTCGTCACGCATGACCAACAAAGCCGCGGGCACACCAGCGCCCGCGGCTTTTTAGTGTGCGGCTGCAACGCAGCCGTACTGGCACCCATCACATGCGGAAACTCGCTGGCGGGTAGTGCTCAAGAGTCCAGTGCGTCGGGTTTGTTCAGGGACTTTTTTTGCGCAGAGGCCAGCCGGCGCTCGACCTTTTTCACGTCTTCGGCGGGCGGCAGGTGCTCGGGGCGAATACCACGATTCAGCAGGGTCTTGCGTACGGCTTCGTTGTTGGCGACGTGCTCATGCGCGATGGCTTTCTCGTTGTTTAGCCGATTGGTACGCGCGTTGTGGATAGTGATTTCGGTGGCGAAATCCTTGGCCTTGAGGATGATGGTGGGCGCAAAGTCGGCCAGCGGGCGGCTGGCTGGAACCTTCCAGGTGACCTTCATGGCCTGGGTGGATTTACCGAACAGGGCATGGTCGCCCTTGCTGCGGATCAGGGCGAAGTCCTGGTTGCCGCCGGTCTGTTCATAGATGACACCGGATAGATCCTTCTCGGTCTCCGTGAGCTTCCTGCGCGCGGAGACACGCTCGGCTTCGAGCATGCGTTGTTCGATCAGCTCGGCGCGGCGGGTCTGGAAGGCAAAGTAGGTCTGGGCGAACGCGATTTCCTGCTTGCGGGAGTCGCCGTTCTGGGCGATCAGGTAGCAGGCGAGGCGGGTGAGCATGAGGTCGTCGACCTCGCGCTGACTGCCGGAGCCGAGGTCGACCATTTTGTTGACGTCAACAAAATGGTCGGAAACCGTATGACCGGAGACTTCGCAGGCGATTTTTGCCTTTGAGACTGCGCTGCTGTTGAAGTTGCGCCATTCAGCGTAGCCCAGCAGGTGCTGCAGGTCGCGGGCCAGCCAGAATTCGGTGCCACTTTCGGTCTGCTGCGCGTGGGCTTCGAATGTGCTGGTCAATGTCTGGATCAGTTCGGTCTTCATCCCTGGTTTCTCTCCTTGGTTGTTCGTGGACTGTATGACGCCGGACTGTCTCACGCAAAGAGCGATGTCAGACATGTGACGGAGTATCACCGGAGTGAGCGTCATTGCCGTCGGCCAGTCAGGTGGCGGCAAACGACCCGGCTGACGAACTCACACGTTTGTTATGGCGATGGAAAGCGAGTGCCGCGTTTGTATACTCCGCACAGCACTGCGGCGTCGCAGTCTCAGAAAAACGACAGAGTCCTTTCTCCATATCTCGACCACCCCACCCAAGCGCCTCGAAACCGGACGGAAAGATCGGGCTGTATTCGAGGGGCACGATCGTGGCAGACGGCCTTGGCTGAAGCGAAAGCCATCCGGCATGATGATCACTCGCCGAATGATCGGATCAAACCAAGGGAACTTATGAAAAAGCTGGGTAACGTCGCGCTCGCGGCATCGCTGCTGTTGGCGTGTGCCGGCTGTACGGTGGTTTCTCCGGACGCCGGTCAGCAGGCGGTGCTGATCGACAAGCCGGTGCTCTTCGGCCATGGCGGTGTGCGCGCCGAACCCGTGCTCACGGGTCTGACCTATACGTGGTTTTCCACGCACAAGATCTACGTCAACATGTTTCCGCAGCAGTACGACGGCAACTTCAGCGACCTGATGTCGAGCGATGGCGTGCCGCTGGATTTCCACGCGATCATCCGCCTGCAGGTGGTGGACCCGGTGGCGCTGGTGAAGAATTTCGGCCAGGACTGGTACAAGAACAACGTGGAGCAGGAGTTCTTCAACAAGGTCCGTTCTGCGGTCAAGAAGCACGGCATGAACGAGACGGCGATCCAGACCACCGCCATCGATGAGATCGACAGCGAGGTCAGCCGCGAGATGACCGAGTATCTCCGCGACAACAAGTTGCCGATCCGCCTGGTCAAGATCACCGTGGGCAAGGCGAATCCGCCGGATGCCGTGCGCAACCAGCGTGTGGAAACCGCGCAGCAGGAACAGCGCGTGCTCACCGAGCACAAGCGCGACCTGGCCGAGCAGGCCCGCAAGGCGGCGGAGCAGAGTCGCGCCGAAGCGGACAACGCCTATCGCCTGGCGATGAACCTCAACCCCGCGCAGTTCGTCGAGATGGAGCGCATCAAGATGCAATCCGCTGTTTGTGCCGTGAAGGATGCGAAGTGCACGTTCATCATCGGCAGTCAGGTGGATCCCGTGCTGAGCGTGAAGTGACGCGGGTCATCGGATTGCCCGCTTGCGGCGCTACGTGTGCCCGTGCGGCGCGGACGCCGCGACGGTCGGCACATCTTTGGCCTGCAGAGCTGCTACTTTGCCGACGTCGGTTGCTCCACGTCCGGCGCCGTCATGGCCAATAGCCACGCCGGTCCATCGTGTCGCCGCCGTTTCGCCATTCATTCGGACATCGGGTCATCTGCGATGCCGCTGAAGGGGAGGGTGCGGTCATGCAAGGCAAATACGCGCCGGTGTCGGGTGTCGTCTTCGGCGTAGTCGCGGTCGTCCAGGCGTTGCGGCTCTTCAACCGGTGGCCGGTGCAGGTGGGACCGTTCGCCGTGCCGGTGTGGTTTTCGTGGATGGCCCTGCTGCTCGCGGGCGGTCTTTGCATCTGGGCGTTCCGGTCGGGGCGCCGATAGCATGACCGGGCATGCGGGCTCGGCGGTGAAGGTGTCGGTCTTTGTCGGCACCAGTCTCGACGGCTTCATCGCGCGGGTCGACGGAGCCCTCGACTTCCTTCCCCCGGGTGGTGGCGAGCCGCATGGCTACGAGGAGTTCATGGCCACGGTGGATGCGCTGGTCATCGGCCGCAAGACCTACGAGACCGTGCTGGCTTTCGATGCGTGGCCTTACGGCGCCAAGCCCGTCTGCGTGCTCAGCACCCGTCCGCTCGCGCCGGCTCCCGCCGGGGCGGTGGTCGAGCCCATGTCGGGGCCGCCGGCGGAGATCGTGTCGCGGCTGGCCGGGCGCGGCATCCGGCATGTCTACGTGGACGGCGGCATCACCATCCAGGGCTTTCTGCGGGCCGGGCTTGTCCAGCGCCTCGTCATCACGCGCGTGCCCGTGCTTGTCGGCAGCGGGATCCCGCTGTTTGGTGCCATTCCGCACGATATCGCACTCCGGCATGTCGCGACGCGGACGTACGCCAGTGGTCTCGTGCAGAGTGAGTACGAGGTGGTGGTCCAGCCTGGTCCCGGCCGCTGAGCTCGCGTACTGTCAGGCAGGCGCGGCGGCCGTTGAGGTGTTGTTCCTGGTTTGTGCCGATACGGTGGGCCGGTCGAGTCCGGTTTTCGATTTCCGGGGGGAAAAACATGCGCAAGTTGCTGTGGGTGTTCGCGGTGTGCTGCCTGCTGCTGGCCGGCTGCGCCAAGCCGCTGCCGCCGGAGAAAGTGGCGTATGCCGGGCAGTGGCGGTCGACGACGATGTCGTTGTTGATCACCGAGAGTGGCAACGTGAACTACAAGCGGGTGGACGGCGGCATGAGCAAGTCCGTCAACGGTCCGCTGCAGGCGTTCGAGGGCGACAATTTCGTGGTGGGTGTCGGCCCGGTCAGGACCACCTTCGTGGTGTCCATGCCGCCGTGCCAGGACCAGGGGGCGTGGAAGATGGTGGTCGACGGGGTGGAGCTGACCAGGGTGCCGCCGGGCGAGTGAGCCGGCGAAAAAAACGGCCGCAGCGGGATCGCTTCGATCCGGCGCTGCGGCCGGGGGACCGGCAGCATGCAAGGCCGCGGTAGGACGACCTTGCAACCTCGAGGGGAGAGAGTTGCTGCCGGGTTACCTGGCGACCAGGGTGCCGGTCATGCCAGGGTGGAACTTGCAGAAGAACGCGAACGAACCGGCCTTGGCCGTGGTGCGCACAGTGGCACCCGGTTTCAGGTCGATGTCGAAGCTGCCGTCGCGGGCGGTGGCGCTGTGTTCGAAGATGTCGTGATTGACCCATTCGATGATGTCACCGGCGCGTACGCCGGTGGGCATCGGACCAAACACCATCTTGTCGAGCACGATCACGTGCACGGCCTGTGCTTGCGTGGTCGCTGACGCTGTGGCCGGGGTGGCCGCGAATGCCGGCGCAAGGCCCCAGCCCAGGGTCAGCAAGCTGACGACCAGAATCGTGCTGCGGAACATGGTGCGCTCCTTACTTCAGGCTGGCAGCCAGGTGCTCGGCGTGCATCTGGTGTTCGTGGAACAACTTCGAGCCGGTTTCCAGCAGCGACTTCAGCTCCGCGTTCTGCGTGGCCGGAATCAGCGTGCCGTCGAGTGCGGCCAGAACGGCCTTGTGGAACGCCACTTCGTTGGCGGCATAGGCCCTGTCGTAGGCGGCACCGCTGAGCGCGGCCAGCTTGGTCTGTTCGGCGGCGGCGCCCTTGGCCAGCGACTGGCTGGTGGCGTTGTCGGCCGGGGTGACGCCCAGCTTCTTGGCCAGCGCCAGGGCCTGGTCGTTCACGGCGGCGTGGTCACGCGCCATTTCCCTGGCGAACCCGATCACCGCCTTGTTGTGCGACTTGTTCAGCGCCTGCTTGGCGGCGGTGACGTCGATCGCGCCGGCGGTGTAGGCGATGTGGGCGATCTGCGCGTCGTTGATCGCGGGCGCGGCCGGCGCCTGCTGGGCGTGCACGCTGGCGAGGGAGCCGAGGCCGAGCGTGAGGACGAGAGCGAACAGGGATTTGTTCATGAGCGATGTCTCCTTGGGATGGATGAAGGGCAAGCGAGGCTTGCCGGTACCCATGAGATGCAGCAGCGGCGTACAGGTTCCGGCTGGCGAGTGGAGCGCGGCGGGAACCTCGAACGCGGCGCCTGCGTCGGATCAGCTGTCACCCCAGCGAAACCTTTCCCATGCTCGAACTCGATCAATCCATCGCTTCAACTGCCGCGCCGATGCCGGCCGGCGAAACCCCCCGCCCCACGCGTGCCGAGGCGGAAGCCGCCGTGCGCACGCTGATCCGCTGGGCCGGCGACGAACCCGCGCGCGAAGGCCTGCTGGCCACGCCGGCACGCGTGGTGCGTGCCTATGAGGAATGGTTTGCCGGTTACCGGCAGGATCCGGCCGGCCTGCTCAGCCGCACCTTCGGCGAAGTCGGCGGTTACGACGAACTGGTCATCCTGCGCGACATCCCGCTGCAGTCGACCTGCGAACACCACATGGCGGCGATCCGCGGCGTGGTGCACATCGCCTACCTGCCGAACCAGCGCGTGGTCGGCATCTCCAAGCTGGCGCGGCTGGTCGAGGCGTTCGGCCGGCGCCTGCAGATCCAGGAGCGGCTCACCGTGGAGATCGCCGATACCCTGGACCAGGTGCTGCAGCCGCGCGGCGTCGCGGTGATCGTGCAGGCCAGCCACGAATGCCTGTCCTCGCGCGGGGTGCGCCTGCATGGGGTGTCGATGCAGACCCGGCGCCTGCTCGGCGAATTCGCGCGGGAACCGCGGCGGCAGGAGATCCTGGCCACGCTGGCCGGCTGAGCCGGGAACCTCGGGTCGCCCCACAGCATCGGATCAGGTGTACAAGGAGAAAGCCATGTCAGTCCATGCCCATGTTGCACCCGTCGATTACGCCGCGCTGGACGACAACGCGCTGGTGGCGCTGGTCCGTGACGGCCATCGCGAGGCATTCCGCCACATCATGCAGCGCTGCAACCAGCGCCTGTTCCGCATCGCGCGCAGCGTGATCGGTGAGGATTCGGAAGCGGAAGATGTGTTGCAGGAATCGTATATGCGCGCCTATCACAAGCTGAGTTCGTTCCGCGGCGACTCGACCCTGCTGACCTGGCTGACCAGCATCGTGCTGAACGAGGCACGCGGCCGGCTGCGCAAGCGCCACACCATGGTCGGCCTGGAGCAGGTCGACGCGGCGGTGGACGATACCCACCAGGTCATCCAGTTTCCCTCGAAATTCGGCAGCGAGGATCCGGCCGTCTCGGCCGCGCGCGCGCAGATCCGCCACCTGCTCGAACACGCCATCGACGAACTGCCCGAATCGTTCCGCACCGTCTACATGATGCGCGAGGTGGAGGAATGCTCGGTCGAGGAAACCGCCAGCCTGCTGGCGATCAAGCCGGAGACGGTGAAGACCCGCCTGCACCGCGCGCGCCGGCTGCTGCGCACGTCGCTGCAAGGCACCCTGGCCGCGACCATGAGCGAGGCATTCCCGTTCATGGGCCGGCGCTGCGCCCGCGTCACCGACGCGGTGATGGCGCGGCTGGACGCCGAACAGACGGCATGACCCAGTAGGAGCGCGATGTGCTGTTCCGCGGTTCGCAACCGGTTCGCGGCGGTCGGCAATCATGCAGGGATCGGTGTGGTCAGCCTGCGGCGACGTGATCAGCGGGGTGCCGGGGTGGCCGACGAACGGATCCGCTGCAGCCGCTCGGCCAGCGTGGCGCGTGACAACTCGCCGATGTGCATGTCGCGCAGGCGGCCGTCGGCGTCGAGGAACAAGGTGGTCGGGTAGCCGCGGGCGTTGTAGTGGTTCGACAGCTGCAGGTTGCCGTCGATCAGTACGTGGTCCAGCGCCAGCCGCTGCATCTGCATGAACTGCTTCACCGCCGCCGCCGATTCGCCCTGGTCGGCGAACACGAAGCGGATCTGCGGCATCGCTCGCTGCGCCTCGGCCAGCACCGGCATCTCGCGCCGGCACGGACCGCACCAGGTGGCCCACAGGTTGATCACGGTGGGCTGGCCGCGCAGCTTTTCCAGGGCCACCTCGCGGCCGTCCAGGTCGCTCAGCAGCAGGGACGGCAGGCCGGGATGGGTGGTCGCGGCCAGCTTGTACGCGACCAGTCCGGCGAACGCCCATGCCGCGATGCCGACGGTCACGCCGGCAGCCAGCGGTCGACGCAGTGATGGTCGGCGCCAGCCGATCAGCAGCGCCGCCACGACCAGCCCCAACGCTCCGGCGATCGGATCGAAACCGCCGTCGCGGATGTTCAACATGCTGCCCGGCTGCTGCACGTACTGCGGCCACCAGCCGGCCACGTAAGCGGCACGTGCGCTGAGCAGGCCGATGCCGAGCGCCAGATACAGCGCATTGCCGGCGTCGGCATGGCCGCGCTTGGCCAGGAAACCGGCGGCGGCGAGTGCGGCGATGACGCCGAACAGCAGCGCCAGCAGGGCTGACGAGAGGGCCAGTGGTCCGATATTCAAGTGCTTCCATCCTTGCCGGTGATGGCTCGCGCCGATGGCGGCGAGCGCGTGCAAGGCGAAACCTTACCCGGTATCGCACGGCCGGGCAGCGCGGGCAGTCAGTCCGCCCGGCGCAAGCCGGCTGCCTCGCGCGCCAGCAACTCGATGCCGGCCCAGTCACCGGCGGCGAGTTTGTCGGCGGGAGTGAGCCAGGAGCCGCCGACACAGAGCACGTTCGGCAGGGCGAGGAAGTCGGGCGCGCTGCTCAGGCTGATGCCGCCGGTGGGGCAGAAGCGGATCTGCGGCAACGGGCTGGCCCAGGCGCCGAGCAGCTTGTAGCCGCCGGCCGGCACCGCGGGGAAGAACTTCAGGTGGCGGTAGCCGCGCTCGAGCAGGGCCATCGCCTCGCTGGCGGTGGCCACGCCGGGCAGCAGCGGCAGTTCGCTGTCGTCGGCGGCGTCGAGCAGGCGCGGCGAGGTGCC
>DATCUT010000034.1:0-14947 GCA_036561785.1 Rhodanobacter sp.
CCGGTCGCTGCCGCGCCAGCGGCCGTCGTCGAGGCGCCCGTCGCGAATGCGCTGCCGGCAGGCCACGTGGTGAAGGCGCCGATGGTCGGCACCTTCTACGCCTCGGCCACCCCCGGCACGCCCGCCTTCGTCAAGGTCGGCCAGCAGGTCAAGGCCGGCGAGACGCTGGGCATCATCGAGGCGATGAAGATGTTCAACCAGATCGAGGCCGACGTGGCCGGCACCGTGCAGGCGATCCTGGTCGAGAACGGCCAGCCGGTGGAATTCGACGAACCCATGTTCGTGATTGCCTGAGTTGCCGGGAGTCGGGAATGGGGAATCGGGAATCGTTCAAGCGGCCGCATGAGGGCCTGCAGGTCTGGCAGGACGCCATGACTCTGGTTGAAACGATCTACGGGTTCTCCGCAAAGTTTCCCGATGCCGAACGATTCGGTCTCACCTCACAGGTCCGACGCGCAGCGGTTAGCATTCCATCGAATATCGCCGAAGGTGCCGCGCGACGATCCACCCGGGAGTACTGCCGCTTTCTTTCCATGGCGCGCGGCTCACTTTCCGAACTGGATACGCAATGCCAGATTGCTGTTCGCCTGGGCTACGCGGCGCTGTCACCCGACCTGTGTGAATTGATCAATCGCGTATTTGCCCGGCTCACTGCCCTGCTGAATGCGCTGAACCAACCCAAAGGTGCGTAATGACAACACTTGCCGCCATCCGATTCCCCATTCCCGATTCCCGATTCCCATGCTAGAAAAAGTCGTCATCGCCAACCGCGGCGAAATCGCGCTGCGTGTATTGCGCGCCTGCCACAGTCTGGGCATCAAGACCGTGGCGGTGCATTCCACCGTGGATCGCAACCTCAAGCACGTCGGCCTCGCTGACGAGTCGATCTGCATCGGGCCGGGCCCGTCGGTCGACAGCTACCTCAACATTCCGCGGATCATCGCGGCGGCCGAGATCACCGACGCCCAGGCGATCCACCCCGGCTACGGCTTCCTGTCCGAACGCGCCGACTTCGCCGAACAGGTGGAGCAGTCCGGCTTCGTCTTCATCGGTCCGACTGCCGACGTGATCCGCCTGATGGGCGACAAGGTCGAGGCGATCCGCGCGATGAAGGCGGCCGGCGTGCCGTGCGTGCCCGGCTCCGGCGGCCCGCTCGGCGAGGACGTCGACACCAACATCAAGATTGCCCGCGAGATCGGCTATCCGGTGATCATCAAGGCCGCCGGCGGCGGCGGCGGTCGCGGCATGCGCGTGGTGCGCACCGAGGCACATCTGGGCAACGCGATCACCATGACCAAGGCCGAAGCCAAGGCCGCGTTCGGCAACGAACAGGTGTACATGGAGAAGTTCCTGGAAAATCCGCGCCACGTGGAAATCCAGGTACTCGCCGATGGCCAGGGCAACGCGATCCACCTGGGCGAACGCGACTGCTCGATGCAGCGCCGCCATCAGAAAGTGGTCGAGGAAGCGCCGGCGCCGGGCATCACCGACGAACAGCGCGCCGCGATCGGCAAGGTCTGCGTCGACGCCTGCCTGCGCATCAACTACCGCGGCGCCGGCACGTTCGAGTTCCTGTACGAGAACGGCCGCTTCTACTTCATCGAGATGAACACCCGCATCCAGGTCGAGCATCCGGTGACCGAGCTGATCACCGGTGTCGACCTGGTGCGCGAACAGTTGCTGATCGCCGGCGGCGAGAAGCTCACGCTCCGGCAGGAAGACGTGGTGATCCACGGCCACGCGATCGAGTGCCGCATCAACGCCGAGGACCCGGACACCTTCATGCCCAGTCCCGGCACGGTGAAGCGCTTCGAGGCACCGGGCGGCCCCGGCGTGCGCGTGGACACGCACCTGTACGACGGCTACCGCATCCCGCCGAACTACGATTCGATGATCGGCAAGCTGATCGTGCACGGCCCCGACCGCGAGACCGCGATCGCGCGCATGCGCCTGGCCCTGGCCGAGACGGTGATCGAGGGCGTCAAGTGCAACATCCCGCTGCAGCAGCGGATCATGGCCGATGCCGGCTTCCACCACGGCGGCCAGAACATCCACTACCTCGAGAAGCGGATGGCCGAGCAGAAAGAAAAAGCCGCCGCCGGCACCTGACCACCTGTAGGAGCGCACCCTGTGCGCGAATGCTCTTCGCGATGGCTGGATGAGAGCATCGCGCACAGGGTGCGCTCCTACCGCTAACGAATACGCCCATGCCTTTTCTTGAACTCTCCCTGATCGTCCGCACCGAACAGCAGCCCGGTGCGGAGGAAGCGCTGGACGATCTCGGCGCGCTGTCGATCACGCTGCAGGACGCCGATGCGGAGACGCCGGACGAGCAGGCGATCTTCGAACCGGGCGTGGGCGAGCTGCCGTTGTGGCCGACGATCACCCTGCACGCGCTGTTCGACGAACACGCCGACCGGCGCGGCCTCAGCGCCGCACTGGGCGAGCTGCTGCCATGGCTGGAACCCGACCAGCTGAGCTTCGCCGAGGTCGCCGACCAGGACTGGGAGCGTGCATGGATGGACCAGTTCAAGCCGATGCCGTTCGGCCGCCGGCTGTGGATCTATCCGTGGAACATCGAGCCTCCCGTCGATGACGACCTCGTGGTGGTGCGCCTCGATCCCGGCCTCGCCTTCGGCAGCGGCACCCATCCCACGACCGCACTGTGCCTGGAATGGCTGGACGGCCTCGACCTTGCCGGCAAGACGATCACCGACTACGGCTGCGGCTCGGGCATCCTGGCGATCGCCGCACTGAAGCTCGGCGCGGCCAGCGCGGTCGGCGTCGACAACGACCCGCAGGCGCTCACCGCCTCACGCGACAACGCCGAACGCAACGGCGTGGCCGACCGGCTCGCACTGTTCCTGCCGGAGGACTTCAATGTGGCGGCCGCTCCTGCGCATCCGGCAATTGCTCCCTGCATTGCTCTACCTCCGGCATCCATGCCGTCGCCTGCGCCCGCGGCACTTGTGCATCCATGCACATCGGCCGCCGACGTATTCATCGCCAACATCCTGGCCGGCCCGCTCGGCGAACTGGCGCCCACCTTCGCCGCGACGGCGAAACCCGGTGCGCCGTTCGCGATCTCCGGCATCCTCGCCGGCCAGCAGGACGAGCTGCTGCAGCGCTACGCCGAATGGTTCGACGAGTTGCGCGTGGACAGCCGCGAGGACTGGGTACGCATCAGCGGCCGTCGCCGCGGCTGAGGCCATCGGGACCGCCGGCTTGCCGGCGCGATCACCCTGCTAAGCTTGCCGGACACCGATTCAAAGCGGCCTGCATGTACACACAATGTCCCGAATGCCTGTCCGTGTTTTCGCTGGATGCGCAGACGCTAGCGAAAGCGCACGGCCACGTCGTGTGCGGACATTGCGAGGCCAGCTTCGACAGCCTCGCCACGCTCGCCGAGCAGTTGCCGCCGGAACCGTTCGCCGAGCTGCCGGTCAACGAACCCGCATTCGAGCCGCCACTGCTCGACCTGGTGGTCTATCGGCCGCGGCCCGATCCGCCGGCGGTGGTGGTGGCCGACGAGATGGTGACGGCCGCGGCGCCCAGACCGGCCGTCGAGGACTTCTCGCAGCTGGTCTTCGCGCCGCGTTTCGCCCGCGAGCCACACACCCGCCCGCGCGAACGATCGACCCGGCGCGAACGCCGGCGGCACCTGCGTCCATCCGGCGAACGGCGCTGGCCATGGGTCACGGCATGCCTGCTGCTCGCACTGCTGCTCGCCATCCAGCTGGCCTGGGCCAAGCGCGACGACTTGATCCGCAACCCCGCCGTGGGCGGCTGGCTGCGCGGCAGCTGTGGCGTGCTCGGCTGCGAGCTGCCGCTGGTTTCTGCGCCGCAGCAGTTGCGCCTGTTGGCCAGCAACGTGCAGGCGCACCCCAGCGTCGCCGGCGCGCTGATGATCAGCGCCAGCGTGCGCAACGACGCCACGTTCGCGCAACCCTGGCCGGTGCTGGCGATCACCTTGTCGAACGCACAGGGCCAGCGCATCGCGATGCGCCGACTGCAGCCGACCGAGTACCTGGACGACAACGCGATCCTGCGCCATGGCCTGGCGCCTGGCGGCAGCGCCGTGCTGCTGCTGGAAGTGGAGGACCCGGGCGACAAGGCGGTGGCGTTCGAGATCGGTTTCGAATAACGACGCCTCCGGTACTTAAAATTATCCGCCCGCGCGGGTAGACTCGGTCCCTCGCGCTGGCATGCCGGACGGCATGCGATACACGCCGCGACCTGCAAGATCAGTCATAACCATGAGCAGCGGCCTATGCAGTCGTCGCTTCGTACGTGAGGGAAAATGTCCGTGAATGCCGTAAGACTGCCTGCTGTCGAGGCCGCAGAACAGACCTCGTCGCAGAGCGCAGGTTCGCCTGGCGCCAGCTCCCAAGGCCAAAGCGCGCTGAGCGAATGCGTCACCCGTACGGTGCGCCGCTACCTTGCCGACATCGGCGACACCGAATGTTCCGAGGGCCTGCATGCACTGGTGCTGCGCGAAGTCGAAGTGCCGCTGCTGCGCGAGGTGCTGGCGTTCCATGACGGCAACCAGAGCCGCGCCGCCAGCGCGCTGGGCATCAACCGCGCCACCTTGCGCAAGAAGCTGGCCGCGCACGGCCTGCTGTAACCCAGCCCGCGTATCCGTACAAAAACCGCCCACCATCCGGGCGGCTATAATGAGCGGCTTTCCCCTTCTGGAAACCCGCTCATGTCCGCTCCCCAGCTCGTCCCGGTCCGTCGTGCCCTGCTCAGCGTCTCCGACAAGGCCGGCCTGATCGATCTGGGCCGGCGCCTCGCCGCCAGGGGCATCGAGCTGCTCTCCACCGGCGGCAGCGCGAAGGCGTTGCGCGAGGCCGGCATCGCGGTCACCGAGGTCAGCGACCTCACCGGTTTTCCCGAAATCATGGACGGCCGCGTGAAGACGCTGCACCCGAAGGTGCATGGCGGCCTGCTCGGCCGCCGCGGCACCGACGATGCGGTGATGGCCGAACTCGGCATCGCGCCGATCGACCTGCTGGTGCTGAACCTGTACCCGTTCGAAAGCACGGTGGCGAAGCCCGGTTGCACGCTGGAGCAGGCGATCGAGAACATCGACATCGGCGGCCCGGCGATGCTGCGCTCGGCGGCGAAGAACTGGAGCGACGTCGGCGTACTCACTTCGCCGGACCAATACGCCGATGCGCTGGCCGAGATCGAGCAGCACGGCGGCCTCGGACGTGCGACGCGCTTCAAGCTCGCCGTGGCCGCGTTCAACAACGTGTCCAGCTACGACGGTGCGATCAGCGACTACCTGTCCGGGCTGGAACTCAACGACACGCAGGACGCGATCGCCGGCCACGCCGCCTTCCCGGGCCAGGTCAACGGCCGCTTCGTCAAGCTGATGGACCTGCGCTATGGCGAGAACCCGCACCAGCAGGCGGCGTTCTACCGCGACCTGTACCCGGCGCCGGGCACGCTGGCCACCTTCCGCCAGCTGCAGGGCAAGGAGCTGTCGTTCAACAACATCGCCGACGCCGACGCGGCATGGGAGTGCGTGCGCAGCTTCAAAAAGCCGGCCTGCGTGATCGTCAAGCACGCCAACCCGTGCGGCGTGGCGGTGAGCCTGGACGGCATCGGCAAGGCGTATGACCTGGCCTTCCAGACCGACCCCACCTCGGCGTTCGGCGGCATCATCGCGTTCAACCGCGAGGTCGACGGCGCCACCGCGCGCGCGATCGTCGAGCGCCAGTTCGTCGAGGTGGTGCTGGCGCCGGGCTACGCGGACGACGCACTGGCCGCGCTCAAGAAGAAGGGCAACGTGCGCGCGCTGGTGATCCCGCTGCCGGCCGACACCTCTCTGGAGCAGGGCAACCTGCTGGCCGCGCATCCCGGCAACAGTTCCAAGCGGGTCGGCTCGGGCCTGCTGATCCAGAGCGCCGATACCGGCATGATCACGGCCGACGACCTCAAGGTGGTCACCCGCCGCGCGCCCACCGAGGCGCAGATCCACGACCTGATCTTCGCCTGGAAGGTGGCCAAGTTCGTCAAGTCCAACGCCATCGTCTACGCGCACAACCGCCAGACCATCGGCATCGGCGCCGGCCAGATGAGCCGCGTCTACAGCGCGAAGATCGCCGGCATCAAGGCAGCCGACGAGAAGCTGGAGGTGCGCGGCTCGGTGATGGCCAGCGATGCGTTCTTCCCGTTCCGCGACGGCATCGACGCGGCCGCCGAAGCGGGCATCAGCGCGGTGATCCAGCCCGGCGGCTCGATGCGCGACGCCGAAGTGATCGCCGCCGCCGACGAGCACGACATGGCGATGGTGTTCACCGGGATGCGCCACTTCCGGCATTGAGTCTCGGTCTGTAGGAGCGCACCCTGTGCGCGATGCTCCTGGCATGACCAACACCAGGGCATTCGCGCACAGGGTGCGCTCCTACACGCTCCGTAGAAGCCGCACGTTCAGCACAACGCTTCGCCCCGGAGGCTGCCATGCGCTATGAGCTGTACTACTGGACCGGCGTCCAGGGCCGCGGCGAGTTCGTGCGATTGGCGCTGGAAGATGCCGGCGCCGACTACGACGACGTGGCGCGCATACAGGGCGACGACGCCATCGTGCGTTACCTCGATGGCGTCCACGAAGGCGCGCTGCCGTTCGCGCCGCCGTTCCTCAAGGCCGGCCGGCTGCTGATCGCGCAGACCGCGAACATCCTGCAGTATCTCGGTCCGCCGCTCGGCCTGGTGCCGGAGAGCGAAAGCCGCCGGCGCTACGCGCACCAGCTGCAGCTGACCCTCGGCGATCTCGTCGCCGAGGTGCATGACTCGCACCACCCGATCGCCGGCAGCCTGTACTACGAGGACCAGCGCGTCGAGGCGCTGCGTCGTGCGGCCGACCTGCGTGAAACGCGGCTGCCGAAGTACCTGGACTATTTCGAGCAGGTGCTGGAACGCGGCGGCGGCCAGCATGCCCTGCACGAGCACTCCTACGTCGATCTTTCGCTGTTCCAGCTGATGAGCGGGCTGGAGTACGCGTTTCCGCGCGCGATGCAGCGCCTCGGGCACGAGCTGCCGCTGCTGCACGCGCTGAAGCAGCGGGTGGCGCAGCGGCCGCGCATCGCCGCCTACCTCGCCTCGCCGCGGCGGCTGCCGTTCAACGAGAGCGGCATCTTCCGCCACTACCCGGAACTGGACGACCCCGCTTAGAACAGCGCGATCACCATCGCACCGGCCACAATCAACGTGCCGCCGACCAGCAGCGGCCAGCTCGGCTGTTCGCCCAGGAACAGCAGGCCCAGCACGATCGCCAGCGCCACGCTGAGCTTGTCGATCGGCGCCACCTTGCTCACCGGCCCCAGCTGCAATGCGCGGTAGTAGCACAGCCACGACAACCCGGTGGCGATGCCGGACAGCACCAGGAACAGCCAGCTGTGCAGCGGCAGACCCGTGGGCTTGGCCCACTCGTTGCGCAGGCTGAGGATGCCGGCGGTGACCAGCAGGATCACGATGGTGCGGATGAAGGTGGCGAGGTTGGAATTGATGCCGACCACGCCGAGCTTGCCGAACAACGCGGTCAACGCCGCGAACAGCGCCGAACCCAACGCAAACAGCAGCCAGCTTTCACGCAGTTGCATCGCGCCGCCCTCCGCCTGGATACCGATTTGGCGCCGTCAGCGCACCCGGCGACGACGACGCGGTTCAGCGCCCGACTCAGTGGCCGCCGTCGTCCGCCGGTGTCGTTTCGTTCGATCCTGCGGCAGGCGGCCGGCTCTTGCCCCACTCCAGCACCTTGTACATCACCGGTCCCACCGGCTTCATGCCGTGCTCGTCGACCAGCCGGCCCTGCGGATCGACCATGTAGGTCTGCGCGATGCCGCTCTTCGGGGTGATCACCACCATGTAGACGCGACCGCTGCGGCTGTATTCCTGGATGCTGTTGTCACCCTCCTGGCGGATCCGCACTTCCGGCGGCGGCTGGTCGCGACCGGTCTGCACGCTGCCTTCGTCGTGCATCGCCGGCAGCGCCTGCGGCTTCAGGTTCAACGCGTGACTGGATGAAGACGGCGCGGCGTGGGTCGGCCGGTGTCTGGCCGCTGGCTTGGCCGGTGGCTCCACCGCTTTCACGCCCGGCTCGTTGATCCCGGGCGGCGGCGGCACGTTCGTCGACGGAGCGGACTGCGCCAACACACTCGATGTGAACAGGACGCTGGCGGCAACCAGCAAGGCAGCGGTTTTCATGGCGGCAACCTCGTTCGGGGAGGGCAGCATAACAGCGCCTTCGCCGGGCTTTCGTGAAGCGCGACGTTTCGCCATGCATCCGAGCCGTGCATGCGAGAATGAGGCATGCCCAAACTCATCCTGATCGACGGCTCCTCCTACCTGTACCGCGCGTTCCACGCGCTGCCGCCGCTGAGCAACGCCCGCGGCGAGCCCACCGGCGCGCTGTTCGGCGTGGTCAACATGCTGCGTGCCACCTTGAAAGCGAACCCTGACTACCTGGCCTTCGTCAGCGACGCTCCGGGCCCCACCTTCCGTGACGAGTTGTACGCCCAGTACAAGGCGAATCGCCCGCCGATGCCGGACGACCTGCGTTCCCAGGTCGAGCCGATGCTGGCGATCGTGGGCGCGCTGGGCTTCCCGATCCTGCGCGTGCCCGGCGTCGAGGCCGACGACGTGATCGGCACGCTCGCCCTGCAGGCGCAGGCGCTCGGCATCGAGGTGGAGGTTTCCACCGGCGACAAGGACATGGCCCAGCTGGTCGGCCCGCACGTCACCCTGGTCAACACCATGAGCAACACGGTGATGGACCGCGACGGCGTGATGGAAAAGTTCGGCGTGTGGCCGCAGCAGATCATCGACTTCCTCAGCCTCACCGGCGACGCCATCGACAACATCCCCGGCGTGCCCAAGTGCGGCCCGAAGACCGCCGCGAAGTGGCTGGCCGAATACGCCACGCTGGACGGCGTGATCGCGAACGCCGACAAGGTCGGCGGCAAGATCGGCGAGAGCCTGCGCGCCACGCTGCCGCAGCTGCCGCTGTCGCGCCAGCTGGCGACGATCAAGACCGACGTGGCGCTGGAATTCGGCCCTGCCGAGCTGGCTCGGCGTGAGGCGGATACGGCGCGACTTCGTGAGCTGTATACGCGTTACGAGTTCAAGGCCGCGCTGAAAGACCTGGATTCCGCGACGGAACCTGTAGGAGCGCACCCTGTGCGCGATCACGCCGAACCGGAAGTCGCCCCGCAAGGCGATCGCGCACAGGGTGCGCTCCTACAAGCCCCGGGCGAATACGAGCTGATCACCACCCAGCTGGCCTTCGATGCCTGGCTGGAAAGGCTGCGCAACGCCGAACTGATCGCGTTCGACACCGAGACCACCAGCATCGACGCGATGCGCGCGGACATCGTCGGCATCAGCTTCGCGGTGGAGCCGGGCAAGGCCTGCTACATCCCGCTCGACCACGATTATCCCGGTGCACCGAAGCAGCTCGGCCGTGACGCCGTGCTCGCCGCGCTCAAGCCGCTCCTCGAGGATCCATCCCGGCCCAAGCTCGGCCAGCACGCGAAATACGACATCAACATCCTGTCCAACTACGGCATCGTGGTGCAGGGTCTGAAGCACGACTCGATGCTCGAATCCTACGTGTGGAACGCCACCGCCACGCGCCACGACATGGATTCGCTGGCCAGGAAATACCTCGGCTACGAGACGGTCAAGTACGAGCAGGTCGCCGGCAAGGGCGCGAAGCAGATCTCGTTCTCGCAGGTGGATCTGGACACCGCCTGCCGCTACGCCGCCGAGGATTCGGACATCACCCTGCGCCTGCACCTGGCGCTGTGGCCAAAGCTGGAAAGTGTGCCGGCCCTGCGCAAGGTCTACGAAGACATCGAGATCCCGCTGGTGCCGGTGCTGGCCGCGATGGAGCAGCGCGGCGTGCTGATCGACGGCGACGAACTGCGCCGGCAGAGCCAGCAACTGGGCAAGCGCATGCTGGAATTGCAGCAGCAGTCGTACGCGCTGGCCGGGCGCGAATTCAACCTCGACTCGCCCAAGCAGTTGCAGGCGGTGCTGTTCGACGAACTCGGCCTGCAGGCGAAGCTGAAGACGCCGACCGGCCAGCCGTCGACCAACGAGGAAGCGCTGGAAGCGATCGCCGACACGCACGAACTGCCGCGGCTGATCCTCGACTACCGCGGCCTGGCCAAGCTACGTTCGACCTATACCGACAAGCTGTCCGGCATCGTCAACTCGCGCACCGGCCGCGTGCACACCAGCTATCACCAGGGCTCGGTGGCCACCGGGCGGATCTCCTCGTCCGACCCGAACCTGCAGAACATCCCGGTACGCACCGAGGAAGGCCGGCGCATCCGCCAAGCGTTCATCGCGCCGCCGGGCTGGCAGGTGCTGGCGGCGGACTATTCGCAGATCGAGCTGCGCATCATGGCGCACCTGTCCGGCGACGAAGGCCTGCTCAAGGCGTTCCACGAAGGCGGCGACGTGCACCGCGCCACCGCCGCCGAAGTGTTCGGCCTGAAACCCGAGGAAGTCAGCGCCAACCAGCGCCGCGCCGCCAAGGCGATCAACTTCGGCCTGATGTACGGCATGAGCGCGTTCGGCCTGGCGCGCCAGCTCGGCGTCGACCGCGGCGAGGCCAGCGACTACATGGCGCGCTACTTCGCCCGCTACCCCGGCGTGCATGCGTTCATGGAAGCGACCCGCGAACGCGCCCATCGCAACGGCTACGTCGAAACCATCTTCGGTCGCCGGCTGTACCTGGAAAACCTCACCTCGCGCAACCAGGGCCTGCGCCAGGGCGCCGAGCGCGCCGCAGTGAACGCGCCGATGCAGGGCAGCGCGGCCGACATCATCAAGCGCGCGATGATCGCCGTGGCGGCGTGGCTGAAAGACCGCGACGACGCCCACATGCTGATGCAGGTGCACGATGAACTGGTGTTCGAGGTGCGCGCCGACGCGGTCGACGAAGTGCGCGCCGCGGTGGTCGAACGGATGTCCGGCGCCGCGGAACTGGCGGTGCCGCTGCTGGTCGATGTGGGTGTGGGCGCGAACTGGGACGAGGCGCATTGAGCCCATCTGCGTAGGGCGGGCACTGCCCGCCGCCTTTCCTCACCGCGCACGAAGATCAAGAGCCGGCGGGCACTGCCCGCCCTATGCCATCCACCATCTGCCATCCGGAAATGGGTACGTCCATATGCAACAACGACTTGGTGGTTAACTTTCCATGAGAATGAATCGTTTTTAAATTCCTTTGGAAATCGTGCAACTTTCTCCGCCAATCACGCACTAACACTACGGATGCACGCAACGGCATCCGCGGCGGGCTCACCTCCCTGAGCCGCCACAGGCGCGAACCTCTCCCCTGGGTCTTCGCGTCTGGCCCCCGCCCCGGAGGCTCCCCCTAGCCTCCGGGGCTTTTTTTGCCCGCGATCCGTGTGCGGCCTGTACATTCCATCCACGACGGCACCCGGCATACTCGATCCACATCCACCGAGGGGAGCATCCATGCGCGCAGGACTTTTCATCGCCGGCATCATTCTGCTGGTCGCCGGCATCTGGGTCATTGCAGGCAATGGCAGCTACAAGCAGACCGAGACCTTGGTCCAGCTGGGTTCTGCCAAGATCGAAGCCACCCATACCAAGGCCGTGCCCCAGTGGATCGGCATCGCCGGCATCGTGGTCGGCGGCCTGCTGATCGTCGGCGGCATCGCCAGCAAGAAGCGCTGAGCCGCACCCGCCGGGCCGAAAGCCGCCGCTCCCGCGGCGGTTTTCGTCTGTGCCCACTACAATGGGCGCGATGGATGTCTCGTACCTGATCGACCCGCTCAACGAAGCCCAGCGCGAAGCCGTTTGCGCCCCGCCCGGCCACTACCTGGTGCTGGCCGGCGCCGGCTCCGGCAAGACCCGCGTGCTGACCCACCGCATCGGCTGGCTGACCCAGGCCGAGCGCGTGCCGCCGTGGGCGATCCTCGCCGTCACCTTCACCAACAAGGCCGCCGGCGAGATGCGCGCGCGGCTGGAAGCACTGATCCCCGGCGGGACGCAAGGCCTCACCGTGGGCACCTTCCACGGCATCGCCCATCGCCTGCTGCGCCGGCACTGGCGCGAAGCGGGGCTGCCGGAAACCTTCCAGATCCTCGACGCCGACGACCAGTTGCGGCTGGTCAAGCGCGTCGTCGCCGGGCTGGGCCTGGACGATGCGAAGTATCCGCCGCGCCAGGCCTGCTGGCAGATCAACAACTGGAAGGACGAGGGCAAGCGGCCGGACGGCATCGAGCATCGCGATCATCCGGTCACGCATACGTTCGTGAATATCTACAAGGCCTACGAAGACGCCTGTCGTCGTGCCGGCCTGGTCGATTTCGCCGAGCTTCTGCTGCGCGCGCACGAGTTGTGGCTGAAGAATCCGGCCGTGCTGGAGCACTACCAGCAGCGCTGGCGGCACCTGCTGATCGACGAATTCCAGGACACCAACACGCTGCAGTACGCGTGGATCCGCGTGCTCGCCGGCAGCACCGGCAAGGTCTTCGCCGTCGGCGACGACGACCAGTCGATCTACGGCTGGCGCGGCGCCAAGGTGGAGAACATGGCGCAGTTCCTGCGCGACTTCCCCGGCGCGCGCACGATCAAGCTGGAACAGAACTACCGCTCCACCTCGACCATCCTGAAGGCCGCCAACAGCGTGATCCAGCGCAACGGCAGCCGCCTCGGCAAGGAGTTGTGGACGGCCGGCGACGACGGCGAACGCATCGCGCTGTACGCCGCCTACAACGAGCAGGACGAGGCGCGCTTCGTGATCGAGCGCATCCGCGAATACATCGACGAGCACGGTCAGGCGAAGGATTGCGCGATCCTGTATCGCTCGAATGCGCAATCACGCAACTTCGAGGAACAACTGGCCCAGCGCAACATCAAGTACCGCGTCTACGGTGGCCAGCGCTTCTTCGAGCGCGCCGAAGTCAAGGACGCGCTGGCCTATCTGCGCCTCACCGCGAACCGGCATGACGATGCGGCATTCGAGCGCGCGGTGAACACGCCGCCGCGCGGCATCGGCGAGCGCACGCTGGACGCACTGCGCCGCCGTGCCCGCAGCGACAATACCTCGATGTGGGAAGCGGTGCTCGCCGAACTGAGCGGCGGCAGCGAGCTGGCCGGCCGCGCGAAGAATGCGGTGAAGGCGTTCCTCATGTTGATCGACGAGATGGCCCGCACCTTCAGCTCCCTCTCCCCCAACGAAGTTGGGGAAGAGGGTTGGGGTGAGGGGGAGCGCTCTTCCGTCGATCAAGAGCCCCCATCACCCAACCCTCTTCCCCGCGCAAGCTCGGGGGAGAGGAGTGACAAGAGCCTCACCCTCGCCGAACAGATCGACCACGCGATCACCCATACCGGCTTGCGCGACTTCTACGAGAAGGACAGCCGCGGCAACGCCGAGTCGCGGGTGGAGAACCTGGACGAACTGGTCAACGTGGCCAGCCGCTTCGAGCATACCGCCGAGGACATCGACGCCGGCCTCGGCGAACTCTCCGCGTTCCTGTCGCACGCCACCCTGGAAGCCGGCGAGAACCAGGGCGAGGCGTGGGACGACTGCGTGCAGCTGATGACCCTGCACTCGGCCAAAGGGCTGGAGTTTCCGCTGGTATTCCTGGTCGGCATGGAGGAAGGCCTGTTCCCCAGCCAGCGCTCGGTCGATGACGAAGGGCGGCTGGAGGAGGAACGCCGGCTCGCCTACGTCGGCATCACCCGCGCCCGCGAGAAACTCGTCGTCACCCACGCCGAATCGCGCCGCATGCACGGCACCGAGATGCTGGCGCGGCCGTCGCGCTTCCTCGGCGAGATGCCCGCCGAACTGATCGACGAAGTACGCCCGCGCGTGCACGTCACCCGTCCGCTGTACGCCGGCCGTCCGCACGAGATCTCGCCGTCGCTGGAGGAATCGCTGCCGGTGAAACTCGGCCAGCGCGTCAGCCACCCCAGCTTCGGCGAAGGCGTGGTGATCAGCGCCGAAGGCAGCGGCGCGCACACCCGGCTGCAGGTGAACTTCGAAGCCGCCGGCAGCAAGTGGCTGGTGGCGGCGTACGCGAATCTGACGCCGCTGTAGGCAACCTATTCGCGCAACCGCGGCACGCCGTGCACGTCACGTTCCTCGATCGCGATCGGCTGCGTGTCGGGTTGCAGGGGGTTACCCGTCTGCGCCAGCGGGGTAACCGCGTCGCCGCGGGCGGACGCCAGTGCGTTGCGATAGCAGCGCTGGGCCTGCTCCGCATCGCCCTGGCCGGCGAACGTGTCGCCCAGGGCTTCCCAGGCGGCCGTGCCTGGGGCCAGCGCCAGCGAGCGCTGCAGGTACTGCTTCGCCTTGCCCCACAGTTTCAGCCGCACGCACATGCGGCCGAGCGTGAACAGCAGGTTCGCATCGTTCGGGTGCGCGTCGAGCCAGCTTTCCGCGCGGCGCAGGCGCGCCTCGACGTCGTCGCCGGCCAGGGTGCCGTAGGTTTTGATCAACAGCGGCGACCACTCGCGGCGCAGCGCGGATTCCACTTCGTCCATCGCCGGCAGGGTCAGCCCGAACGCGGCCGCGCGGCGGGCGTAGGCGTCGATCACCGCGGGCACGCGGCGTTGCGTCTTCGGCAGCTGCGACCACAGTGCGTTGAGGCTGGCACCGTCCGCGGTGGCATGGATGGTGGCGGCCAGCACCTGCGCTTCCAGCGCGGCATAGGCGCAGTTGCCCAGCGCGCCGCTCTTCTGCAACGGCGCCAGGGCTTCGCGGGCGCGCCGGATATCGCCGTTCGCCATTGCCGCCTGCACCAGCTCGCGCCAGCCGCCCGGGGTCAGCGTGCCCTTGTCGGCCTCAGGCACCAGCAGCGCCAGCGCTTCGGTCGACTTGCCTTCACGGCGCAGCACACGGGCGCGCAGCACGCGGGCCGCCTGCGGTGCGGATTGCGCGGCCTGGTCCAGCGCCTCC
>DATCUT010000035.1:0-9083 GCA_036561785.1 Rhodanobacter sp.
GGCAGCACCGCGTCGCCGACACCGTCGACGCTGCTGGATTCGGCAGGGCCGGCGGATGACGCGCTGGCCAGGTTGTTGGCGGGCGTGGGGTTCATCTCGGCCGGCGGCGGGCCGGGCGGCCGCGTGTCGAGCAGGCGCTCCTGGCAGTTGCGGCAGGCACGCGCGGGGTTGGCCACGTACACCGGCTTGCCGTTGCGGTCGTCGATCTCGTGGATGAAATACGGCGTGATCAGGTAGCCGCCATTGGCGAACACCGCATAACCGCGGGCCATGCCCATCGGCGACACCGAGGCGGTGCCCAGCGCCATCGACAGGTTGGCCGGGATCGCGTCCTGCGAGAAGCCGAAGCGGGTGGCGTATTCGCGCATGTAGCGCACGCCGATGGCGTCGAGCAGGCGCACCGAGACCAGGTTCTTCGACTGCACCAGTGCCTCGCGCAGACGCATCGGTCCGGCGAACTTGTCGTCGTCGTTGGAGGGCGTCCAGATGCCGTTCGGACGCGACGGGTCCGGCAGGGCGAGCGGCGCGTCGTTGATGATCGAGGCCGGGGTGAAGCCGCGCTCGAACGCGCCGGAGTACAGGTACGGCTTGAAGCTGGAGCCGGGCTGGCGCGCCGCCATCACGGCCCGGTTGAACTTGCTGCGCACGAAGTTGAAGCCGCCGACCAGGGCCTGGATCGAACCGTCCTCCGGCTCGATCGAGGTCAGCGCTGCCTGTGCGGCGGGGATCTGCGCCAGCTGCCACTCGCCCTTGTCGTCGCGCGCCAGCCGGATGATGTCGCCGCGCTTGAGCACGCCGTCGACCCGGGTCGGCGCGGCGCCGACGCGGTCGTCATTGATGTGCGGACGCGCCCAACTGACCCCGGCCAGGTCGAGGATCGCGCTCTCGTGGCTGGACAGGTAGACCGTCGCCTGCTTCGCGTCGCTGGCCGTGACGATACCCGGCTGCATGCCGGAGACGCTGCCATAGTTGGCCAGCAGGCCGTCGAAATCCGCTTCGCCGGCGCCCGCCGGCAGGTCCTGGTGGGCTTCCGGTCCGCGCCAGCCATGCCGGCGGTCATAGGCGATCAGCCCGTCGCGCACCGCTTCCACGGCAGCCTGCTGGCGGCCGCTCTGCACCGTGGTCCTGACCACGTAGCCTTCGGTCAGCGCATCGTTGCCGAAACGGTCGAGCACCTGCCGGCGCACCATCTCGGCCAGGTAGGGGGCATCCACCTCGATCGGTTGCTCATGCGGGTAGGCGTGGTTCGGCTCGGCGATTGCCTGCTCGTACACGGCCCTGGTGATGTAGTCGTGGCGCAGCATTTCGCCCAATACCCAATTGCGCCGGGCGATCGCGCGCTTCTGTCCGTTGATCGGGTTGACCACCGACGGCAACTGGAAGGTCGAGGCGATCAGCGCGCATTCGGCCACGGTCAGCTGGTCCAGCGTCTTGCCGTAGTAGTACTCGGCGGCCGCGGCCACGCCGTACGAGCGGTGGCCGAGAAACATCTTGTTGAGGTACAGCTCGAGGATCTGGTCCTTGGTGAGCTCGTGCTCGATGCGCAGCGCGATGAAGATCTCGGTGAGCTTGCGCGAATACAGTTTTTCCGGGCTCAGGAAGAAGTTGCGGGCGACCTGCTGCGTGATCGTCGAGCCGCCGGGACCCTTGTCGCCGCCGGTCACCACGACATGCCAGCCGGCCCGCACGATGCCGTGCCAGTCCACGCCCGGGTGGTGATAGAAGTCCGCGTCCTCGGCCGACAGCACCGCGTGCTTGAGCCGGTCCGGCACCTTCTCGATATCCATCGGGATGCGTCGGGTCTCGCCGAAACTGGCGATCAGCTTGCCGTCGGCGCTCAGTACGCGCAGCGGCACCTGCATCGGGTAGTTCTTCAGCTCGGCCACCGAAGGGAGCCTCGGGGCTATCAGCCAATACGCCACACCCACCGCGACAACTGCCAGGAGCAAACCGGAAAAGGCCAGGACCAGGGCCCAGCGCAACAAGCGTTTGAAAATTTGCATGGTGTGGGGATAGCGAGACCTGAGTCAAAACATGACAGAGTATAGATGTAGGAGTATTCCTCGCATGAGCAGCGGTCGACCAATACAAAAGCTGGCCTCCAAAGCAAGGGTCAGGCCAACAGGGGGTTTCCCTTAAATGTGGTGGGCATCACGCCAATTACATGAGAAAGTTCCCGTAGACCGTTGCCATTGCGTTATTTTTTCGATTTAATGCCACTGCGCACCCGCCAGGATTCTGGCTACGGGCGTCAGCGGCAAGGGGGAAACACCGTGGGGCTCTTTACACCGAAGAAGCCGGCGCTGATTGGTGTCGACATCAGTTCGACTGCCGTCAAGCTGCTGCAGCTAAGTCAGGCGGGCGGTCGCTATCGCGTTGAGCATTACGCGGTCGAGCCGTTGCCGCCGAACGCCGTGGTCGAGAAAAACATCGTCGAGGTCGAGGCGGTGGGCGATGCGATCCGTCGCGCGCTGGCGCGCTCGGGCTCCAAGCTCAAGCACGCCGCCGCCGCGGTGGCCGGATCGGCCGTGATCACGCGCATCATCCCGATGACCGCGGATCTTTCCGACGACGACCTGGAAGGCCAGATCCAGGTCGAGGCGAACCAGTACATCCCGTACCCGATCGACGAAGTCAGCCTCGACTACGAGGTGCTCGGTCCGGTCCGCGACAACCCCGACATGAACAACGTGCTGCTGGCCGCCTCGCGCACCGAGAACGTCGACATGCGCGTGGCCGCGCTGGATCTGGGCGGGCTTACCGCCGCGGTGATCGACGTCGAGGCGTTCGCGATGGAGAACGCGTTTGCGATGATCGCCGACCAGCTCAACGTCGGTCGTGACGCGCTGGTGGCGGTGGTCGACATCGGCGCCACCATGACCACGCTGTCGGTGTTGCGCAACCAGCGCACGATCTACTCGCGCGAACAGGTCTTCGGCGGCAAGCAGCTGACCGACGAGATCATGCGCCGCTTCGGGCTCTCCTACGAGGAAGCCGGCCGCGCCAAGCGCAAGGGCGGCCTGCCCGAGTCCTACGAGACCGAGGCGCTGGAGCCGTTCAAGGAATCGCTGATCCAGCAGATCAGCCGCCTGCTGCAGTTCTTCTTTGCCGGCAGCGAATACAGCAAGGTCGACCAGGTGGTGCTGGCCGGTGGCTGCGCCTCGATCGAGGGGCTGGGACCGATGCTGGAAGAACAGCTCGGCGTGCCCTGCGTCGTCGCCAATCCGCTGGCCCGCATGTCGCTGTCGCCACGGGTACAGGCCCAGTCGCTGGCGCAGGATGCCCCCGCATTGATGATTGCGGTCGGCCTCGCCTTGAGGAGCTTCGACTGATGGCACACGTCAATCTACTTCCGTGGCGCGCCGAACGGCGCAAGCAACGCGAGCGCGAGTTCTACATGCAGCTCGTCGCCGCTTTCGTGATCGGGCTGGGCGTGCTGCTGTTGTGGGTGTTCTGGATGGACCAGCGCATCGACAACCAGAACGAGCGCAACGCCTACCTGCAGACCGAGATCAAGCAGCTCGACGTGCGCATCGCGAAGATCAAGGACCTGGAAAAGGTGCGTGAGCATCTGCTCGCACGCAAGCAGATCATCGAGCAGTTGCAGGCCGATCGCTCGCAGATGGTGCATCTGTTCGACGAACTGGTGAAAACGATTCCCACCAGTGCGCGGCTGACCGGGCTGAAACAGGGCGGGCAGTCGATGTCGCTCGACGGCGTGGCGCAGTCCAACGCCAGCGTCGCCGAGTACATGCGCAACATCGAGACTTCGCCATGGATGGGCCATGCCGATCTGCGCAAGACCGAAAACACGCATAACGGCACCCGCATGCCGTACCTGTTCGGCCTGAACGTGCTGCTGAGCAAGCCGAAGACGGACGAAACCGACGGCAAGACCCCGGTGTTGCCGGCTGGCGCCAGTTCCGGCGCGGCTCCGGCGGTACCGGCGGCGCTCGGTGCGACAGCCAAGGCGGCGACCACTCCGCCGGCGAAACCTGCGACAACGGCTATCCCGGAAGCCAAGCCGGTGAGTGCGCCAGCTGCCACGGGAGGTGCCGGATCATGAGTTTCTTCAACGATCTCCAGAACCTCGACCGCAACAACGTCGGTGGCTGGCCGCAATCGGTCAAGATATTCTTCACCGTCCTGCTGTTCGGCTTCGTGCTGCTGGTGGGCTGGTACTTCTTCGTCAGTGATCAGCAGGACAGCCTGAAGACGCTGGCCGGCAAGGAGGACCAGCTCAAGCAGGAGTTCTCGACCAAGCAGGCCAAGTCGGTCAACCTTGAAGCGTTGCAACAGCAACTCGACGAGATGCAGGACATGCTGCGCCAGCTGCTGCGCCAGTTGCCCAGCAAGACCGAGATGCCCGAGCTGCTGATCGACATCTCGCAGACCGCGCAGTCCGCGGGCCTGGAGACCGAGCTGTTCCAGCCCGGTCCGGAAACCCCGAAGGACTTCTACGCGGAGAAGCCGATCACGCTGCGCATGACCGGCACCTACCATCAGTTCGGCGCGTTCATCAGCGGCGTGGCTTCGTTGCCGCGGGTGGTGATCCTGACCCTGCATGATGTCTCGCTGACGCCGAAAGCGCCGGGCAAGGACGGTCCCGCGAACGGTCAACTGGTCCTGCAGGGCACCGTGAAGACCTACCGCTATCTGGACGACGAAGAGAGCTCCGCTGCTGGCGCCGGCAAGAAGGCGGGGGGGGCGAAATGATGAACAAGCTGACTGCCATCAAGCCGACCCACGTGGCGCGTCTCCTGCTGATGCTTGGTGCCGTGCTGGTATTGGCCGGTTGCACCCGCGGCATGTCCGATCTGCGCACCTGGGTCGCCCAGGAAAAGGCCAAGAAGGGCGCGCCGATCCAGCCGTTGCCGGTGATCAAGACGTTCGAGACGTTCAAGTACGACGACCAGGATCGGCGTGATCCGTTCAGCCCGAGCACGGCCGAGTTGGAGAACAGCAGCGCCACCAGCGGTCCGCGGCCCGATGCCAACCGCGCCAAGCAGCCGCTGGAGCTGTTCGCGCTGGACAGCCTGAAGATGGTCGGCACGGTCGGTACCGGTGCGGGCATGGAGGTGCTGGTCAAGGACCCGGGTGGTGTGATCCATCGCGTCCATGTCAATGAGTACATGGGCCAGAACTACGGGCACATCACGGCGATCAGCGAGGACCATATCGATCTGGTCGAGCTGGTATCCAACGGTAATGGTGGCTGGATGGAACGTCCGGCCAGCATCGCGCTTGACGCGAAATAGGTAGACAGGGGCTGATGCAATGACCAACCAAATCCAATCCGTCCGGGGCCGTGTCATGCGCCATGCGAGCCGTTACATGTTGATGGGCCTGCTGATCGCTGGCGCCACCTGGGCCAGCGCTGCGATGGCAGCCACCACCACGCTGAAGAACATCAGCTACGACGCACTGCCTGGCGGCAGCGTCGAGCTGCACATGGACTTCGGCGATGGCCCGGTGCCGGAGCCGAAGATCTTCACCACCGGCAATCCGCCACGCATCGCGGTCGACTTTGCCGACACCGACAACGCGGCGGCCCGACACCTGGACATCGGCAAGGGCTCGACCTCCGGCGTATCCGCAGTGGCGGCCGGTGGCCGCACCCGCGTGGTGGTCGAGTTGATGCGCGAATCGAGCTATCGCTCGCGGGTCGAGGGCAACAGCCTGGTGCTGACCGTCAACAACGGCAGCACGGACCAGTCCGTGACCACCGCGTCCGCGATCGACCCGACCAAGGCATTGCCGTCGTCATCGGCCGGTCCGGCCATCTCCAACATCGACTTCCGTCGCGGCCCGAACGGCGAAGGCCGCGTGCTGATCAACTTCAGCGGCAGCGGCGCGAATGCCGAAATGACCCGCAAGGGCGACAAGGTGCTGGTCACCATCGACCACGCGAACCTGCCGGCCAACCTCGCCCAGCGCCTGGATACGCTGGACTTCGCCACGCCGGTGCAGTCCATCGTCACCCGCGCCGGCAACGGCGGTGGTGCGCGCATGGAGATCGCGGTCAAGGGCAACGTCGAGACCTCGGCCTACCAGACCGCCGACCAGTACGTGGTCGAAGTGGCGCCGAAGAAAGCCGACACCAAGGACGCCAAGCTGGCCAGGCTGGGCCAGGAACCGAGCTACAACGGAAATCGCGTCACCTTCAACTTCCAGGACATCCCGGTGCGTTCGGCGCTGCAGTTGATCGCCGACATTTCCAAGCTCAACCTGGTCGCCTCGGACAGCGTCGGCGGCAGCGTTACCCTGCGCCTGGTCAACGTGCCGTGGGATCAGGCGCTGGACGTGATCCTGCGCGCCAAGAGCCTGGACAAGCGCCGCAACGGCAACGTGGTGTGGGTTGCGCCGCAGGCCGAGCTGGCCAAGTACGAGCAGGACCTGGCCGACGCCAAGCTGAAGGCGCAGGACACCGCCGAGCTGGTCACCGACTACGTGCCGATCAGCTATGGCAAGGCGGCGGACATTGCCAAGCTGCTGACCAGCGGCAGCATGCAGGGTGGTGGCGGCGCCAGCGGCGGCAACACCCAGCGCGGCTTCCTGTCGCCGCGCGGCAGCGTATCGTTCGACGAGCGTACCAATACACTGCTGCTCAACGACACGCCGGAGAAGATCAGGCAGCTGCGTGAACTGATCGCGGTGCTGGACAAGCCGGTGCAGCAGGTGCTGATCGAGTCGCGCATCGTGGTCGCCAGCGACGATTTCACCCGCGAGCTTGGCGCCAAGTTCGGCGTCAACGGCCGGGTCAACAATACCGAGTTCCAGAACGCCGCCACGGCCACGCCGGCGTTGACCGCAGGTATCGGCGGCGGCAACGTAACCTCGGGTGGCTTCAACGTGAACCTGCCGGCCAGCCCGGTGGCCGGCACCTTCGGCCTGGCCATCCTCGGTGCCAACTACGCGATCGACCTGGAACTCTCCGCCGCGCAGACCGAAGGTCGTGGCGAGGTGATCTCCAGCCCGCGCGTGATCACCGCCAACCAGCAGGAAGCGGTGATCCGCCAGGGCCAGGAAATCGGCTACGTCACGTTCCAGAACAGCGCCGGCAGCGGTGCCGGCAGCGGCACCGCCACGGTGCAGTTCAAGGACGCCGTGCTGGAGCTGAAGGTGACCCCGACGATCACCGCCGACAACCGCGTCTATCTGATGATCAACGTCAAGAAGGATGCGCTGGCCGGCTATGTGGATGCGCCGGGAAGCGGCAAGATTCCGACCATCGACACCCGCGAGATCAATACCTCGGTGCTGGTCGACAACGGACAGACCGTGGTGTTGGGCGGCATCTACGAGATCAACAAGTCCAACACCATGACCAAGGTGCCCGGATTGGGCGACATTCCCGGCATTGGCATACTGTTCCGCAAGACATCGCGGACGAACACCAAGGCCGAACTGCTGATCTTCGTGACGCCGCGCATCCTCAGCGACACGTTGCAGTAATCGCGCAAGGTTGCAGTGAAAGAGGCGGCTTCGGCCGCCTCTTTTTTTGCGCGCCGGCCAAGCTGCCGGAGGCCGATTAAACTTCCTGCGTTGCCGATGGTCTGTAGCACGCCATCCGGCCGGGCTGCACCCCGCCGTGCGCCGGGTCGCGTCGCTGTCACGTCAAGAACGGAACCCGCTCATGGATATGCCCGAAACCCCCACGCCGAGCCGCCTGCAGCAGTCGTTCGTGCAACTGCGCGACGACCTGCAGCAATGCATCATCGGCCAGCCGCACCTGATCGACTGCCTGCTGGTGGCCTTGCTGGCCGACGGTCACCTGCTGGTCGAGGGCGCGCCGGGCCTGGCCAAGACCACCGCGGTGAAGGCGCTGGCGGCGCGGATCGAGGCGGACTTCCATCGCGTGCAGTTCACCCCCGACCTGCTGCCGGCCGACCTCACCGGCACCGACGTGTTTCGCCCGCAGTCCGGCAGCTTCGAGTTCGAGCGTGGCCCGCTGTTCCACAACATCATCCTGGCCGACGAGATCAACCGCGCGCCGGCCAAGGTGCAGTCCGCGCTGCTGGAGGCGATGGCCGAACAGCAGATCACCGTCGGTCGCAGCACCTGGCAGTTGCCCGAGCTGTTCATGGTGATGGCGACGCAGAACCCGATCGAGCAGGAAGGCACGTTCACCCTGCCGGAGGCCCAGCTCGATCGCTTCCTGATGCATGTGACGATCGGTTATCCGGATGCTGTCGCTGAACTGGCGATCCTCAAGCTGGCGCGGGGCCAGGCCAGTCGCCGCGCTCATCCCGTCGCCGCGCCGCCGGCTCTGCTGAGCCAGGCCGATGTGTTCGCCGCGCGCGACGCGGCGATGGCGGTGCACATGGCGCCGGCGCTGGAGGAGTACCTGACCCAGCTGGTGCTGGCCACCCGCGATGCCGGCCGCTACGGACTGGAGCTGAAGCGCTGGATCGCCTGGGGCGGCAGTCCGCGCGCCACCATCGCGCTGGACCGCTGCTCGCGCGCGTCGGCATGGCTGGCCGGCCGCGATTATGTGTTGCCCGAGGACGTGCATGGCATCGCCCACGAAGTGCTGCGCCATCGCGTGCTGCTCAGCTACGAGGCGGAAGCCGAGGGCGTGCGGCCGGACCAGGTGATCGATCGCCTGCTGGATCTCGTGCCGCTGCCGTGAACGTTGTCGCGCCCCATCGTGCGGACGGCGACGGCCGCAGCCAGGTTGCGCTGGCCGAACTGATCGCGCTGCGTGCGCGGGTCGGCCGCGTGCGCATGGCTCCGCTGCTCAGCCGTGCCGCGCGCAGCGGCCAGCAGTCCAGCCGTCTATACGGCCGCGGCATGGACTACGCCGAGTCGCGCGTCTACCAGGCTGGCGACGACGTGCGCCGGCTAGATTGGCGGCTCACCGCGCGCAGCGGCAAATTGCACACCAAACTGTTCCAGGAAGATCGCGAAGGCTGCCTGCTGATCCTGCTCGATACCCACGCCAGCATGCGTTTCGGCACGCGGGTGCGCTTCAAGTCGGTGCAGGCGGCGCGTGCCGCGGCCGCCGCCGCGTGGTACGCGGTACGCGCCGGCGAGCGGGTCGGAGTGATGGCGTTCGGCCACGCCGACCTGTTGTTGCGGCC
>DATCUT010000036.1:0-14287 GCA_036561785.1 Rhodanobacter sp.
CGAACACCAGCAGCGGCCCCAACGCGGCGGCCTCGGCCTGCGCGGCCACCGCGATCGCCGCAGCCAGATTGGCCGGGCCATCCGAGCCGGCGACCACGCCCGGACGCATCGCACCGGTCAGCACCACCGGCAAGCGCGCGCCGCACATCAGCGCGAACAGGTAGGCGGTTTCCTCCAGCGTGTCGGTGCCCTGGCTGATCACCACGCCGTCCGGCGGCTGCGCGCCGGCCGCGAGCGCCTCGACACGCTCCACCAGTTGCAGCACGTCGGCCAGCGACATCGCGCGGCTCGGCACGGTGAGCGCGTCGGTCACGCCGACTTCGATGCCCACCGGCAACGCCACCCCCGCCAACAGTTCGGCGGCACGGCCCGTCGGACGAAAACGACCAGCCTCGTCGGCGTGACCGGCGATCGTTCCCCCGCAGGCAATCAGTGTCACTCGGCGCATGTCCAGTCTTGTCGGTCGACGCCGGGGCACGCCACGATGCGGCGCCCGGCTTGCAGAAGCGGCCACAGGTAACGCGATCCGCCGGCCTTGTCAAAGGCAACGGGCAGGAAGCCTGCCCGGTGAAACTCTTGCGTGGAATACCTGCTACTTCACGCTGCCCAACGGGCTTGGCGCGCAACCCACCTTCTGCACGGTGTAGCTGACGCCGGCCACGCGCCAGCCGTCGGTGCCACGCACCAGGCTGAAGCTGTCGATGCCGCAATGGGACAGTTTGCCGTCGAGGTGGAAATCGTACGGCGCCCATACCTGGGCAAGGTTGCCCTGCACCGTCACCTGCGCGTCCCAGATGCGCTCGCGGAACGCTTCCTTGTGCTTGCCCAGCGTTTCCAGGTAACCGGTGTCGGGTTCGATCTTCACCGTGCCGTCGGGCAGTACCACCACGAAAGTGGCACCGGGCAGGATCAGCCGGCGCGAGGCGTTCACGTCGTGCTTCGCCATCGCCGCGAACAGCGCGTCCACCGCGCCGAGCGCTTCACGCTGGGGCGCGCTGCAGGTGCCTTTCGCCTGCACGTTGCCGCTGGCCAGCACGGAGAGTGCAGCGGCACCCAGCGCCGCAAGGGTGCTCATCCGAAGGTTCATGCAAGGGCCTCGTGGTGGTTTTCAGCGGTCATCGCCATCACTTCATCGGCACGCCAGCCCGGCCGGCGCGCTGTACCGGTTTCGCGGCCGGTGCCCGCAGCAACTCTGCCGTATCGAGCAACTGCACGCCGGTCGCCTGGGCCAGGTGCCCGCGCAGCCAGTAGCCATGTTCGGCGCCCACGATCACCACGATACGCTTGCCCGGGTTCTCTTTCGCCGCCTGCAGGATGACGCCGAGGAACTGCCGGTTCCAGCGTTCCCAGCCGACCCGTTCGCCGTCGCCGACCATGGCCTGCTGCAGCTCATGCTTGGCACGCAGCACCGAATCGGTCACCGCGTCGTTGACCCGTGCCGGCGATGTCCAGTACGTCTGCAGGCCGATGTAGGCGCCGTCGCTGTAGCGCGAGAATGCCTCGGCCTGCTCCGGCTCCCGTACGCTGAAATCGTGGCCGGCCTGGATGTACGGTTTGAGGATGTCGCTGTAGGCAGGCTCGGCCGGCTCCATCGCATACACGCGATAGTGATGGCGGTCGATCAGCGGATAGACGACCCTGGGGTATTCCTGCTTGGTCGCCTCCGCCGGGCGCCGCTGCAAATCGTCCGGCTGCAATTCGACGCACAGCACATCAGGCTGCAGCCGCTCGATGACCTGGCCCAGTGTTTCGAACGAATAGGCCGGCGTGGTCGCATGCAGCTGGTGCAGCGTGGCAAGCACGGCCACCTGGGCCGGCGGGGTCTTCGCCGCCGCCAATGCCGGCAACGGCAACGCCATGGCCAGAGCCAGCAGGATCCGCCTGAACATCACTTGCCTCTCGCCCGATGCGTACCATGCCAGCTTAGGCCAGCAGCCACGCTTTCGCCCGTGCCGGAAGCCATCCGGGAAAACGACATGACCGCCGACACAGCCAGCCCACCACCGGAACCCGCGGCCACCGCGAGCGGGCCGGAAGCGCGCGTAGACATTTCCCACACGAATTCCGGATAGGCTTCGAACCCGGTATCGCCGCCTCGCCAGGCACCACGTTCGAACGGGTACGAATGAACCAACCGCCTTCTCCGCTGGAACCGGGCGCCGGCCTCCCCTTCAGCAATGTCATGGACCTCCTGCTCGACGCGATCTGCGTGGTGGACGCCCAGGGCCGCTACGTTTTCGTCAGCGCCGCCTTCGAGCGCATCTTCGGCTACGCGCCGGAAGAAGTCATCGGCCGGCCGATGATCGAGCTGGTCCACCCCGACGACCGCGGGCGCACCCTGCAGGCGGCGAACGAGATCATGGCCGGCCAGCCCAAGCCGCATTTCCAGAACCGCTATGTGCGCAAGGACGGCCGGGTCATCCACATCATGTGGTCGGCGCGCTGGTCGGAGGCGGACCAGGTGCGGATCGCGGTGGCGCGCGACGTCACCGAACTCAAGCGCGCCGAACTGATGCAGGTGGCATTGCACGCCATTTCCGAGGCGGCGCATTCGGCGGAGGATCTGCTGGCGCTGTTCCGGCACATCCACCGGATCGTCGGCAAGCTGCTGCCCGCCAACAATTTCTTCGTGGCCTTGTACGATGCGAAAAAGGACGAGCTGAGCTTCCCCTACTTCGTCGACGAGTACGACCAGCCGCCGCCGGTGCAAAGCCTGGACTCCGGCACGCTCACCAGCGAGGTGATCCGCAGCGGACAGGCGCTGCTGCTGACGCCGGATACCCGGGTGGAGCTGCCCGCGCGGGTGCGCCCGATCGTCGGCCGGGATTCGCTGGAATGGCTCGGCGTGCCGCTCAGCGGACAACAGGGCGTGATCGGCGCGCTGGTGGTGCAGAGTTATTCCGGCGAAGTGCGCTACGTCCAGCAGGACAAGGCGCTGCTGCAATTCGTCTCCACCCAGATCGCCGCGGCGATCGAGCGCAAGAAGACCGAGACCCGGCTGCAGTACCTCGCCCAGCACGACCAGCTCACCGACCTGCCCAACCGCGAACTGTTCCACGACCGGCTGCGCACCGCATTGGCCAGGGCCAGGCGCGACGAACAGCGGCTGGCCGTGCTGTACCTCGACCTGGACCAGTTCAAACCGGTCAACGACAACCATGGCCACGACGTCGGCGACCTGCTGCTGCGCGAGGTGGCTGTGCGCATCAGCCAGTGCGTGCGCGAGTCCGATACGGTCGGCCGCATCGGCGGCGACGAATTCGTGGTGCTGCTCAATGACATCAGCCTGCCCGAACACGCCGGCGCAGTCGCCGCGAAGATCCGTGCCGCCTTCAACCCGCCGTTCGAGCTGGCCGGCCGTCTGGTGCAGGTGTCGGCGAGCATCGGCGTGGCCATCTATCCCGATCACGCCGGGGACGACAAGCAACTGCTGCGCGTTGCCGACGACGCCATGTACGGCGCCAAGCGGCAAGGCGGCAATCGCGTGCTGACGGGCGGTACACCGTAGCGGCACGGCACGGCAGGCGTCCGGCCACGGCCAGCCACTGCGTGATCGTCATTGGCGCATGAATCCGCTGTGCTGCTAGGCTCACGGCTGCCTCGCGGCTGCGGCGGCACCGGCCATGCGCCGCTCCCTGCCCGCGCCGCGTCCCTCGCCACCGAGATGAAGACCGACTTGCCATGACACGCCATGCCCACGGCTGAGTCCCCTGGCGGCATCGCGTTTGCGCTGACGCAGGCCGGCAAGCGCTACGGCAGGGTGCGCGCACTCGAGCGGGTCAGCCTGGCGTTTGCCGCCGGCACCACCACGGCGCTGATCGGCAGCAGCGGCTCGGGCAAGTCCACCGTGCTGCGCCTGCTGCTTGGCTTGGAGTGGCCGGACCACGGTCACGTCGAAGTCGACGGCCGCCCCCTGCAGCGCAGCGACGTGCTGCCGCTGCGCCGGCGGGTCGGCTACGTGATCCAGGAGGGCGGCCTGTTCCCGCACCTCACCGCCCTTGGCAACCTGGCCCTGCTGCCGCGCCACCTCGGCTGGAACCGCGAGCGGATCCGCCTGCGCGCGGAACAGCTCGCCGCGTTGACCCATCTGCCGGCGAGCGTGCTGGAACGCTACCCGGCCGAGCTGTCCGGCGGCCAGCGCCAGCGCGTGGCGCTGATGCGCGCGCTGATGGCCGATCCCGACGCGTTGCTGCTGGACGAACCGCTGGGCGCGCTCGACCCGGTGGTGCGGCACGAACTGCAGGACGAGCTCAAGCAGATCTTCGACCAGCTCGGCAAGACCGTGATCGTGGTCACCCACGACCTCGCCGAAGCCGCCTGGTTCGCCGAACGGCTGGTGCTGCTGCGCCAGGGCGCCGTGCTGCAGGACGGGACTTTCCGGGACCTGCGCGACCGCCCCGCCGACGCGTTCGTCAGCCGCTTCGTCGAGGCGCAGCGACGCTTGCCGGAGCCCTCGTGATGCGCTGTACGCTGCCTCTGCTGATCCTGCTGCTGGGCGCATGCCTGCTGCCCGCGCCGGCACAGGCCACGCCGGTGCGCATCGGCTCCAAGCAGTTCACCGAGTCGGTGATCCTCGGCGAACTGGCGCTGGCCGGTGCACGCGAGGCCGGCGTCGACGCGGTGCATCGGCGCGAGCTGGGCGGCACCAGCATCCTGTGGCGCGCCCTGCTCGAAGGCGAGATCGACGCCTACCCCGAGTACACCGGCACGCTCACCCAGGAACTGTTGAAAGGCGTGCCGGCGAACGCGGACATCGCCACCCTGCGCGCGCGGCTCAAGCCGCTCGGCATCGGCATCACCGACTCGCTCGGCTTCAGCAACACCTATGCGATCGGCATGCGCGCCGATGAAGCCGCGCGGCTGGACATCAAGGACATTTCCGACCTGCTGCAGCATCCCGACCTGCGCTTCGGCTTCTCCAACGAGTTCATGGACCGCGGCGACGGCTGGCCCGGCCTGCGCCGGCGCTACGGCCTGCCGCAGGCGAACGTGAGCGGCCTCGACCACACGCTGTCGTATCGCGCGGTGGCCAGCGGTGCGGTCGATGCGATCGACCTGTACAGCACGGATGCGGAAATCCCCTACTACCACCTGCGCACGCTGCGCGACGACCGCCATTACTTTCCGCGCTACGAGGCGGTCTACCTGTACCGCCTGGCGCTGGACCGGAGTGCGCCCGCCTTCGTCGGCGTGCTGCACAAGCTCACCGGCAGCATCGACGAGGACGCGATGCGCGCGATGAACGCCCGGGTGAAACTGCGCAGCATCAAGGAAAACGTGGTGGCCGCCGATTTCCTCGGCATCCATGCGGACGACCACGACGGCGGGCCGTGGACGCGCCTGCTCCAGCGCAGCGCCGAACACGTCAAGCTGGTGGCGATCTCGCTGGGACTGGCCATGCTGCTGGCGATCCCGCTGGGCATCCTGGCGGCCCGGCTGCGACGGCTGGGCCAGTGGGTGATCGGCCTGACCGGCGTGCTGCAGACGGTGCCGTCGCTGGCGATGTTCGTGTTCATGATCCCGCTGCTCGGCATCGGCACCTGGCCGGCGATCGCCGCGCTGTTCCTGTACAGCCTGCTGCCGATCGTGCGCAACACGCACGCCGGCCTGGTCGGCATCGCGCCGGAATTGCGCGAATCCGCCGCCGCGCTGGGCCTGCCGCCCGGCGTGCGGCTGCGCCGGGTGGAGCTGCCGCTGGCGATGCGCTCGATCCTGGCCGGCATCAAGACCGCCGCGGTGATCAACGTGGGCACCGCCACGCTGGCGGCGCTGATCGGCGCCGGCGGTTACGGCCAGCCGATCCTCACCGGCATCCGGCTGGACGACGTGGGCCTGATCCTGCAGGGCGCGGTCCCGGCCGCCGTGCTGGCGCTGCTGGTGCAGGGCCTGTTCGAGCTTGTCGAGCGCCGGCTGACGCCACGCGGGCTGCGGCTCGAAGCGCGCCAGTAGGTCCGTGTCGGCTCACGCCTTCTTGAGGAAACAGACCTTCAGCACCAGGCCCTTGATCTTGTCCGAGTTGCCTTCGATGTGCTCGTCGTCGCCGTCGACCAGGCGGATGTTGCGGATCACCGTGCCCTGCTTCAGCGGGATCGACGAGCCCTTCACCTTCAGGTCCTTGATCACCGTCACCGTGTCGCCGCTGTTGAGCACGTTGCCGTTGACGTCGCGCACCACCAGCGCGGCGTCGGCCGCGTTGGCGCCCGCCGCGATCGGCCACTCGTGGCCGCAGTCGGCACAGACGTAGTTGTCGCCGTCCGGATAGGTGTTTTCCATCGTGCACAGCGGGCAGGCGGGAATGTCGGACATCGGTCGATCCTGGTCGTTCAATCAAGGGGGGCCGCCGATTATACGGGCGCGCGGCGCGTACCTTCACGCGCCCGACATCGGCATGACGTTAAATCTACGCGCACCGCCACGGAGACTCGCCATGCATGCCCGCCAGGTTCTCGCCACGGTTGCCGTGAGCGACTTCGCTGCCTCCAGCGCCTGGTACGCCCGCCTGTTCGGGCGCGTTCCCGACAACGGCCCGAACGCCTCCTGCGCCGAATGGCAGATCGCCCGGTGCACGCGGATCCAGGTGCTGCCCAGGAACAAACTGGTCGACGCAGGCCAGCGTGCCGGCGCGGCGCTGGGCATCATCGTGGACGACCTCGACGAAATCCTGCTCGGCCTGCAGGGGCGGCAGATCGACGTACCGCCGCCGCAACCGGCGACCCACTACGTGCGTTTCGCCCCGGTATGCGACCCGGACGGGAACCTGGTCACCTTCGTGGAGTCGGCGACCGCTTGAGCCACCAACCCGGCTATCCTGACCGCCCCTCGCCCAGAAGGCACTCCTGATGCACCGTCTACTGCTGCTGTGGCTGGCACTGGTCATGTCCGTTTCCGTCGCCGCTGCCGCGCCGGAGGAAGCCGCGATGGCCGGACTTCCCCATGTCGCGTTCCCGGCGCCGCACCGCGTGGCCTCCGGGCGATTGCAGGCGGGCGACATCGCCACGCTGAAGCGTGCCGGCATCCGGCAGGTGATCGACCTCAGCCTGGACAGCGAGACACCCGGTTTCGACGAAGCCGCCGCCGTGCGCGCGGCCGGCATCGGCTATCACAACCTGCCGATCCGCGGCGCCGGCGACCTGACCCGGGCCAGGGTCGCGCAGTTCGACCGGTTGCTGCTCGACGCCGGCGATCAACCGACCCTGGTGCATTGCGCCAGCAGCAACCGGGTGGGCGCGATGATCGCCTTGCGCGCCGCGCTGATCGACGGCCAGTCGACCGAGGCGGCACTGGCCGAAGGCCGCCGCTGGGGACTGAAGAGCCTGGAGCCGGCCGTGCGCGAACGGCTGCAGGCGTGGTCGAGCAGCCCGGAATCTCGAATGTAGGAGCGCACCCTGTGCGCGATGCTCTTGGCTCTGATCGACATCAGAGCATCGCGCACAGGGTGCGCTCCTACACGAAATCGGCAGGTCCTGCGGGGCGCGGTTGGGCTACCATGCGCGACTCCCCGAGACACACAGGCATGGTCCTGAACCCGAACGCCGCATCAACGCGATCCGCCTCGCCGCTACCCCTGCGTGCCGTGCTGCTGATGCTGGGCAGCGCCAGTTTCTTCGCGCTGATGGCAGTGACTATCCGGCTCGCCTCGGCCCAGCTGCATCCGTTCCAGATCACCTTCTTCCGCAGTACCTTCGGCGCGCTGTTCGCGCTGCCGCTGCTGTATGTGCACGGCTGGCAGTTGCTGCACACGCCGCGCCTCGGCTTCTACGTGATGCGCTGCGTACTCGGCATGGGCGGCATGCTGGCCGGTTTCTGGGCGATCGTGAACCTGCCGCTGGCCGAGGCGGTGGCGCTGTCGTATTCCTCACCGTTGTTCGTCACGATCGGCGCGGTGCTGTTCCTCGGCGAGATCGTGCGCATGCGGCGCTGGAGCGCGGTGGTCGCCGGCTTCATCGGCGTGCTGGTGATCGTGCGACCCGGCAGTGACGCGTTCACGGCCGGCAGCCTGGTCGCCTTGCTGGCGGCGGGGTTGACCGGTGCGGTGACGATCAGCATCAAGTCGCTGACCGGCAGCGAACCGGCCGACCGCATCGTGCTGCTGACCACCCTGCTGTGGGTGCCGCTGTCGCTGCCTGCCGCACTGCCCGTATGGCAATGGCCGCACGCGAATATCTGGCCGTGGCTGGTGCTGTCCGGCGCGCTCGGCACCGGCGGCCATTACTGCTGGACGCGTGCACTGCGCATGGCCGACGCCTCGCTGCTGGCGCCCTTCAGCTACCTGCAGCTGCTGATCGTGGCGGTGCTGGCCTGGTGGATCTTCGGCGAAGGCGTGGATCGCTACACCGTGGCGGGCGCGGCCATCATCATCGGCGCCAGCCTGTACATCGCCCACCGCGAACACAGCCTGGCACGCCAGCGGCGCCAGCAGGTACCGGCGGCGAACGCCGAACCGCCGATCTGACAGCGGCGATCCGCGCGGATCACTCCTCGTCGGGCAGGTCCGGCAGATTCGTCAGGTTGGCCATCTCCGCCAGCATGTCGACCGGCTCGGGCTCGGGTGGCACCGCCAGCGGCCAGCGGCCCACCACTTCGAAGCGGGACTGGCCGAAAAAGCTGCGGATCAGCACGAACTCGGACACACGCCAGCGGATCGCCGTGATGGATTCCTCGATCGCATCGACCGCATGGCCGTGCAGCATGGTGACGTGCGGCAGGAAGCTGGAGACGCCGCTGACCTGCAGGCCCACGCGAAGCTGCGCCGCGGCAACCGCCTTGCGCAGGTTCAATGCCGCTTCGGTGGTGGCGCCGTCCGCGCACAGCACGAACGGAAACTGCTCGTCCCTGGCGCTGAAGCGCATCGCCGAATCCAGGGTGGCCATGAACCCCTGCGCACGCACCTCGCCGGCCGCGGTCAGCAGCGCGCTCTCCAGCGGCTGCCGCAACCGTTCGGGCCTGCCCATCGGGCACAGCGTCAGGTGCAGGCTGTCGATGCCGACCGGCGACCCGCCGACCCGGTGCGACTTGCGGAAACGCTCGCCCACGCCGGCGATCGCGCTGCGTGCCTGGTCATCCGGCAGCAACGCAAAAAAATAGTTGATGCCGGCGGCGAGTTCGGATGGGTTCGACAGGGTGGGAATGAGCTGTGCCTCCAAGCCATCACGCCGGTGATCGGTTACATGCGATTCCCGCCATACCCGAGCCGGCGATCGAAACCGATCCGCCCCGGCCGACGGCACATGAGCTTGCCGCTTGTCGACGGCGCATACAAGTACTCGCCCCGTGCCGTGGTCGTCGACTTCGTGCAGCTCCGCTCGTCGCCATGGCAGGAGGCCGCCACGCCCTCCGTGCCATTGCCATCTCGAACCTATCGAGGAGCCATGCCACGACTACCCGTTTCCAGCGCATCACCCCGTTCCTGCGGTTCGACGACCAGGCCGAACAGGCCGCGGCGTGATCTGAAGCAACTGCCCGGGTGGCTTCCACCTTCGGAACTGCGCGTGTAGTTTCGCTGAAAACCACACGCGTGACCCAATTCATGCAGACACGATTTGTCGCCGCCCTGCTCTGCCTGTCCCTGCTGCTGGCGCCCATGGCGAACGCCACCGAAACGGCGCAACCGGTGACGCACAACTTCTTCGCCGAACTCGCACCGCTGCCGAACGACCTGGCGCGGTACCAGTACCTGCATCGCCTGATGCCGCAACTTTCGGCCGACGACCAGAAGCAGGCGCGCCAGTTCCTCGCCTTCGCCGACGCCAACCTCGGCCTGTACCGGGCCGCCATCAGCGACTTTCCGTTCACCAACGCCGCCCCTGCCGGCCTGGCCATGCCGTCATCATCGAACTGGCAAGCCGGCGACGCCGTGGACGCCATCGTCGGGCTCGCCACGAGCCGTCGCATCGTGATGATCAACGAGGCTCACCACGACCCGCATACCCGTCTGCTCACCCTGGCGCTGCTGCCACGCTTGCGCGCGCTGGGCTTCACTCACTTTGCCGCCGAGGCGCTGGACGAAAAGGACACCAGGCTGGCCCGCCGCGGTTATCCGCTGGTCGCGAGCGGCAGCGAATACCTGCGCGAACCGCTGTACGGCGACATCGTGCGGGAAGCGATCCGGCTCGGTTTCGTGATCGTGCCGTACGAATTATTCGACAAGACGCAACAGGTCCGGGAAAGCGGCCAGGCCAGCAACCTGTATCACCGCGTATTCGTGGCCGATCCGGCAGCGCGCCTGTTCGTGCATGCAGGCTACGGGCATATCGGCAAGGCCACCGGCGGCCTGGGAGACGATGTCAGACCGATGGCGATGGAACTGAAACGGTTGAGCGGCTTCGATCCACTGTCCATCGACCAGACCCAATTCTGTGGGGTCGATCCCGCGCGACAACCGCAAAATTACCGGCAACTGATCGCGTCGTTCCACCCGGCCAAGGCCATGATTCTGCTGCGCCGCGGCGACGGCACGCCATGGAGCGCCAACCCGCAGCGCTACGACGTCAGCGTGATCCTGCCGCCAACCAGCGACACCCCGCGCCCCGACTGGCTGCGCCGCGACCGCCGCGCGTGGCCGATCGACGCCACCGTGTGTGCACGGACACGTCCCTGCGTGATCGAGGCACGGCTGACAGGCGAACCGGACGACGCCACGCCGGCCGACCGCTACACCCTGTTGGACACGCACGCGCAAGCCGCGCTTTATCTGCGACCGGGCAAATACCGCGTGCGGGCATGGGGGGTGAGCGGCAGGACGCTGGGAGAGCGCCGCATTTCCATCGGCCGATGACGACGCGTCCGCGCCCCGCACATGCGCATCAGCGCAACTGGCTGTCCTTGCTGCCGCGGCGGTTGTACGGACCCGAGCTGCGCTGCTCCGCGTCCTGCGCTTCCTGGCAGGTCACGCACAGGCGCACGCCGGGCACGGCCTTGCGCCGCGCCGCGGGAATCGGCGCATCGCATTCCTCGCAGCGGGTCAGGCCCGGGCCTTTGCGCAACTGCTGGCGCGCCCGCTGCACCGCATCGTTGACCGTGGCGTCGATCTGGTCCTGCACGGCGCCATCGCCTGCCCAACCGGTTGCCATGGCATACCTCCGAAAACGTCGACGTGACTCCGGGCGATCAGTGCGACCTGGCCCGCAAATCCCTGATATAGCCCAGCTCGCCCAGTGATTTGGGCTCGCCCGGCTTGAGTTTCAAGCAGTCCCGGTACGCCTTGACCGCTTCATCCAGCCGGTGCAGTTCCACCAGTGCATAACCCTGCCCGCGCAGCGCCACGCATTCCAGGTCGGAGGCGTGTTCCGGACTGCCACTGATGGCAGCGGCATCCTGGGCCTCCTTGTACAGCGCCAGCATCTTTTCCCAGTCCCGGCTGCGCTCGTAGGCAAAGGCCAATTCGCTCTTGTACTGGCTGTTCATCGGCGACAACGCCAGGGCCTTTTCCAGCTCGACCCGGGCATCGGCGTAGCGGCCCATCTCGCTGTAGGCGTAGCCTCGCGCCCAGTACGCCCTGGCCCAGGCCGGACCGATCACCTCGACCGGCGCGCCGGATTTTCCACCCTGCGCCTTGTCGACCGCGGTCGCGTAGACGAGCGCGTCAAGCATGCCTTCGGCACAGAACACCTTGCCCGACTTGCCGGCATGGAGCGCCTCGTACTTGGCAATCACCTCAGCCAGCGGGCCATCCACCGCCAGCTGGATACGGCCGGACTCGATCATCTTCAGCGCATCGAGCACCTTCTGCTCATCGGGGTCGATGGCCTTGTTGCCCGCCTCGTCCAGCGACAGGGTGATGGTGCTGCCCGGCTTGACCGCATGCGGTGCACAGCCGGCCAGCATGAACGCGGCAGCCAGCGCCGCGCCCGCGATCAGTCGTTCCATGGCATTCCCCCGATGTGGCGCATGGCGAGGATAGCCGAAGCGGGCCTGCGTCCATTGGCAGCAGGGCCAGGCCGGCGGGAAGTGCCAGAATGCAGCATCCACCCACGCCAGGAGAACGCGTCGTGAGCACACCCTTGCCCGCCACCACCGAGCAACCCGCCCTGCGCAGCGACGACAGCGTCGCCAAGCAGCTGTTCCTGGGCAACATCGTGGAGGAAAACCTGTTTCCCTATCCGCAGATCCGCGCGCGCGACAAGGACATGCTGGGCGCGATGACCGACGCGATCGACCAGTTCCTCGCCGACAAGGGCGCCGAGCTGAAGCAGTACGACCGCGACGCCGAGCAGCCGGCCGAGTTCATCCAGGCGCTGCGCGAGATGGGCTTGTTCGGCCTGATCATTCCGGAGGCGTTCGGCGGCATGGAGCTGTCCAACGGCGCCTATGCGCGCGTGCTGGGCCAGACCAGCAGCCACGACAGCTCGGTCTCGCTGACCATCGGCGCGCACAGCTCGATCGGCATGAAGGGCGTGCTGCTGTTCGGCAGCGACGAACAGAAGCAGCGCTACCTGCCGAAGCTGGCCAGCGGCGAGATGATCGCCGCGTTCTGCCTCACCGAATCCGGCGCCGGCTCCGACGCCGCCTCGATCCGCACCAAGGCCGTGCGCAACGACGACGGCAGCTGGACGCTCAGCGGCGAGAAGATCTGGATCACCAACGGCGGCATCGCCGACTTCTATACCGTGTTCGCACGCACCGACACGCCCGAGGGCAAGATCACCGCGTTCCTCGTCGAGGCGGCGTGGCCCGGCGTCAGCCACGGTCCGCACGAGGACAAGATGGGCATTCGCGCCTCGTCCACCACCACGGTCGCGTTCGCCGACGTGCGGGTACCGCCGGAAAACGTGCTGGGTCCGGTCGGCAAGGGCTTCAAGGTGGCGATGAGCATCCTGAACAGCGGCCGCACCGGCCTGGGCGGCGGCGCGGTGGGCGGCATGCGCTCGCTGATCCGCCTCGCCAGCGCGCAGGCGAAGGAGCGCAAGCAGTTCGGCCAGCCCATCGCCGAGTTCGGCCTGGTACGCGAGAAGATCGCGCAGATGACGGTGGACTGCTTCGCCGCCGAGAGCGCGGTGTGGATGGTCGCGCACCTGATCGACGGCGGCGGCAGCGACTACTCGGTCGAGGCCGCGATGAGCAAGGTGTTCGCCAGCGAGGCCGTGCAGCGTGCGTCGTACGAAGCGCTGCAGATCGCCGCCGGCAACGGCTTCATGCGCGAGTTCCCGTACGAGCAGATCACCCGCGACACGCGCATCCTGTCGATCTTCGAAGGCACCAACGAGATCCTGCGCCTGTATATCGCGCTGTCCGGCCTGAAGGACGTGGGCGCGGGCTTGAGCGAGCTGAAGGCCGCCGTGGGCGACATCTTCAATGACCCGATCAAGGGCTTCGGCGTGCTGGGCACGTACACCGGCCGGCGCATGCGCGAGGCCACCGGCTACGGCATCGACCGCATCGTGCACGAACTGTCGCCACGGCTGCGCAAGGTCGCCGCCACCTACGAGAAGTACACGGTGGAATTGTCCAAGTCGTCCGACGCACTGCTGCGCCGCTACGGCAAGAAAGTGGCCGACCAGCAGCACGCGCAAAAGCGCCTGGCCGACATCGCGATCGACCTGTTCGTGGGCCTGTGCGTGCTGTCGCGCGCCGACAGCCTGCTGAAGCAGTCGCATCCCGCCGCCGACGAGGCCGTGAGCATCGCCGAAGTGTTCGCGAAGCAGGCGCGCCGGCGCATGGCGCGCAACGTGCGCGGCCTGGAGCGCAACGAGGACGCGATGATCGAACGATTGGCCGGTGCGGTGCTCGCGCACGACGGCTACATGTGGGACGTGATCTGAGACCCGCCAAGGAGAAACCTGTCATGAGCCTGCCCAGCGTCCGCGCCAGCACCGGCACCGTGCCGTACACGGTCAATTTCACCGACGACCAGGGCAACACCTGGCGCGCCGACGAGCCGGTCGAGGAAGGCGGCGCCAACACCGGCCCGGCGCCGCACCGGCTGCTGCTTTCCGCGCTGGGCGCGTGCACCGCGATCACCCTGCAGATGTACGCGGCGCGCAAGCAGTGGCCGCTGCAGCACGTCGACGTCGAGCTCAAGTTCAACCCCGACGGCACGCCCGAGTCGGGCAACGACATCACCCGCGTGATCACCCTGCAAGGCGAGCTGAGCGACGAGCAGCGCGAACGCCTGCTGCAGATCGCCAACAAGTGCCCGATCCACAAGGTGCTGACCGGCGAAGTGCGCATCGCCTCGCAGTTGGCGGGTTCGTAGGGCAGCCCGCTACGGGCGACTTCAGCCGACGCCCGCCAGCCGGAGCAGCGCCGCCGCCAGCGCGCCCACGACCACCACCAGCAGGAACGGCGCGCG
>DATCUT010000037.1:0-9753 GCA_036561785.1 Rhodanobacter sp.
TCGGCGCGAGCCACGGCAACCCCTGCTGGGCGGCCGCCACGGCGCCGGCGGCGAAGATCACGGCTGGCACGCAAAGCGGCAGCAACATCAAGGCGAGCAGCATACCAGAGCGCCGGGTGCCGGCCGTCAGCGCCACCAGCACCGCGCCGAGCAGGCTGAGCAGCGGCGTGGCCAGCAGCAGCGCCAGCAGCAACACCGGGATCACCGCGCCGGGCAGGTGCAGCATCGCAGCCATCAGCGGTGCGATCACGATCAGTGGCAGCGCGGTGGTGATCCAGTGGGCGAGGATCTTCATGCCCAGCAGCAGCGCCAGTGGCTGCGGCGAGAGCACCAGCTGTTCCAGCGAGCCGTCCTCGATGTCGCTGGCGAACATCGCGTCCAGCGCCAGCAGCATCGCCAGCAACACGGTGACCAGCACCACGCCGCCGGCGATCCGCTGCAGCAAGGTGTCCTCCGGCCCCAGTGCGAACGGGAACAGCATGGTCACGATCAGCGCGTACAGCACCGGCATCGCGATGTCGCCGCGCCGGCGCCAGGCGAGGGTGAGGTCGCGCCGCAGCATCGCGGCGCAAGCGGATGAAAGGCTGGCGTGGCTCATGCGGCTTTTGCTCCCTCTCCCCCGGCGGCAAAGCCGTCGGGGGAGAGGGTTGGGGTGAGGGGGCTGCTGTTGCGGTAGAGCCAAAGCGCCCCCTCACCCAACCCTCTCCCCCGCGCTGCGCGCAGGGGAGAGGGCTCAAGCCGCGTGCCGCTGGTGGTCGTCGTGGCGCGAACCTCAGTCATGCATGCGGATCCGTCGCGGCTCGCCGCCGTGGAAACTCACCGTGCCGTGACTGGTGACCATGGCCGCGCCACCGGCATCGGTGTGGTTTTCCAGCAAGTCGTTCACCAGCGCGATACCGATGCGGTCGAGGTTCGCGTACGGCTCGTCGAGCAGCCACAAGGTGGCCGGCAGCAACAGCAGGCGGGCCAGCGCGGCGCGCTTCTTCTGGCCGGCGGACAGCCGGCGCACCGGCTCGTCCTCGTAGCCGCGCAGGCCGATCCGGGCCAGCACCGTGGCCACGCTGGCGTCGTCGCGGTGGCCGTGCAGACCGGCGGCGATGCGCAGGTTCTCGCGTGGGCTGAGGTCGGCCTTGAGGCCGAGCTGATGGCCCAGGAACAGGATCTCGCCGGCGCAGCGGTCGCGCTGCAGCGGTTCGCCGCGCCAGCGCAGTTCGCCGGCGCCGGTGTGCAGCAGACCAGCCAGCATGCGCAGCAAGGTGGTCTTGCCGCTGCCATTGTCGCCCTCGACCAAGGCCAGCTCGCCCGCACACAGCTGGAAATCCAGCGGGGCGAACACCGGTTCGTCCTGGCGATGGAAACTCAAGGCCCGTGCTTCGAGCAGGGGCGCAGCGGTGCTGGCGGCAGTCATTGCCCTGATTGTCCGCAATGCCGATGGCGCTTGTCCATGCGGCGCGCTGCCGCTGAGCGGGTCAACCAAGCACCCGCAGCAGGGCGGCGCCGTCGGCTTCGCCGTGCACATAGGCCAACTGCCCATGATCCCTGGCCAGCTTGTCCAGCGCATGGACGCCTGCCCCCACGACGAACAGGCTGGGCTCGCTCCAGCCGGAAGTGCCCACCCCGATGGCCGGATGGACGGCGACGCCGGGCTGGTTCTGCAGTGCGGCCAGAAGTTCGCGCTGTGCGGCCAGGTTCTCTGCCGGCGGGCGTCGGCGCGCCTGCGGATTCCATGCCGTGATGAAAGCCCACGGGTGCGAACCGACCACGTCGGCGAGCGGGGCCGGCAAGGGCAGATCCACGCGTATCGTTGCCCAGGTCACGGTGTCCAGGCAGACATGGTAGGCGGTGGCGTGAAATGCCTCGAGCAGGGCTTCATCCATGGCGCAGTCTCGGCAGTGGCTCCAGCGTCGACTGGAACAGCTGCGCGGCGGCCTCGATGTCGATATCCGCCACGTTCGGCGTGTCGCGCAGCAGCTGTTCCAGCAATTGGTCCTGCGCACGACCACGTTCGAGCGCGTAGGCATAGGGCACGTGGGTGAACGTCACCAGGCGATAGCGCGCCATGTAGTGGCCGGGAATCCGCGCTGCCAAGGCGCTGCCCAGTTCGCGTTTGGCCAGGTAGCGCGGATCGGCCACCGAATCGCGCATCTCGACGTAGTTCTCCAGCGCCATCGTGGCGATGGCGTCGGCGTTCGGCTGGCGCACGCGCTGGAATTCGGCGAACACTTCGGCGCTGTCGTCCGGCGCCTCGGCCAGCAGGTTCGCCAGCACCACGGTGTCCTCGAAACCGCAGTTCATGCCCTGGCCGTGGAACGGCACGATCGCGTGCGCCGCGTCGCCCAGCAGCAGCGCGCGGCCGCCCAGGTGCCAGCGCTCGAGGTACAGCGTGGACAGCGTGCCTACCGGATGGTTGTCGAAGTCCTTGCTGAAATCCGGAATCAGCGGCAGCAGGCCCGGGAACTGCTCGCTGAAGAACGCGGCCGCGGCCGTGGCGTCGGGCAGGGTGGCGAAGCTCGGCGCGGCGCCTTGTGCCGGCAGGAACAAGGTCACGGTGAAGCTGCCTTCGGTATTCGGCAGTGCGATGCACATGTAGCCGCCGCGCGGCCAGATGTGCAGCGCGTGCGGCTCCAGCGCGAACTGGTCGCGGCCGCCGCTGAGCTGCAGCACCGCGGCCGGCAACTGGCTGGCCGGCGGGATCTCCAGTTCCTTGTAGCCGTGGCCGAGCGACTCGATCCGTTCGCCCAGCGGCGCATGCGCGTTCATCGCCGCGCGCACCGCGGAGCCGGCGCCGTCCGCGCCGACCAGCATGCCGGCATCCAGTTCGCGTTCCACGCCAGCCTCGTCGGCGAGCCGGATGCGTTGCCGCCCGAAGTCGGCGCCAACCAGCGACTGGCCGAAGTGAAAGCGCACGCCGACCGCCTCGGCGGCATCCAGCAGCAGCATGTTCAGCGCGCCGCGCGAGACCGACCAGATCACCTCGCTGTCGTCCACGCCGTAGCGCTGCAGGCCGCTGTTGCCGTCGCGGTCGTGCACCATGCGCCCGCGCATCATGACCGCGCGCTGCAGCACGTCGTCGGCCAGGCCGGCCGTGCGCAACGCCTGCAGCCCGCGTTCGGCCAGCGCCAGGTTGATCGAGCGGCCGCCCAGAAAGCCGCTCAGCCGCGGGTCGGGGCGCTTTTCGTAGACGTCGACGGCAAAGCCGCGTCCGGCCAGCTGCTGCGCCAGCAGCGCGCCGACCAGGCCGCCGCCGATGAGGGTGATGGGTTGCTGCGCCATGCCGCGATCCGGGAGGGGAATCCGCCCACTGTTCCGCAAGCGAAGCGGGACTGCAATCCCGGGCGGCCCATTTCGTGCTGCAAGGGCGTTGCCGTGCGAGGTGTTCGCGTGCGGCGCCGGTGAATCCGGCATGGGTGCCGCGGTTTCCCGAAGGCAACGAAAAGGGCCGACCCTGACGGGCCGGCCCTTCTTGACCACGTACTTCCCTGTTGCTTACTGGCAGGTCACGCCGACGGCGTTGAACGCCGCCACCACGTCATTGCGCGAGTAGCCGTAGTCGTCCGCAGCGGTTTCCACGCCGCAGGCGCCGGAGTTGAACGTGGAGGTGGCCGTCCAGTACATCGCGTTGGCGTGCGCGAATACCTCGAAGGCCTTCTTCGTGTTCCAGTTCGACGACTTCGCCAGCGTGCAGAACGCCTTGTTGTAGACGCCGCTGGAATAATGCACGTCCATCGAGCTGGTAAAGTTCGCCGCGTTGTCGATCGAGCGGCCGTCCAGCGTCGGCGTGCACATCCAGCGCAGGGCGGTGCCGTTCTTGATGATCTCGGCACCGACCAGCCAGTCGTTGCTGCCGCGGTCGAAGTACTCGGCCGCTTCGCCGGCCATGTCCGAGAACGCCTCGTTCATGCCGCCGGACTGGCCGGAGTACTGCAGGTTGGAGTTCTGTTCGGTGAAACCGTGGCTGATCTCGTGGCTGGTGACGTCCAGCGAGGTCAGCGGGTAGAAGTAGCTGGCGCCGTCACCGAAATTCATCGACGAGCCGTTCCAGAACGCGTTCTCGTAGTTGCGGCCATAGTGCACGTTCATCACCAGCGAGAAGCTCAGCGGCGGTGCGCCGAGCCAGTTGTTGTACATGTCGTGCACGACGCTGCCGAAGTGGTGCGCGTCGTTGATCGGCGAATAGGCGCCGTTCGCGGCATCGCCGCTGCTGTTCGGGCAGATGAAGCTCCACAGCGTGCCCGTGCGCGTGCTGCTGGCCATGTTGTTGGTCTTCACGTCCGGGTTCTGCATGTAGCAGGTGGAGCCGGACTGGATGACGGCGAGCGCCGCATAGTCGGTGCCGTAGAAGTACTGGCCGGTCTTCAGGTTGCCGCCAGCGCCGGTGGCGAGAGCGGGGGTGCCGGTGACGCCGCCGCCACCACCCGGCTTGCCCTTGGTGGTGAGGCCTTCCCAGGACTGGATCACTTCCCCGGTATTGGCGTCGATGATTGCCATCGGGCGTGTCGGAGCGCCATTGCGGTCGACGAAGAACGACGTGACGTAGGCAAGACGCGCCCGGTTGCCTTCGGCGTAGACATACAGATCGCTTTTCGCGTTCTGGATGTCGCTGTCCCTTACGCCATCGACACCGATGCCGAATGGCAGCAGGCCGGCGTGTGTGCGCAGAAGGGCGGTTGCACGGGCACCGCTGATGGCGGGAGTGACCGAGGTGATGTCGCGGCCGATCCCTTGGGAAATTTCGCCACTGGCGCTGAGTACGTTGCCGCTGCCGTCGTGTTCCACCACGACGTTGCGGCCGTACACGGACACGCCGCGGAAGGTCTGCTGCTCACGGGTTTTCAGGGTCCCGTGGGCGGTGTGTGCCTGCAGGCGTGGCGACAGCGAGGCATCGGCGTCCAGGCCGATGCGGCTGGCGAGGGCTGCGGGCGCGATCTTGCCCATGGATTGAGCCTGGACGCGCGCGTGCGTGGCGGCACCGGCGTCGGACATGGCAGCCAGGCCGATAGCACCCAACAGCGCAACGACAAGTGGTTTGTGCATCATCGGTGTTTCCCCTCCCTAATATGACTGGAAAGACGCGCCCGGCCGGTTCTCCCGGTGGTGGCACGTCTTGCGGTCCGGTCGCGGGAAGTCCCCCCCAGGACAGATCGGCGACCGGATCGCAGGAAAATACGACCTCTCACCAGTCCGGGTCAATGACCATATTTCGTATATCGGCGCTGTCCGGGAGTGCTCCGGGGCCAAGCCGTGTCTGGCTCAGAAGCTCATGAAGTAGCCGCCATTCACTGGCAGGTTGGCACCGGTGATGTAACCGGCGTCGTCGGCGCTGAGAAAGGCGACGGCGCGGGCGATGTCGGCGGGCGAACCGAGCCGGCCGATCGGGATGTCGGCGACGATCTGGGCGCGGATGTCGGCGGAGACGGCGGCGACCATCGGGGTGTCGCAGTAACCGGGCGAAACGGTGTTGACGGTGACGCCCTTGCGCGCGGTCTCGCGTGCCAACGCCATGCCGAAGGCGTGTACACCGGCCTTGGCGGCCGAGTAGTTGGTCTGGCCGAACTGACCGGTCTGGCCGTTGACCGAGCTGATGTTGACGATGCGCCCGAAACCGCGCGCGGCCATGCCTTCGACCACGTTGCGGCACATGTTGAACACGCCGTCCAGGTTTACCCGCATCAGCTCGTGCCATTGCTGCGGCGTCATCTTGCGCAGGCTGGCGTCGCGGGTGATCCCGGCGGCGTTGACCAGGACGTCGACGCTGCCATGCTGCCGTTCGATGCGGGCAATCAACTGCTGGCAGCTGTCAAAGTCGCTGACGTCGGCCGGTTCGAACGCGATGGCGTCGCCGAAGTCGGCGGTTTCAGCGTGGAATGCGGCCACGCGTTCTTCGCGCGAAGCGAGGTCCAGCGCGATTACCCGGCGGCCGGCCCGGGCCAACTGGCGGCAGATTTCCGTACCAAGGCCGCCAATGCCGCCGGTGACCAGGGCGACGCGCTTGGGTGGAGCGGAATGGCTCATGTGCTGTGTATCCCATGGCTTGGTCATGCCGCAAGGCAGCACGTGTTGTGCTGCAGCGATCGGATCGGAAACAAGCGAACGGCGCGTCGATGCGCGCCGTCGGCCGGGCTGGAATCAGCCGGATTTCTTGCCGCTGCGGCTGCCGGCACCCGGGGTCGGGATCACCTGCGCGGCGGTGTCCATCAGCCCGCGCTGCAACGCCTGGAACGCGGCCAGGTTGCGTTCGGTCAGGTCGTTCAGCGTGTTCCAGGGGGTTTGCCCCATCAGGCTGTTGAGCTGGCTGCGGAATTGGGTTTGCTGATCCAGGAAGACCTGCAGGCTGCGCTCCAGGTAGGGCCCCATGAAGCCCTGCAGCGAGTCGCCGTAGAAGCGGATGATCTGGCTGAGCAGCTGCGGCGACAGCATCGGCTGCCCCTTGTCCTCGTGCTCGGAGATGATTTGCAGCAGGACCGAACGGGTCAGGTCCTCACCGCTCTTGGCGTCGCGGACTTCGAAGTCCTCGTTGTCCAGGACCAGCTGGCGGACTTCCTCCAGCGTGATGTAGCTGGAGATCTCCGTGTCGTAGAGACGCCGGTTCGGATACTTCTTGATGGTGCGTTTTGTTTGTGCCATGCGGCGAACGCTAGCAGAAGATATTGCGCCGCACCAGTCGGTAGCGGGCTTTCATGCTGCGGTAGGTGACCGCAGCAATTTCAATGGCCGACCGCGCCACCGGCGCTGCCGAACGGCGGCCTGGCGAACCACAGCACCGGAATCAGCAGCACGAACAGGATCGCGCAGGCCCAGAACACGTCGTTCACCGCCAGGGTCAGCGCCTCGCGCGTCAGCAGCTGGTCGATCAGGCCCAGGCTCTGCGTGTGCGACAGCCCGCCCTGCGACAGCTGGCCGATGAACTCGGTCGCCGCGGGATGGCCGGGGCTGACGTACTCGGTCAGCGTGGCGTGGTGGGACTCGCCGCGGTGTTGCCACATCGTCACCATGATCGCGGTGGACACGCTCGAGCCGATCGTGCGGCAGAAGTTGGACAGGCCCGAGGCGCTGGCGATCTGGTCCACCGGCAGGCCGGACAGGTAGACCTGGTTCAGCGGGATGAAGAAACACGGGATCGCCAGACCCATCACGAAGCGCGGAATCACCAGGGTGGAGAACGAGGCGGAGCTGTCGAAGGTGGAGAACCAGTACGCGGTGCCGGCGAAGACCAGGAACGCGAACGTCACCACCGCGCGCAGGTCCAGCCGGTGCATGTTCTTGCCCAGGATCGGCGCGATCAGGAACGCCAGCACACCGACCGGCGCGGTGGCCAGGCCGGCCCAGGTGGCGGTGTAGCCGAGGGTGATCTGCAGCCACAGCGGGAACACCACGTTGATGCCGAAGAACGCGAACATGCCCAGCGACAGGCTGACCACGCCGACGGTGAAGTTGCGTTGCTTGAACAGCGACAGGTCGACCACCGGATGCTTCGCGTGCAGTTCCCACACGATCAGGAAGGTGAGGCAGACCAGGGCAACGAGGCCCAGGGTGAGGATCATCGGCGAGGAGAACCAGTCGTGGTCATTGCCGTTGTCCAGCATGAACTGCAGCGCGCCCACACCGACCACCAGCAGGGCCAGGCCGACCATGTCGATCGGCGCCTTGAAGGTTTTCGTCTCGCGCTTGCGCAGCAGGCCCCAGGTGACCACCGCCGCCGCCAGCCCGACCGGCAGGTTGATGTAGAAGATCCACGGCCACGAGAAATTGTCGGTCAGCCAGCCGCCCAGGATCGGCCCGAAGATCGGCGCCACCACCACGGTCATCGCCCACAGCGCCAGCGCGATGCCCTGTTTCTCCTTCGGGTAGTTCGACAGCAGCAGGGTCAGCGACAGCGCCACCATCGGGCCGGAGCCGGCGCCTTGCAGCAGGCGGCCGATCACCAGCATCGGCATGCTGGTGGCCAGGCCGCACAGCATCGAGAACACCACGAACAGCAGCACCGAGCCGACGAAGGTCTTCACCTCGCCGAAGCGGCGCGCCAGCCAGCCGGTCAGCGGCTGCATGATCGCGCTGGCCAGCGCGTACGAGCTGATCGTCCAGGTGCCTTCGCTGGGGCTCACGCCGAGGCTGCCGGCGATGTGCGGCACCGCGACGTTGACGATCGTCATGTCCAGCACCTCCATGAAGGTGCTGAACGCGACGGCGATGGTGAGCAGCGCCAGCGGGGCGCCGTGCAGCGGCTTCAGCGGGGCGTCGGGTGCGGCGTCGTTCGGCGTGGCGGCCATGGTGCGGCTCAGTTCGCGGCGGTGGCGTGGGGCAGGTTGGCGCGGATAATCCGTTCCGCTTCCGCATCGGCCTTGCTGGCCATCTGGTCGTAGACGTCGGTCTGCGCCACCGGCTGCGGCGTCGACGTGTTGGGCAGCACGCTGCCCTGGTCATGGCGGATGTCGACGGTGACGTCGGTGGACAGGCCGATGCGCAGCGGATGCTTGTCCAGCTCCTTGTTGTCCAGCGCGATGCGCACCGGCACGCGCTGCACCACCTTGATCCAGTTGCCGGTGGCGTTTTGCGCCGGCAGCAGCGAGAACACGCTGCCGGTGCCGGCACCGAGGCCGACCACCTTGCCGTGGTACTCCGCGTCGCTGCCGTACAGGTCGGACACCACGTTCGCCGGCTGGCCGATACGGATATGGCGCAGCTGGCTTTCCTTGAAGTTGGCGTCGATCCACAGGTCGTGCAGCGGCACCACGGTCATCAGCTGCTGGCCCGGCTGCACGCTGTTGCCCAGCTGCACGCTGCGCTCGGCCACGTAGCCGGACACCGGCGCGTAGATCGCGTTGCGCTGGGCGGCGACCCAGGCGGCGCGGAAGTTCGCGCGGGCCTGCATCACCACCGGGTTCTGCGCCACGTCGGTGCCTTCGATCGCGGCATGCGCAGCGGCGGCCTGCGCCTCGGTGGCGTTCACCGCGGCGCGCGCCTGCTCCACGCCGTCGCGCAGGTGCTGCACGATCTCCGGCGATTCGGCCTGGGCGGCGATCAGCGGCAGACGACGCTTGAGGTCGGCTTCGGCCTTCTTCAGGTCGAGCCGGGCCGTGACCACCTGGGCGTCGGCGCTGGTTGCCGAACTGGTCTGCTGGCGCACGCCGCGCACGGCCTGCGCCAGCGCGCTGCGCGCCTGCGCCAGGCGGGTGTCGGCGTCGGTGCTGTCCAGTTTCACCAGTACCTGGCCGGCCTCGACGTGCTGGGTGTCATCGGCGAGGATCGCCACCACCGTACCCGGCACCTGCGCCGAGATCGCCACCTGGTTGCCGCCGACGTAGGCGTTGTCGGTCTTCACGCGGGCCGACAGCACGAAAAACCACAGCAGGAACCACAGCAGTCCAGCCAGGATGAAGATGCCGGCCACGATCAGCAGCGCGCGCCGGCGCTTGCCCGGATCCTTCGCGGCCAGGCCGCTGTCGTTGGTGTCGACGGAGGACTTGGCGGATTCAGTGGCGCTCATGGTCGGCGGCTCCGGCGGTAACAGAAGGGGAAGGGGAGGTGGCGGCTGCGTCGGCGGCACGATAGCCGCCGCCGAGCGCCTTGATCAGGGTCAGATCGGTGCTCAGTGCCTGTGCCTGCAGCTGGGTCGCGGCATCGCGTTGCTGCAGCAGCGTGGCTTGCGCGCCCAGGCTTTCGCGCAGATCGCGCACGCCCTGGCGGGCCCGCGCCTGCGCATTGGCCAGCAGTCGCTGGTCGGCGTCGAGCTGGGCCTGCTGCTCGCGCTGGCGG
>DATCUT010000038.1:0-15068 GCA_036561785.1 Rhodanobacter sp.
TGGGTCGGCCCGCCGTCGGTCATCTCGACCACGGCGCGGCGCACCGCACCGAGCCAGCGCTGCACCTCGCCGGCCAGCAGGCTGAGCATGCGCGCGTGCTCCACCCACGGCTCGGGCAGCTGGCCGAGCGAGCCGCGGTACATCGGTTCGGTTTGCGCCGGATCGGGCAGCCAGCCGAGGCGGATTTCCTTCTCCAGCTCCTCCAGCGTGTTGCTCAGCTCCTGCAGTTTTTCGTCGCCCCGGTCGAGGCTGAGCTTGCCCAGGGTTTCCTTGTCGGTCAGCGAATACGCCGCGTGCACCTGCCGGCCAAGCCGGCTCAGCTGGCGCACGGTGGCGGTCATGTAGACCTCGGCCGCGCCGCGGTCGATCGCCTTGCCCGGCACGTGGTGGCCTTCGTCGAAGATGTACAGCGTCTCGTCCGGCCGCGGCAGGATCACCCCGCCCCATGCCTGAACACCGCCGCCCTCGTCCTCGCCCGGCATGGTGAGGTCGGCCAGCACCAGGTCCTGGTTCGCCACGATGATCTCGGCGTCGTCCACCGCGCGGCGCGCGGCGAAGAACGGGCAGATCATGAACTGGCCGCACTTGCGGTTGGTGCAGCCGCCGGCGCTGGTGGTGATCATCGGCCGCAGCAGGTCGCTGACCGGTTCCGGCGCGCTGTCCATGTCGCCGTCCCACGCGTTGCGGTCGAACGCCACGCGAAGTTTCGCCAGCGCCTGCTTGTCGCGCGCCTGCGGCGGCCTGGTCCACAGCGCCAGATCCGCGTCGAAGCCGGCCAGTCCCATCTGCGCGGTGTCGTTGATGCTGTTGGCCGCCATCATCAGGTTGCGCGGGCACAGGTAGCGGCCGCGGCCCTTGGCCAATGCCACCTTCGCCTCGATGCCGTTGAGCTGGAGATACAGCGGGATGTCGCGTCGCACCAGTTGCTCCTGCAGCGCCACGGTGGCGGTGGCGATCAGCAGCTTCTTCTTCTGGACGCGCGCCACCGCGACGCCGGCAATCAGGTAGGCCATCGACTTGCCGGTGCCGGTGGGCGCCTCGATCACCGCCACCCCGCCGGTCTGGCCGAATGCCTTGGCCACTTCGGCGATCATCCGCCCCTGCGAGGCGCGCGCGCGGAAGCCCGGCAAGCCGTCCTTCAGACGTGCATAGGCGGCGCGGATGGCGTCTTTGGTGGTGTCGGCAAGCATGGACGGATCGGAAACCTGTGCTGCGGGTGGTGCATGAAGCCGCGTAAAGCGTTGCGGCGGCCGACGGCGCCCGGCCGGTCGGTGCAGTCGGGCAGTTTATCGGTATTGCGCGTTCGCCCGCATGGGGGCAGGCTCAGCACAGTCCGACGCCAGCGTGGCGCACCCTTTTGAGGGGTGCTGGCCAATCGGCGTTGTCGGGCCTGGGCCTGGGGGAGCTCCATCGATGAAGCATGCCGATGCTGTTGAGCCGATGCCGCACGACGGATCGTTGCAGCTGAGCTGGCTGGTCCGGCTGATCGTCGCGCATACGCCGGAGGAGGTGGCCGAGGCGATCGCTGCGCTGGCACAGGCCAGGCCGGGCTGCGTCGCGGCCAGCGTACTGTGGGGACTGGATGGTATGGCGGCCACGCCCGACCTGGCGACGGCGCCGTTCGCTGTGGCTGACGGACCATGGCTGGCTGCGGCCAACCATGGGGACGGGCCGCATTGGCATCCGGACCGCCAGCGCGTGGCGATCCGGCTGTGCGCGAAGCCCGAGCCGGCCGTGTTGCTGCTGCAGTTGCAACCCGCGTATGCCGATGCAGGGTTCTTCGCGGAACTGGAGGTACCGTTGCAGCTGGCCGGCCAGCACCTGCGGCGGGCGCTGGAGTGGGCCGAACTGCAGGATTCGCACGAACAGCTCGAGCGCTCGGAGAACCTGCAACGCGCGCTGTTCGCGATCTCCGACCTCGCCGGCTCCGAGCGCGACATGCCGGACATGTTGCGCGGCATCCACGCGATCGTCAGCACGCTGATGTACGCCGAAAATTTCTTCATCGTGCTGCATGACCGCAGCACGATCCGCTTCCTCTATTTCATCGATGTCGAATCACCACCCCCGTTCGAGGTTGGCCGTGACCTGCCGTTGAGCGTGATCGAGCACTCGCTGACCTGGTATGTGATCAGCGACGGCAAGGCGCGCATGGGCGATGCCGAGGAACTGCGCAAGCAGGTGATCGGGCCGGTGACGCTGATCGGTCCGGACAGCTACGACTGGCTGGGCGTGCCGATGCTGCGCGACGCTCAGCCGTGTGGCGCGCTGGTGGTGCAGAGCTACCGGCCGGACATCGGCTTCAGCGAAGAAGACCTGACTCTTCTGGAGTTCGTCGGCAGCCACATCCTCACCGCGCTGGAGCGCAAGCAGGGCAAGGAGGACCTGGAGCACCGGGTACAACTGCGCACCCAGCAACTGGCCGAAGCGAACCGTGGCCTGCAGCTGGAGATCCTGGAACGGCAGCGTGCCGAGCACCTGCAGGCCGCGCTGTTCCAGATCGCCGAGCTGGCCACGGCGGACATCGACCAGGACGCATTCTATCGACGCGTGCACGCGGTGGTCGGCGAGTTGCTGAATGCGGAAAACTTCTTCATCGCATTGCTCTCCGACGATCGCCTTCGGCTGACGTTTCCCTACTCGGTGGACGCGGTGCTGGCGCCGCCGGCCGAGCGTCCATTGGGTCGCGGCCTGAGCGAGTACGTGCTGCGCCTGGGGCGGGCGCTGCGCGTCGACAATGCCGACATCGAGGAACTCGACGGGCGCGGCGAGATCGCGCCGGGACGGATGGGCTCGCCGGCGGTGTGCTGGCTGGGCGTGCCGCTGACCGTCGGCGACGAGGTGATCGGCCTGGTCACCGTGCAGAGCTACCGGCCCGACGTGGTATACGGTCCGGCCGACCAGGAACTGCTCAGCTTCGTCGCCTCGCAGATCGCCAACAGCCTGACCCGGCGCCGTTCCGCCGAGTCGCTGAAGCGCGCCTACGAGCAGCTCGAACACCGGGTGGAGGAACGCACGCTCGCCTTGCGCAAGGAAATCATCGAACGCGAGCGCATGCAGGACCAGCTGCGCCACCAGGTCATGCACGACTCGCTGACCGGCCTGCCGAACCGCAGCTACCTGCGCGACCGCATCGATCGCGTGCTGGCCACCATGCGGCGCGAGCCGCAGCGGCGTTGCGCGCTGCTGTACCTGGACGTGGACCGCTTCAAGATCATCAACGACAGCCTCGGCCACCTGGCCGGCGACGAGGTGCTGAAGGAGGTGGCGAAGCGCCTGGCCGGCTGCGTGCGCCATCCCGACCTGGTGGCGCGCTTGTCCGGCGACGAGTTCGCCATCCTGCTGGAACAGGACGACCTGCCACAGGCGGCCACGACCGTGGCGCAGCGCGTGCTGGACGCACTGGGTGCGCCGATGCTGGTCGCCGGCAAGGAGCTGCAGGTGACCGCCAGCGTGGGCATCGCGATCGGCGACGACCACTACGCGGCGGCCGACGAGGTGCTGCGCGACGCCGACATCGCGCTGTACCGGGCCAAGGAACTGGGGCGCAAGCGCTTCGAGCTGTTCGACGAGACGCTGGCGAAGAACGTGGTCGACGTGCTGGCGCTGGAGGGCGAACTGCGCCAGGCGCTGCTGCACGACCAGTTCGAGCCGTATTTCCAGCCGATCTGCGCGCTCGACGGTACCGGCCAGGTGCTCGGCTACGAGGCGCTGATCCGCTGGAACCATCCGCAGCGCGGCGTGCTGCGGCCCGGCGATTTCCTGAAGATCGCCGAGGACAGCGGGCTGATCGAGTCGATCGACTGGCGCATGTTCGAACTCAGCTGCCGGCTGCTGCTGCGGCACGGCGGCGGCGACACTTTCATGACGGTGAACGTCTCGGCGCTGCACCTGCGCCATGCGGATTTCGACCGGCGCCTGATCCAGCTTCTGGAGCGCACCGGCCTGCCGCCGTCGCGGCTGGTGGTCGAGGTCACCGAAGGCGCGCTGCTGGACAACCCCGAGCGCGTGCGCGCCACGCTGGAACGCCTGCGCACGATCGGCGTCGGCGCGGCGCTGGACGATTTCGGCACCGGCTATTCCTCGCTCAGCTACCTGCACTCGCTGCCGCTGCGCATCCTGAAAATCGACCGCGCCTTTGTGCAGGAGCTGGACAAGGGCGCCAACACCTCCAGCACCACGGTGGTGGCGGCGATCCTGGCGCTGGCGCGCGCGCTGAACATCCAGGTGATCGCCGAGGGCATCGAAACCGCGATCCAGCACGGCGCGCTGATGGCGATGGGCTGCGAGATGGGCCAGGGCTACCTGCTCGGCCATCCGGCACCGATCGCACACTGGCTGGAGTCGCGTGCCGTCGGCGTGTGAGCGCGGGGCTACGCGGTGGCGACGATCTGCCGCAACGCCTGCTCGAACGCTTCCGGCGGCTGCCCGCCGGAAATCAGGTGCTGGCCGTTGACGATGGTCGCCGGTACCGAGTGGATGCCGCGGCTCTGGAAGAACTGCTCCTGTGCGCGCACCTCGTTCGCGTATTCGTCGCTGGCCAGGATCTGCCGCGCGCGCGCGACATCGAGGCCCGCTTCGACAGCCAGCCGCAGCAGCGTGGCGTGTGCGCTGACGTCTTCGCCGTCGGTGAAATACGCGCGCAGCAAGGCCTGCTTCAGCGCAAGGTGGCGGCCTTCCAGCTCGGCCCAGTGCAGCAGCCGGTGCGCGTCGAAGGTGTTGTAGACGCGGCTGCGCCGATCCATGTTGAAGGTGAAACCAAGCGCCGCGCCGCGCGCACGGATCGCCTCGCGATTCGCGTCGATCTGCTCGGCCGAACTGCCGTACTTGCGCACCAGGTGCCCGGTGGAATCCTCGCCCTCCGGCGCCATCTGCGGATTCAGCTCGAACGGCTGGAAATGGATTTCCGCGCTGACCTCACCGTCCAGTGTCGCCAGCGCCTGCTGCAGCGAGGCCAGCCCGATCGCGCACCACGGACAGGAAACGTCGGAGACGAAGTCGATACGGAGCGGAGTGGCAGTATTCATGACGGAACCTTGGGGCAGGGATGGTGATCGGGTTCATCCGAGATGGAGGCGATCGCCGTTCTACACAAGCGTCGTGGGGTCAGCCGGGTCGAAACGCCGGGACTCGGTTCACTGGCGTGGCAAGTCGCGCATCGCGTCGACGATGCGCTGCGTCTCCACGCTGACGCGGGTCACCCGTTGCAGAAGGTCGATCACACTGCCCTTGTAGTCGGCGAAGCGGTAGCTGTCGAACTTTGCGCGAATGGTCAGGTCCTTCGGCTTCTTTTCCTTGTACTGGTCGAGGATCCATTCCAGCGCGCTGCGATTGCCAAGCTTGTATGTCCACGCCTCGGCCGGCACGCCGGCGAGCGTGGTTTCCGTATCCAGCGCGATGCGGCCGGTGTCCTTGTCGGCCTTCAGCATCGCCTTCGGCGTGCCGCCGTTCTTGCGCGCCTTCTCGTCGGGGATGTCGGTGCGGATCAGTGGCCACGGCCCCACCGTTTCGTAACCCAGGTGCAGCGCCATCAGCTGCTCGCCCCATGCGGCCCATTGCCAGAAGTCCTCGTAGAACGGGATGCGCGGAAACTCGCGCTTGAGGTTCTGCGCGTATTTCTCGCGATACAGCGGATCGTGCAGCACCGCGTAGACGTAGTGGAAGATCGCCTGCTTGGTGATCGCCGCGGACTTGGCTTTGCTCCCTCTCCCTCCGGGAGAGGGTTGGGGTGAGGGTTCGGCCTTGTAGCGATCTTTGAACTGCTTGAGCGCCCAGTCGGTGATGTTGTCTGCACGCTCGCCGGCAGCGTTCAGTGTTTCCAACGTGAAGCAAAGCGAACCGGCTGCAGCTCCGACGTAGTGCAAGTCAGGAAGACGGTCAACCGCCATTGCCAACCACGGTTTTTGTGCAGTCGGATCAGTGAAAACAATGCAAGGGTTGGGCTGAGTGCCGTCACCGAAAAGCTCAGGTGTGCGGTAGGCCATTTCGTTGAGCCGGCGGTTGGAATAAAGCCATCGACGCACGAAGGGTCGATAAGACGCGCGGACGATTGATCCGTCTGAGTACGAATACTCGACGCTATTAGCCAAATCGCGCTTGACTGCACGCGTCCATTTGATCTCCTGACTCCGTTGATTCTGTTTGGCTCCGAGCGAAACTCGCTCAGCGTTGTAGGTTGCGATGGGATGTCGAACTTTCTTTTCAACCTCAGCTTCGCTTTCGCCGTAGACCCATTCGTCGCGGTTGGTCACCACACCCAACGAAAATAACTTGAAGATCGCCTTCTCCTGCCCCGGCTTCTTCGCGGCCTTCACCGCCTTCACCGCCTTCGACGCGATCGGCAACAGCTCATCAAAATCATTGCTGGTCAGATTGATCCAGTTGCCCTTCGCATCCGGCCGGATCTCCTCCGTTGCCAGCTCACGCAACCTTGATTGCCCCAGCCACGACAATTTCTCCTCCGCCGTCTCGAACTCCGGCCGGCGTGTATAGAAAATCCGGCAGGCATGCTCGCCCTTGGTGCCCTTGCCGCCTTTCACGCTGCGCGTGGCGCTGCGCCGCTTGACCAGGAAGCTGATCGCCACGCCGGTCTGGATGCCGAACACGTTGTGCTTGGTGCCCGAGAGTTTCGGGTTCGCGCGCACGTCACCGCCGAGATCGACGATGCGGATCTCGTTGAACTCCTGCGCCACGATCTGGCGGAAGCCGTCGAAGGTGCGCGAGTCGATGAAGCTGAGGTTGGTGATCAGCGCGAGCACGCCGTCGTCGTGCAGCGCATCACCTCGCGCGCGTTCTGGATCAGCACGGACTGGGTGGAGTCCTCGAAGATGATGTTGTCCTTCGGATAGCCGCGCTTGAACTTTAGCGCGATCTCGGCATCCAGATCGTCCTTGTCGTCCTTCGCCTCCCAGTAGCCGAAGGGCATGCGTAGCACGTGCAGCAGCGCGCCGTCGACGTAGCGGCGCTCCTTCGCCGGCGACTCGATCTCGTACTCTGGTACGAACACCAGCTCATGCGAGCGCGCCCAGCCCTTGAGCAGATCCTTGAACGCCTCGCGCACCACGCTTTCGCGATGGGTGCCGCTGACCTGGCGCAAGATGGCCAAGTCGTTGAGGTAGTGCTGGATGAGGGTGCGTGACATGGGCTGCGCCTGATGCGTGAGGGCGTGGCCTAAGGGTTGGCCGGTGGCTGGCCAAGTCGGTTCAATTTCTCGCGTGCGCTGTCTGCCAGCAACGATGGCAACTGATCGAGGATCGGGTGGGCCAGGCCTTCGCGCTGCATGCTGCGGGCGAGTTCGTCGGCATGGTCAGGCAAGGCTGCGGCCATGCCGGCGATGCGCGCCAGCGCGGCGTCCGCATCCACCCGGGCATCGCGCAGCAGCGATGCCCAGTGATGCCGGCGGATGTCGCGCAGGCGGTAGGTGTTGCCGATCTTCATCGCCATCGCCAGCTTGTCCTGGCGTAGCGCCGGGTACGGCAAGGCGCTGCCGAGGTCATACAGCGGCGCCAGGCGGATGCGGCCGCCGCTGCCGAACAGCAGGGCGTAGTTCTTTGCGTGCGCATCGGTGCCGGCGATCAGCCAGTTGAAGGCCAGCGCGTCGATGAAGGTGTCCACGTCACTACTCGGCGCACTGGAATGGGTGCGCAGCACCTCGGCAATCGCGACCGGGCCCGGACCGCCATCGCTCTGGTACTTGCGCGTGGGCGGTACGGCGAGTGCCTGGCACAGATCTTCCTGATGCACGCGCAGCAGCCGGCCTTGCAGTTCGATGCGGTCGAAACGGGCGACCACGATGGCGGGTTCGCCATCGAATTGCCGCACTTCGGAATGCGCCACCGGCAGGCCGAGCCGGCGCGCCAGGGCGAGGCAGAAGTGTTCGTTTTCGGCGTGGCCGTCAAACGCGTCGGTGGGCGGCTTCAGGATGTGCGTGGTCGGTGTGCGGCCGGCCGGTACGCCCCAGCGGCCATCGCGCAGCAGCAGCGCCGTCTTCGGTTGCGCGCCGGCGAGGCTGAACTGGCCATGGTCGGTGGCGCGCCGGGTGGCCGAGGGATCCTGGCGCAAGGCACGAAGTCGCTCGCCGACCTCGGCTTCGTCCAGCCAGTTGATGTCATCGACAGCCGGATTCTGCAGTGCCTGCAGGCGATCGGGCGGCACGAATTGCACCGCACCGGCGCAATCTTCCCCGATATGCGCCAGCAAGCCGAACGCGTTGCGCGCGGAGACGTGGAAACGGCTGGCCCAGCGCGCCAGGGTCTGCTCGTTGTCCGGCAGCAGACCCCACAGAAAGGCGTCGATGACGGTGTGCGGGTGTCCGGCGCGCACCAGCGGCATCGACAACGACAATGGAATCGCATCCGGACGCTGGCGCCATTCGTCGGCATAGTCAAAACGCAAACGACCGGTGCGCTCGCGGGTGACCGTGCCGATGACCATGCCGTTCATCACGGCGATCAGCTGGGAGATCGTCATCGCGGCAGCCGTGCGGCGTCGACGATGGCGTCGATGTCGATGTCCGGCGTATCGGCGACGCCGCCGAAGGACGGGATCAATCCTGCCTGCAGCGGCGTGCCCAACGCATTGAGTGCGCGCAGTACCAGACCGATTTCCGCCCGCGGCTTGCCGCGCTCGACTTCCACCACCCATTGCCGGCTGACGCCAATGCGCCGGGCCAGTTCGGCCTGATCAAGCCCGGCCTCCTGGCGATGCTCGCGCAGCAATGCACCAATATCCTGCGGGGTCCGGATGAACATGATGGCCTCGAAGTCGTCGTACGACGACATATGGCAATGTAAGCGAACGTCGACATACTAGTATTGTCGCCGCTCGCTGACAACGGCTGACTTATCCAGCCTGGAAACGCCGTTTGGGCCTCAGCCTTCCACCATGCTCAGCGCCACTGCCTCGGCAATCTTGATGCCGTCGACTGCGGCCGAGAGGATGCCGCCGGCGTAGCCGGCGCCTTCACCGGCGGGGTACAGGCCGCGGGTATTCAGGCTTTGCAGGCTGTCGTCGCGCCTGATCCGCACCGGCGAGGAGGTGCGCGTCTCGACGCCGGTGAGGATGGCGTCGTGCATCGCATAGCCCCTGATCTGCCGCTCGAACGCGGGCAGCGCCTCGCGGATCGCGGCGATCGCGTAGTCGGGCAGGGTGCTGTCGAGGCTGCCCAAGGTCACACCTGGCTTGTATGACGGCTGCACGTCGCCGAATTCGCGCGAGGCGCGGCCGGCCAGGAAATCGCCGACGAGTTGCGCCGGGGCGCTGTAGTTTTCGCCGCCGAGCACATAGGCGTGGCTTTCCAGCGCGCGCTGCAGGGCGATGCCGGCGAGCGGGCTGCCGCCGCTTTCACCAGATGTGGAGTCGTAGGGCACGAAGTCGGACGGGTCGATGCCGACCACCACCGCCGCGTTCGCGTTGCGTTCGTTGCGCGAGTACTGGCTCATGCCGTTGGTCACCACGCGGCCGGGCTCGCTGGCGGCGGCGACCACGGTGCCGCCGGGGCACATGCAGAAGCTGTACACCGAGCGCCCGCGTCTGCCCTGATTTCCTTGGCCGTGATGCACCAGCTTGTAGTCGGCCGCGCCGAGGACCGGATGGCCGGCCTGCGGGCCGAAGCGGGCGCGGTCGATCACCGACTGCGGGTGCTCGATGCGGAAGCCGATCGAGAACGGTTTGGCCTCCAGGTACACGCCGCGCGCGTGCAGCATCTCGAAGGTGTCGCGCGCGCTGTGGCCGAGCGCCAGCACCACGTGGTCGGCACGCAGCTGTTCGCCGCTGGCCAGGGTGACGCCGCGGATCTGCTGCTGGCCATCCGCGCACGGTTCCAGCAGCAGATCGTCGACACGCTGGCTGAAGCGGATCTCGCCGCCCAGCGATTCGATCGTGGCGCGCATGTTCTCCACCATCGTCACCAGCCGGAACGTGCCGATGTGCGGCTTGCTGACGTAGAGGATTTCCTCCGGCGCGCCGGCCTTGACGAACTCGGTCAGCACCTTGCGGCCGTGGTGCAGCGGGTCGCGGATCTGGCTGTGCAGCTTGCCGTCGGAAAACGTGCCGGCGCCGCCCTCGCCGAACTGCACGTTCGACTCGGGGTGCAGCTGGCGCTTGCGCCACAGGTCCCAGGTATCTTTCGTGCGCTCGCGCACTTCCTTGCCGCGGTCGAGGATGATCGGGCGGAATCCCATTTGCGCCAGGATCAACCCGGCGAACAGCCCGCACGGGCCGAAGCCGATCACCAGCGGGCGGTGCGGCAGCGGTGCCGGCGCCTTTGCCACGAAGTGGTAGCCGGTGTCCGGGGTGGGTTGCACGTGCGGATCGTCGGCGAAGCGTCGCAGCAGCTCCGCCTCGCGCGGGGTGTCGATGTCCAGCGCGTAGATCAGCACGATCGCGCCGCGCTTGCGTGCGTCGTAGCCGCGGCGGGCGATGGTGTAGCCGCCCAGTGCGGCGGCCTCGATATCCAGTCGCTGCAGGATCGCGGCGGTGAGCGCGGCCTCGCCGTGATCGAGCGGCAGCTTGAGGTCGGTCAGTCGCAGCATGAGGGCCCGGAACGGTCGGTCGACAGGAGTGGGCGTGGGCCCGATCGGCCATTGTCGACGCGATGGTGCGTGCCCGACAAGCGCGCCAGGGCCTGCGACATCCTGTCCTGCCCCCGGCAGGGGCGATCGTTCGTGCGGTGAACCTCCAAGGTGACCCGATAGGTCAGTTCAGGCCGCCAGCATGGTCAGAATCTGTTCGCCCGTGGCACGCGGGTGCAGCAGCAGATAGTGCGCGCGCATGCCTTGGTCATGCCGGCGGACAGCGGCAATGCACGGCTCGCCGTCGGCGGCGGTTACGCGCAACTGGGCCGGGCAGCGCCGGTCCCATGGGCGTCGGAGGACCAGGCCATGCTGCGGACCGCCGACGATGATGCATTTGATCTGTTCCATGACGTTTGCTCGGGAAGCTGTGGAGGAGTCATCTCCATCCAAGCAGGAGCCAGGCCACGGGCCAGTGGTGAAATGTGGTGCGCATCACACTTTGGTCACTTGGTGGGGCGGCCCTTCCCCGGGACGCCCCGCCATGCCGGTTCAGGCGTTGCCGATGAAGTCGGACTTGCCGATGTCGGTGCCGGCCTCGCGCAGGATGTCGTAGGCGGTGGTGCAGTGGAAGAACAGGTTCGGCAGGGTGAAGTGCAGCAGGTAGGCCTGGCCTTCGAAGTTCATCTCGCCGTTGCGCATCTTCATGTGGATCGCGCGGGTCTCGCTGCCGTCGATCTGCTCCGGCTTGAAGCTCTTGATGTATTCGATCGAGCGCTCGATGCGGCTGTAGGCCTGCTCCAGCGTGGTCTCGTTGTCCTCGAAACTCTGCGGCTCCACGCCGGCCAGGCGGGCGGCGCCGCGGGTGGCCATGTCGCAGGCGATCTGGATCTGCTTGATCAGCGGCAGCATGTCGGGGATCAGCCGGGTCTGCAGCAGCACTTCGTCGCTGACGCTCTTCGACTTTGCATGTTCCTCGCCCTTCTTCAGCACGTGGGCGAGGTTGCCCAGCGCGCGGACGAAGACGGGAACGGCGACCTGGTACATCGAAATGGTCATGGGTGATCTTCCTGTGGTGGGTGAGGGTATGCGGGTGGGTGGGCGGTGGTGATCGGCGGCAGGTCGTCGGGGCATGCCATGGGCATGGCCGCCTCGACTTTCGACGTGCTGCCGCCGGGCAGGTGCCGGGTGGCCCGGGTGGCGATCAGCGTGCCGGCCAGCATCAGGATCGCGGCGAGCACAAAGGCTACACCAGGCAGATGAGCGGGCGAAGCGGGAGCGATCGACAGCGCGAAAACCTGCGCGAACAGATACGGCCCGAATATCCCGGCGAAGCTGCCCAGGCTGGTGATGGCGCCTTGCAGGCGACCCTGTTCGGACGGCTCGACCTGCTGCGTCATGATCGATTGCAGCGGTGGCCCGGACAGCCCCCACAAGGCCAGCAGCGGCACGCCGAGCAGGAATACCCAACCGGTGTCGGCCACGCCCATTACCAGGAAGGCGCCGACGCCGAACAGCATGCCGGCCAGCAGCACGCGGCGTTCGCCGAAACGCGGCGTCAGCCGGCCGGTGAGCACGGCCTGCACGAAGCCGTCGCAGGCGCCGACCAGCATCAACACGTAGCCGACCGCCTGCGGCCCCCAGCCGTAGCGGTAATCCGCATACAGCACGAACACCGTCTGCAGCACGTAGTGGGCGAGATAGACCAGGAACATCACGGTCGCCAGTTGAAACACCTGCGGATACTGGCGCAGCAGTTTCAGTGAGCCGAACGGATGGGCGCTGTGCAGTTCGAGGCGCTTCGTGCGGTGCTCCTTGCGCAGCGACTCGGGCAGCACGAAGAATCCGTACAGGAAGTTGCACAGCGCCAGTGCGGCGGCGACCCAGAACGGCAGGCGCAGGTGGATGCCGCCGAGGAATCCGCCGAGGCCGGGGCCGACGATGAAGCCCACGCCGAAGGCGCTGCCCAGCAGGCCGAACGCCGCCGCGCGCTTTTCCTTCGGCGTGATGTCGGCGACGTAGGCATTGGCGGCGCTGAAACTGGCGGCGGTCATGCCCAGCAGGACGCGCGCGGCAAACAGCAGCCACAGCGTCGGTGCGAGGGCCAGCATCACGAAATCCACGGCAAGGCCGAGGTTGGAGATGAGGATCACCGGCCGTCGGCCGAAACGGTCCGACAGCGCACCCAGCACCGGCGAGAACACGAACTGCACGATCGCGAATACGGTGCTGAAAATGCCCACCCACCATGCCGCGTTCGCAATGCCGCCACCGGCCAGCTGTTCCACCAGGTGCGGCAGCACCGGGATGATGACGCCGTACGCCAGCATGTCCAGCAGCACGGTGACGTAGATGAAGGCCAGCGCGGCCCGATGGCGTGGTGCAGCGGGGGGCGGCGACAGGTCCATGGGCGTGGCGAAGCGAGGGGAGTGCGACGATAACCGAAGGACGGGTGCGCGGCATGTGCATCCGGTCGGGTATCGCGTCAGTGCGGTCGCGATACCATGGAGCATTCTCCTGCCAGGGCATGATCATGGTCCGACGTCTGCTTCCCTTCTGCCTGCTGCTGGCGCTCGCCGCCTGCTCCTCCCACCAGGACGCTCCGGCGCCGGTGTCGAAGGAAGAGCTGGCCCCCGCGTCGCCGACCAGTGCCACGATAGCGCCGGCAGGTGCGGAAACCGACGCGGCGATCCAGCGCAAGCTGGCCGATTACGCCACAGTGAAACTCACCGCCGACCTGTCGAAGTTCGACGCGAGGCAGAAGAAGATGATCGCGCTGCTGGTCGAGGCGGCCGACAGCATGAATACGCTGTACTGGCAGCAGGCATGGGGCGACCGGGACGCGTTGCTGCAGAAGATCGCCGACCCGGCCACACGCGAATTCGCCGAGATCAACTACGGCCCGTGGAACCGGCTGGACAACGACAAGCCGTTCGTCGACGGCATCGGCGCACGCCCGGCCGGCGCGCAGTTCTATCCGGCCGACATGGGCAAGGCCGAGTTCGAGAAATCCACGCTGAAGGACAAGACCTCGCTGTACACCTTGCTGCGCCGCGACGCGCAGGGCCAGTTGACCAGCGTGCCGTACCACGAGGCGTACAAGGCCGAATTGGAGAAGGCCGCCGGCCAGCTGCGCCAGGCCGCGAAGCTGGCGAGGGATCCCGGCTTCAGGAAATATCTGACGCTGCGCGCCGACGCGCTGCTCAGCGACGACTACCAGGCCAGCGATTTCGCCTGGATGGCCATGAAGAAGAACCCGGTCGACATCGTGATCGGCCCGATCGAGACCTACGAAGACCAACTGTACGGCTACAAGGCCAGCTACGAATCGTATGTGCTGATCAAGGACCAGGCCTGGAGCGCAAAACTGGCGCGCTTCGCCAAGTACCTGCCCGAACTGCAGCGCGGCCTGCCGGTGGCCGACAGGTACAAGGCGGAAAAGCCCGGCTCCGACGCCGACCTCAACGCCTACTTCGCGATCTACTACGGCGGTGACGCCAACGTCGGCGCCAAGACCATCGCGATCAACCTGCCCAACGACGAACAGGTGCAGCTGAAGAAGGGCACCCGCCGGCTGCAGCTGGAAAACGTGATGCAGGCGAAGTTCGACCAGATCATGCTGCCGATCGCGAAGGAGCTGATCGCCGAGGGCCAGCAGCGCAATCTCACCTTCGACGCGTTCTTCCAGAACACCATGTTCCACGAAGTGGCGCATGGCCTCGGCATCAAGGAAACTCTGGACGGCAAGGGCACCGTGCGCAAGGCGCTGAAGGACCAGGCCTCCAGCTTCGAGGAAGGCAAGGCCGACATCCTCGGCCTGTACATGGTCAGCAAGCTGGCCGACAAGGGCGAGCTGGACAAGTCGAAGCTGCTGGACAACTACGTCACCTTCCTCGCCGGCATCCTGCGCTCGGTACGCTTCGGCGCCAGCGACGCGCACGCCAAGGCGAACATGGTGCGCTTCAACTTCTTCAAGCAGCAGGGCGCGTTCACCCGCGATGAGAACACCGGCCGTTACCGTGTCGATTTCGACAAGATGACCGCGGCGATGAACGCGCTGTCGGCCAAGCTGCTGACCATCCAGGGCGACGGCGACTACGAGGCCGCGAAACAGCTCACCGACCAGCTGGGCGCCGTCGACGCCGAACTGGCCGGCGACCTGAAGCGGCTCGACCAGGCGCATATCCCGGTCGACATCCGCTTCGTGCAGGGGCTCGACGTGCTGGGTCTGAAGAAGCCCTGACGTCGCCGGTAATCCCCGTAGGAGCGCACCCTGTGCGCGATGCTCTTCGCTCCGATCGAGATCAGAGCATCGCGCACAGGGTGCGCTCCTACCGGTTTCGCAGTCAGCCGATCCAGTCGGCGACGGCTTGCGGGTGTTCGAGGTGCAGGTGGTGGTTGCCGTCGAGATGGCTGACGGTGATGTTCGCCACGCACTCGGCGCGGGCCTGCATCGGTGCGCTGGGCAGGTAGGAGGTGGCCGGTTGCGCCAGCAGCAGGGCGGTGGGCGCGGCGATGCCGCGCAGCAGCGCGTGCACCTGCGTTTCGGCCAGGCGC
>DATCUT010000039.1:0-14868 GCA_036561785.1 Rhodanobacter sp.
ACCAACGTGGTCTATCCCGACAGCAATCCGCCGGATCCGGCCAGGGTCGCCGCCGCCGACCCGGCCGCGCTGGCGGCGGTCAACCAGCAGTACCACACCGGCCTGGTACTGCTCGGCAAGTTGCGCGACGGCGGCGCGGACTGGACGCTGATCTCCGGCGGCCAGGCGCAGCGCTGGAGCGGCCAGGGCGAAAACGCGGATGCGCTGCTCGGCGATGCCGGCAACGGCCTGGTCGATCGCATCGGCAAGCAACTCAACGTGATCGGCGCCGGTCCGAGCGAGGGCAAGCTGTGGGTCAGCGGGCTGGATTCGGCGATGGATTACGCGAACCTGGTGGCGACTCTGCAGGACGACCCGTCGGTGAAGCAGGTGCTGACCCTGGGCGCACGGAACGACGGCGTGCTGCTGTACGTCAAGGCTTCCGTGCCGATCAGCGGTCTGGCCGCGAACCTCGCCGCCGGCGGCCACCTGCTGCTGCAGGGCGAGCCGCATCCGGGCGCGGATGCAAACCTGCGCTGGCTGAGGTGACTGGATGCGAGTCCCTCGCAAAACCCCGCACATCCCTGTGCGGACCATTCAAGTAACGCATAACCAATCCTTGCCGGGGCGTGCCGAGTGAATCAAGACAAGGACCTTTCGCGCCGCTGGCAGCTGTTCGCCATCACGGCGGTCATCGTTTACCTGATCTGGCTGCTGGCGCCGGTGCTGATGCCGTTCGCGGTGGCCGCGATGCTGGCCTACCTGGGCGATCCGCTGGCCGACCGGCTGGAACGGCTGGGGCTGAACCGGATGTGGGCGGCCACGATCGTCTTCGTGGTGATCATGGTGGCGCTGGTCGGCGTGCTGCTGCTGCTGATCCCGCTGATCGCGCGCCAGATCGAGAACCTGATCAACAACCTGCCGCGCTACGGCGACTGGGCGCAGAACACCGTGTGGCCGTGGTTGCAGGCGCGCCTGCACCTGGACCCGCACACCTTCGACAGCGACCGCCTGCTGGCCGCGATCAAGGCACACATCGGCTCGATCGGCGGCGTCGCCACGGTGGTGCTGGGCAAGGTGTCGCGTTCCGGCCTGGGCATCGCGATGTGGCTGACCAACCTGGTGCTGATCCCGGTGGTGGCGTTCTACCTGCTGCGCGACTGGGATCGGCTGGTGGCGAAGGTCGACGGCATGCTGCCGCGCTCGATCCAGCCCACCATCGCCTACCTGGCGAGCGAGTCGGACAAGATCCTGGGCGCGTTCGTGCGCGGCCAGCTGCTGGTGATGCTGGCGCTGGGCGTGTTCTACGGCGCCGGCCTGGGCGTGGTCGGGCTGACCGTGGGGCCGCTGATCGGCATGGTCGCCGGCCTGCTCAGCTTCGTGCCGTACCTGGGCTTCATCATCGGTTTCGTCGCGGCGATCGTGGCCGCGCTGGTGCAGTACGGCGACTGGCCGCACGTGTTGCTGGTGTGCGGCGTGTTTGCCGTCGGCCAGTTGCTGGAAGGCTACGTGCTGGTGCCCAAGCTGGTCGGCGACAAGATCGGACTGCATCCGGTGGCGGTGATGTTCGCGGTGCTGGCCGGCGGCTACCTGTTCGGCTTCCTCGGCGTGCTGCTGGCGCTGCCGGCCGCGTCGGTGATCATGGTGCTGCTGCGCTACCTGATCGAGCGCTACCGCATGAGCGAGCTGTACAACCAGGCGGGGCCGGAAGACCCGGTGATCGCCGAGGTGGAGGTCGCCGTGCATCGCGATGGCGCAGTCGAGGCCACGGTCGAACCGCCGCGGGACGACCGGTCCGAGCCATGATCCCGCAGTTGCCGCTGGCCCTGCGTTGGCCGCGCCGCCAGCGCTTCGAATATTTTCACGCTGGTGCCAATGCCGCCGCGCTGGCCGCAGTGCAGGCGCTGGCGCTGCAACCCGGCGCACCGTGGATCTACCTGCACGGCGCCGGTGGCAGCGGGCGCAGCCACCTGCTGATGGCCGCCTGCCAGGCGGCAAGTGCAGCGGGCCGGCGCGTGCAGTATTTGCCGCTGACCACCTTGTCCGATCACGCCGCCGTCCTGCGCGGCGTCGCCGGCAGCGAACTGCTGGCGCTGGACGACCTCGGCGCGATCGCCGGAAAGCACGAGGCCGAACACGCGCTGTTCGACCTGTACAACCGCGCCCGCGCCGAAGGCAGCGCGCTGCTGTTCGCCGCCGATGCCACGCCGACCCAGCTCGGCATCGAACTGCCCGACCTGCGCTCGCGCCTTGGCGCCTGCACCCAGTTCGCGTTGAAGCCGCTCGACGACGACGAACGCCGCGCCGTACTGAAGGCGCAGGCCGCCGCGCGCGGCATCGAACTGGACGACAGCGTGCTGGACTGGCTGTTCGCCCGCTACGCGCGCGACTTGGGCGCGCTGCTGGATCTGCTCGACAAGCTGGATGCGGCCTCGCTGGCAGCGCAGCGGCGGATCACCATTCCGTTTCTGCGCGGCTTCCTGCGCGAAGCGACACCCTGAAACGAAACGATGAAGGCGCCCGCAGGCGCCTTCGTTCGTTTCAACTGGGCGAACCGCTCAGGCCTTGAGCAACCCCGGCGTCGCCTGCTGGCCGATCGCATCGACCATGGCCTTGGCCACGTTGAGGTTGCCGGCGACGATGTTGCCGCTCTCCGGGATGCCGTCGCGGCCGGCGAAGTCGCAGTAGCGGCCGCCGGCCTCATGCACCAGCAAGACGCCGGCAGCCATGTCCCACGGCTTCAGGCCGATCTCGAAGTAGCCGTCGTAGCGGCCGGCGGCGACGTAGGCCAGGTCGAGTGCGGCGGAGCCGGAGCGGCGGATGTCCTCGGCCTGGCCGAGGATCGCGCGGGTCATGTCGAGCTGCGCGGTGAGGTGCTCGCGCTGGCGGAACGGGAAGCCGGTGGCGATCATCGCGCCGCCCAGGTTCTCGCGCTTGCTGACGCGCATGCGGCGATCGTTGAGGTAGGCGCCGTCGCCCTTGCTGGCGGTGTACAGCTCGTCGCGCAGCGGGTCGAACACCACGGCGTGGATCGGCACGCCCTTTTCCAGCAGCGCGATCGACACGCTGAAGTGCGGGATGCCGCGCAGGTAGTTGTGGGTGCCGTCCAGCGGGTCGATCACCCAGGTCAGCGGGCCCTTGCCGGTGGCGCCGCTTTCCTCGGCGAGGATCGCGTGGTCGGGGTAGGCGCGGCGCAGTTCCTTGATGATTTCCGCCTCGGCCAGCTTGTCGACTTCGGAGACGAAATCCATCTGCTGCTTCTCGACGATGTTGAGGCCGTCGATGCGGTTCATGTAGCGCAGGATCACATTGCCTGCAGAACGCGCGGCGCGCGCCGCGATCGTGACGTGTGGTCTGGCCATGGTTTCGACTTTGGAAGAGAGCGGGGTTGCGGCCGGCGATTCTAGCAGAGGCGGGCCCGGGTCGCCCCGCGTCCACTATCCTTGTCCGCTCCAGCCGCAAAAACGTCACTCCTCGCATGACCGATCTCCACGACCTCGCCGCCCGCATCCGCTACGTGCTGGTGCGCACCTCGCATCCGGGCAATATCGGCAGCGCGGCGCGGGCGATCCGCACGATGGGCTTCGCACGGCTGGAACTGGTCAGCCCGTATCGTTTCCCCGACCCGGAGGCGAATGCGCTCGCCGCCGGCGCGGACGACGTGCTGGCCAACGCCGGCATTCACGCCGACCTGGTGGACAGCCTGGCCGGCAGCAGCCTGGCGCTGGGCCTGTCGGCGCGTCGGCGCGGCGTGAACCTGCCGGAGATCTCCCCGCGCGAGGCGGCACAGCAGGTGCTGGCCGCCGCCGCCCGTGGCGAACAGGTGGCGCTGGTGTTCGGCAACGAGCGCACCGGCCTGGAGAATGAGGAGCTGGCACGCTGCCACGCGATGGTGCGGATTCCCAGCGTGGACGATTTCAGTTCACTCAACCTGTCGCAGGCGGTGCAGGTGATGGCCTATGAGCTGCGCGTGGCGATGCTCGGCGACGCGCTGCCGGCGGCGCCGCCGGCGCACGACGAGCCGCCCGCCGACGCGGCGCAGATGGAGCAGTTCTACCGCCACCTGGCGCAGACGCTGGACGACATCGACTTCCACAAGGGCCGCGAACCCACCACGATCATGCTGCGCCTGCGCAAGCTGTTCCAGCGTGCGCAGCCGGACGAGCGCGAACTGCGCGTGCTGCACGGCGTCCTCGCCGACGCGCAGCGGATGGCGGGGCTGGCCAATGGCAAATAGCCGGTTCCGGTAGGGCGGGCACTGCCCGCCAGCTTTTCAAAGTGCCGTGGGGTACGCATGAGCGGCGGGCGGTGCCCGCCTGTAGGAGCGCACCCTGTGCGCGAGCTCTTCACGCACGTCGAGCAGAAGCATCGCGCACAGGGTGCGCTCCTACTGCTCGTCGTCCGACAGCTCCAGCGACGGCGCGGGGGTGACCAGCAGCTTGTCGATGCGGGCGCCGTCCAGGTCGACCACCTCGAAGCGGATGCCGTGCCAGGCGAACACCTCGCCGGTCTGCGGGATGTGGCCGAGGGCGGTCATCACCATGCCGGCGGCGGTGCGGTATTCGTGTTCCTCCTCGCCGGGCAGCTCGCCGATCTGCAGCAGTTCGCGCAGGTCGTCGGTGGACAGGCTGCCGTCGATCAGCCAGCTGCCGTCGGCGCGCTGCATGATCGGGCTGTCCTCGTTGCCGCCACCGTGGCCGATCTGGCTGGCGCCGACCACGGCCGCCAGCAGGTCGTTGACGGTGACCACGCCTTCGATGTCGCCGTACTCGTCCACCACCAGCGCCAGCGGCGTCTCGGCGTCGCGGAATTCTTCCAGCAGGTCCAGCGCGCGCGCGGTGGCCGGCACGAACAGCGGCTTGGCCAGGTGGCCGAACAGCTCCGGCGTGCCTTCGGCGAAGCTGCGCAGCAGGCGCTTGACCTCGACCACGCCGACCACCTCGCTCTCGTCGCCGCGATACACCGGGTAGCACGAATACGGGGTCTCCCGCAGCACCTCGAAGTTCTCCTCGCGGGTCGCCGCGATGTCCAGCCAGGCGATGCGCATGCGCGGAGTCATCACGCTGTCGACCGTGCGGTCGCCCAGGCGCAGCACGCGGTTGACCATGTTGTGTTCGTCCGGGTCGAGCACGCCCTGTTCGGCGCTCTCGGCGACCAGCAGGCGGATCTCCTCCTCGGTGACCACGCCGCTACTCTGCTGGTTGACCCGCAGCAGGCGCAGCAGCAGGTTGCTCGATGCGTTCAGCAGCCATACGAACGGCGCGGTCAGCCGCGACAGCAGCAGCATCGGGATCGCCACGTACGCCGACACCTTTTCCGGTGCCGCCAGCGCCAGCCGCTTGGGCACCAGTTCACCGACCACGATCTGGATGAACGAGATCAGCGCGAAGCCGAGCACGATGCCGATGATCCGCGCATACGGCAGCAGCCACGCCAGATACTCGCCTTGCAGGGCATCGGCGATGTGGGCGCCCAGGGCATCGCCGGCGACCGCGCCGGTGATCAGCATCACCAGGGTGATGCCGACCTGCACGGTGGACAGGAAGTGCTCCGGTGCCTCGGCGTGGCGCAATGCCGTGGCGGCCTTGCGGCTGTTCCGGGCCATCTGCTTGAGGCGGCTCTTGCGCGAGGCTATCAGCGCCATCTCCGACAGGGCGAAGAAGCCGTTGCACAGGGCCAGCACGAGGACGAGCGCGATTTCGGTCAGCATCGCGGCGGTAACGGGGGAGGGTGCATGGGCACAGTGTAAGGGCTGCGGGGCTTTCGCATCACCCCGCCAGGGCCGGGCATTGATGCAGGGCAGCACGACAGTCCTGTAACATTCCCGTCATCCCGTTCCCTCTAGGCATGGCCAGCATGTTTTCATTGCAGACGATTTTCGGCAAAGGCGACAAGTTCTACGGACTGCTCGAACAGAGCGCCGCCACCGCCTCCGAAAGCGCCAAGGCCCTGCACGAGCTGCTGACCCAGCCTGACCAGGGCTCGGTGATGGCCGCGTTCACCGCCACCCGCGCGCGCGAGAAGGCGCTGGCCGCGCAGATCAGCGAGGAGCTGGTGAACACCTTCGTCACCGCGCTCGATCGCGAGGACATCGAGGCGCTAAATTCGTCGCTGTACAAGATCCCCAAGACCATCGAGAAATTCGCCGAGCGCTACGAGATCGTGGCCGACCGCCTGGCCGGGGTGGATTTCGCCCAGCGCGCCCTGGTGCTGCAGCGTTCCAGCGAGGTGGTTGCCGAGATGATCGGCGAGCTGCGCCGCGGCCTGCGCATCGACCCGGTGAAGAAACTGCAGGATCGCCTGCAGGCGCTGGAATCGGAAGGCGACCGCATGCTGCTGGCGCCGTACCGCACGCTGTACATCGAAGGCGGCGACGTGATGCGGGCGATGCTGGCCAAGGACCTGTTCGAGCTGATCGAGAAGGCCATCGACAAGTGCCGCGACGTCGGCAACATCGTCTATTCGATCGTCCTGAAGAACTCCTGAGGCCACGCCCGTGACCCTGCGCATTCCGCACTGCCCGGCGGCGCCGGCACCGGGCGTCCGCCCGTCCATGGCCGGGAGCCGCGCATGAGCATCGTCATTGCGGTGGTGGTGATCGCACTCGTCTTCACCTACATCAACGGTTTCCACGACACCGCCAACTCGATCGCCACGGTGGTGGCGACCAAGGTGCTCACCCCCGGTCAGGCTGTGCTGCTGGCGGCGGGCACCAACCTGGTCGGCGCGTTCATGGGCACGGCGGTGGCGGCCACGATTGCTTCCGGGCTGATCAACGCCGGGGTGATCGAGATGAGCTCGCAGCTGCTGATCTGCGCGCTGCTGGCGGCGATCGTGTGGAACCTGATCACCTGGTGGCTGGGCCTGCCGTCCAGTTCCAGCCACGCGCTGGTGGGCTCGCTGGTGGGCGCGGCGCTGGCCGCCTCGGACAACAATTTCGCCTCGGTGATCTGGGTGGAGGGCAGCTGGCTGAAGGGCCACGGCGTGATCCCGAAAGTGATCATCCCGATGGTGTTGTCGCCACTGGCCGGCTTCATCATCAGCTTCATCCTGATGGGCGCGTTGTACGCACTGCTGGCCTGGTTCGCGAACCGGCACGGCTGGTCGCGCCGCTTCGGGCGCACGCCGTTCGTCAATTTCTTCTTCGGCAAGGCGCAGATCGTGTCGGCCAGCGCGATGGGCGTGGCGCACGGCATGAACGACGCGCAGAAGAGCATGGGCATCATCGCGCTGGCGTTGGCCGGCGCGACCGCCGCGCACCAGTTCGATCAGCTGCCGGCGTGGCTGGGTTTTCTGCGCATCGCCGAGAATCCGGCCGGCGGCTTCGCGATCCCGGTGTGGGTGAAGGTGGTGTCCGCGCTGACCATGGCTGCCGGTACTGCCGGCGGCGGCTGGCGCATCATCAAGACGCTCGGCCACAAGATGGTCAAGCTGCACCCGATCAACGGCTTCGCCGCCGAGACCAGCTCGGCGGCGGTCATCCTTGCTGCCTCGGCGTTCGGCATCCCGGTGTCGACCACCCACAACGTGTCGGCCTCGATCATGGGCGTGGGCGCGGCCAAGCGTTTCAACTCGATCCGCTGGTCGGTGGTCGAGCGCATGGTATGGGCGTGGATCCTGACCCTGCCGATCACCGCGCTGTTCGCCTACGGGCTGGTGGTGGTGTTCCGCCTGATATTCTGACGGGCTGCTGGCCCGTGTGTAGGAGCGCACCCTGTGCGCGATGGCTCTTCGTTACGTGAAGGAAAGCTTGCGCACAGGGTGCGTTCCTACAGCGAGTCGTCGCCGACGGCGATGATCCGTTCCAGCTGGTCGCCGAGCACGCCCAGTTCGCTCACCACGCGCTGCAGTTCGGCGCGGTCGAGGAATTCGTAGGGGCGGTTTTCGCAAAGATGCAGGTACGGCGAACCATCCAGGTCGGCCACCGCGAGGAAGCCGGTACGCTGCTGCCAGTTGAAGCGCAGGCAGCGGATGGGATCGGTGCCGGCAAGCGGGCCGATCGGGGTGGAAATGCGCAGATAGCGGCGCCCGGCCTCGTCCTCCAGTTCGGCCAGGTAGACGCCCTGGTAGCGATCCGGCGACAACTTCAGGTCGAAACTGATCAGGTAGGGATCGTTCTGGCGCAGCTCGTGCAGGCTGCCGATGTGGGAACGCACGGCTTCGAAATGGCGCATGCAGCGGCTTCCGTCGGCGAGGGTCGGAGGCTACTCTGCCACGTATCCCCGCTAGCGTCGCGTGAACCATGAATGATGCCGCCGCCCGTATCTACGCCGCCATCGCCGCGATTCCGCGCGGCCGCGTCGCCAGTTACGGTGCGATCGCCGCCCGTGCGGGGCTGCCGGGACGGGCGCGGCTGGTCGGTCGGCTGCTCGGCGAAGTGCCCGACGGCATGGCATTGCCGTGGTACCGCGTGCTGCGCTCCAGCGGACACATCGCGATGCCGCCGGGCAGCCGCGGTTTCCGCGAGCAATCCCGGCGCCTGCGCAGCGAAGGCGTGGAGGTGAAGAACGGCCGCGTGCCATTGTCGCGGTTCGGCCTGGATGGCGATCTCGACCATGCGTTGTGGGGCATGCCGGACGCTTAGGCGGCGGCGTTGCCGACGAGTCATCGCAGATGTTTCCGGCGGCCGGGCCGGGTCGGTTTGTTACCATGTGGCCGATGAAAGCCTCAGCCCTCGACCTGCTTCAAAGCGTTTTCGGTTACCCCAGTTTCCGCGGCCAGCAGCAGGCCGTGGTCGAGCATCTCGCCGGGGGCGGCGACGCGCTGGTGCTGATGCCGACCGGCGGCGGCAAGTCGCTGTGCTACCAGATCCCCGCGCTGCTGCGGCAGGGCACCGGCATCGTGGTGTCGCCGCTGATCGCGTTGATGCAGGATCAGGTCGACGCGCTGCGCGAGGCCGGCGTGGCCGCCGCCTATCTCAACTCCAGCCTCGGTGCGGAAGAGCAGCGCGAGGTCGAGCGCCAGCTGCTGGCCGGTGAGCTGAACCTGTTGTACGTGGCGCCGGAGCGGCTGCTCACCGGGCGCTTCCTGGGCCAGCTCGAACGCACCGAAGTGGCGCTGTTCGCGATCGATGAGGCACATTGCGTCTCCCAGTGGGGCCACGATTTCCGCCCCGAGTACCGCGAGCTGGCGATCCTGCACCAGCGCTTCCCCGCCGTGCCGCGCATCGCGCTCACCGCCACCGCCGACCAGCGCACGCGCGACGAAATCGTCGAGCGGCTGTCGCTGCAGAATGCGCGGCAGTTCGTGTCCAGTTTCGACCGCCCGAACATCGGCTACCGGGTCGGCCTGCGCCACAACGCGAAGCGCCAGCTCACCGACTTCCTGCACGGCCACCAGGGCGAATCCGGCATCGTGTATTGCCTCAGCCGGCGCAAGGTGGACGACACCGCCGAATGGCTGGCCGAACTCGGCGTCGAGGCGCTGCCGTACCACGCCGGCCTCGATGCGGCGACCCGCGCGAAGAACCAGCAGCGCTTCCTGCGCGAGGACGGCGTGGTGATGGTCGCCACCGTCGCGTTCGGCATGGGCATCGACAAGCCGGACGTGCGCTTCGTGGCGCACCTGGACCTGCCGCGCAGCATCGAGGGCTACTACCAGGAGACCGGCCGCGCCGGCCGCGATGGCCTGCCGGCCGAGGCGTGGATGATCTACGGCCTGTCCGACGTGGTCACCATGAGCCAGATGATCGCGCAGTCCGAATCGGCCGACGAGCGCAAGCGGGTGGAACGGCAGAAGCTGGAATCGCTGCTGGCCTACGCCGAGGCCACCGATTGCCGCCGCCAGCTGTTGCTGGGCGCATTCGGCGAGATCTATCCCGGCCCCTGCGGCCATTGCGACAACTGCATCGCGCCGCCGAAGACCTGGGACGCCACAGTGCCCGCGCAGAAGGCGTTGTCGGCGGTGTACCGCACCGGCCAGCGCTTCGGCTCCGGCCACGTGATCGACGTGTTGCGCGGCGAGGAGACCGAGCGCGTCCTCAGTCTCGACCATCATCGGCTCAGCACCTTCGGCATCGGTGCCGAGATGGACGAGAAGCAATGGCGCTCGGTGTTTCGTCAGCTGCTCGCCGCCGGCCTGCTCGAAGCGGACGCCGAAGGCTACGGCACCTTGCGCCTGACTGCCGCCAGCCGCGCCGTACTCAGCGGCGGCAAACCGGTGAAGCTGCGCGAGGACGCCCGCCCCGAACGCGCCAGCCGGCGCCGGCGCGACAGCAAGCTGGTCACCGGCGGCGGCAGCCTCGGCATCGAGGCCTACGAGCAGGAACTGTGGGATGCCCTGCGCGCGCTGCGTACGCAGCTGGCGAAGCAGCAGGGCGTGCCGCCGTACGTGGTGTTCCACGACGCCACCTTGCTGGCCATGCTGCGCGCCATGCCGGCCAACGAAGACGAACTGGCTACCATCAGCGGCGTCGGCGAAGCCAAGCTCAAGCGCTACGGCAGCGATTTCCTGGCGGTGATCAACGCGCCGGCGTAGGCTCGGCACAGGTTGTTGCATCGTTCTTCTGCTCAACCACAGTCCCGTTCACCCTGAGCGTAGCGAAGCGAAGTCGAAGGGCCGCGCAGCCTAGGGTACGCGGCCCTTCGACTTCCTCGCTCCTCAAAGCTGCAGCCATCCATGGCTGCTCCCCGCGTGCGGCCCTGAGGGCCTACGCTCAGGGTGAACGGGGCCGGGGTGAAAGGCGTTCGTTCTGCCACAGGCCAGTGCTGAGGTGCTGCATACGTATTCAGCCAGACATGGCAACGGTCGCGGTGCAGACTCGGGCGCATCTTGATGCCATGACGTTGGGGAGACGCGATGAGCACGATGGACATGACGGGCGACGGGCTGGGCCAGCGCGCCACCGCGCGGGTGGTGCTGATTTCGGCGGCGGCGGCGCTGGGCGGCTTTCTGTTCGGCTTCGATACGGCGGTGATCAACGGCGCGGTCGACGCGGTCCGCGGCGGCTTCGCGCTGGACGCGGCACAGACCGGCTTCGCGGTGTCCTGCGCGCTGCTCGGCTCGGCGCTGGGCGCGTGGTATGCCGGCATGCTGGCGAACCGCTTCGGCCGCGTGCGCACGATGCAGGTGGCGGCCGTGTTGCTGGTCGCCAGTGCGTTGGGCTCGGGGCTGGTGACCGCGGTGTGGGACCTGATCCTGTGGCGTCTGGTCGGCGGCATCGGCGTGGGCGTGGCCTCGGTGATCGCGCCCACCTACATCGCCGAAGTCTCGCCCGCGCACATCCGCGGCCGGCTCGGCTCGATGCAGCAGCTGGCGATCGTGCTGGGCATCTTCGCGGCGCTGCTCAGCGATGCGTGGCTGGCCGGCGTGGCCGGCGGTGCGGCGGAGCCGCTGTGGTTCGGGCTGGCGGCGTGGCGCTGGATGTTCCTGGTGGCGACGCTGCCGGCGCTGGTCTACGGCACCCTGGTGCTGGGCGTGCCGGAATCGCCGCGGCACCTGGTCGCCAAGGGCCGCATCGACGAGGCCCGGGTGGTGCTGCGCAAGGTGCTGAACATGCACAGCGAGGCGGCGCTGGACAGCAAGCTGCGCGACATCGAGGACAGCCTGCGCTCGGAGCACAAGCCGCGCCTGCGCGACCTGTGCGGCAAGACGGCCGGGCTGCTGCCGGTGGTGTGGATCGGCATCCTGCTGTCGGTGTTCCAGCAGTTCGTGGGCATCAACGTGATCTTCTACTACTCGTCCACGCTGTGGCATTCGGTGGGCTTCAGCGAGGCCGACTCGTTCACCATCACCGTGGTCACCTCGATCGTCAACGTGCTGGTGACCCTGGTGGCGATCGCGCTGGTCGACAAGGTCGGCCGCAAGCCATTGCTGGTGGTCGGTTCGGCCGGCATGGCGATCACCCTGGGGCTGATGGCGTGGTGCTTTTCGCAGGCCACCGGCAGCGGCGCCACGCTGAGCCTGCCCGGCGCCACCGGCATGGTGGCGCTGGTCGCGGCGAACGCCTACGTGGTGTTCTTCGGCGTGAGCTGGGGCCCGGTGGTATGGGTGCTGCTGGGCGAGATGTTCCCGAACCGGATCCGCGCCACCGCGCTGGCGGTGGCTGCGGCGGCGCAGTGGCTGGCGAACTTCGCGATCACCAGCACGTTCCCCGCGCTGGCCGAGTTGGGCCTCAGCTTCGCCTACGGGCTGTACGCCGGCTTCGCGCTGCTGTCGCTGCTGTTCGTGCTGGCCGGCGTGCGCGAGACCAAGGGCATCGAGTTGGAGGACATGCGCGCATGAGGATCATCCATCAGCCATCGGCCCAGGCGGCGCTGGCGGCATGCGCCTGCCTCGACCAGCGCCAGGCGGTATACGACAGGCGGCGCGCAAACCGGCTAGGATCTGGCACGGACGGCGTTGCGCCGTCGCAAAAGCTTGCGGGTCGCGCTGCGGATGAAGGCAAAAGCCACATCGATCGACATTGCCCACCTGGCCGGGGTCTCCCAGGCCACGGTGTCGCGCGCGCTGCGCGGCAGCCCGCTGGTCAATGAGGAAACCCGGCGGCGCATCCAGGCCGCCGCCGAGCAGCTCAACTACAAGGTCGACAAGAACGCGTCGAACCTGCGCCGGATGCATTCCGGCACGCTGGCGCTGCTGTTCTTCGAGGACCCCACCGCCGACGAGTCGCACATCAACCCGTTCTTCCTGTCGATGCTGGGCTCGATCACCCGCGCCTGCGCGCTGCAGGGCTACGACCTGCTGATCTCGTTCCAGCAGTTCTCGCACGACTGGCACGCCGACTTCGCCGACAGCAAGAAGGCCGACGGCCTGATCCTGCTCGGCTACGGCGACTATCTCGCCTACCGCGACAAGCTGGAGAAGCTGGTCGCCCAGGGCACCCGCTTCGTGCGCTGGGGCGCGGTGCTGCCGGACCAGCCCGGCGTGTCGATCGGCTGCGACAACTTCCGCGGCGGCCAGGCGGTGGCCGAACACCTGCTGGAACGCGGCTGCCGTCGCATCGCCTTCCTCGGCGACGCGTCCACCCACTACCCGGAGTTCTTCGGGCGCTATCGCGGCTACGTCGATGCCCTGCAGCGGGCCGGGGTGGAAGTCGATCCCGCGCTGCAGGAAAACGCCGAGAGCACCGAGCGCTTCGGCTACGAGGCGATGCGCAGCCTGATCCTGCGCGAGGTCGGCTTCGACGCGGTATTCGCCGCCAGCGACCTGATCGCGATCGGCGCCATGCGTGCACTCAGCGACCACGGCCTGCGCGTGCCGCAGGACGTGGCACTGGCCGGCTTCGACGACATCCCCATGGCCAGCTTCGTGAATCCGCCGCTGACCACCGTGCTGCAGGACACCAAGCAGGCCGGCGAGGTGCTGGTGGACAGCCTGCTTGGCCTGATCCGCGGCGAACCGGTGGACAGCGAGGTGCTGCCGGTGAAGCTGGTGGTGCGGCGATCGAGCCTGCGCTGAGGCCGCACGTCACTACCGTCTTCACACGTATTCGCTTAACCTGCCTTGGCTGCCATACCCACTTGCGTGACGGGATACCCGCACCATGGACTACCCCCGGCTGGAGTTGGACTTTCACCAGGTGTTCGAGCGGGTCACCGATGCCTACGTGGCACTGGATCGGGACTGGCGCTATACCTACCTGAACGCGAAGGCTTGCGAGCTTTTCGGGCGCGCGGCGGAGGACCTGATCGGCCGGCACATCTGGACGGAGTTTCCGGAAGGTCTCGAACAGCCGTTCCATCGCGTCTACGAAAAAGCGATGGCCGAACAGTGCCCGCAGCAGATCGAGGCATTCTATCCGCCGTACAGCCGCTGGTTCGAGAACCGCATCTATCCGTCGGCGGACGGGCTGACGATCTATTTCCACGACATCACCGAACGCAAGCGCGCCGAGCAGCTGGAGGCCGGCCAGCACGAGATCCTGAAGGGCATCGCCGCGCAGCGGCCGCTGACGGAAAGCCTCGAACAGATCGCACGCCTGCACGAAACGATGAACCCCGGCGCGCTGTGCTCGCTGCTGCTGCTCGACGACGACGGCCGGCATGTGCTGCACGGTGCCGCGCCGAGTTTGCCGGACGCGTACAACCGCACCCTGCATGGGCTGGAGATCGGCGAGGCGCACGGCTCGTGCGGTACCGCTGCGTGGCGTGGCGAGCGCGTGGTAGTGGCCGACATCGCCAGTCACCCGTACTGGGAAAACTACCGCGAGACGGCACTGGCGCATGGCCTCAAGGCGTGCTGGTCGACGCCGGTGCTGGGCAGCCATCACGAAGTGCTGGGCACCTTTGCGGTGTATTTCCGTGAGCCGCGCGAACCGCGTGAGGAAGAACTGCGCAGCATCGACCGCATGTTGCCGATCACCGGCATCGCGATCGAGAGCGAGCGCCTGGTCGGCCGCCTGCGCGAACGCAACCGCTTCTTCGAGATGTCGCAGGAAATCTTCTGCATCCTCGATCCGCGCCGCGAGCAGCTGCTGCAGTTCAACCCGTCGTTGCCGTGCCTGACCGGTTACGGCGCCAGCGAGCTGACCTCGCGCAATTACCGGGAATTTCTGCAGCCGGAGGACCGCGGCGACGGCTCCGACCCGATGCTGGTGCGGGACCGCTCCGGCGAGCGGGTCCACGAATTCGTCAACCGCTGCCGCTGCAGCGACGGCAGCGAACGCCTGCTGGAGTGGGTCTCGTTCGCCGCGCCCGACGGGCTGGTCTACGCGGTGGCGCGCGACATCACCGAGCGGCGCCGGGTGCAGGCGGAACTCGCCCATGCCTCCAGTCACGATCCGGTGACCGGCCTGCCGCAGCACCTGGAGCTCGAACAGGCGCTGCGAGTCATGCTGAAGGATGCATCGGCGCCGATCTGGGTGCTGGTGGTCGGACTGGATCGCTTCCAGGGGGTCAACGAATCGGTAGGTCATCTGACCGGCGACGACGTGCTGCGGCAACTGGCCGC
>DATCUT010000040.1:0-5990 GCA_036561785.1 Rhodanobacter sp.
GGCGGCGCCGCCGGTCGATCTGCCGGCCACCCACAGCAGCGCCGACGCGCCGGCCGGCGCCAGCTCCATCGACCAGGTGGACCTGGACGATATCCGCAACTTCAGCCGCGTCTACGAAGTGGTGCGCCAGGCATACGTGGAAAAGGTCGACAACAAGACCCTGATGAAGGCGGCCATCACCGGCATGCTCAGCGGGCTCGACCCACACAGCGAATACCTGGACAAGGACGGCCTGACCCAGCTCAGCGAGGACACCACGGGCGAGTACAGCGGCCTTGGCATCGAGGTGCTGCAGGTCGACGGCGGCCTGCGCATCGTCTCGCCGATCGACGACACCCCGGCGGCACGCGCCGGCATCAAGCCGGGCGACAGCATCGTCAAGATCAACGGCAGCCTGATCGACGCGCAGAACGTGGACGCCATGTTCAAGCAGTTGCGCGGCAAGCCGGGCAGCGCGATCGACCTGACCATCGTGCACCAGAACAGTGACAAGCTGATCGACCTGCATCTCGTGCGCCAGAACATCTCGATCAGCAGCGTCAAGGTGCGCGAGCTGGAGCCGGGCTACGCCTACGTGCGGATCAGCCAGTTCCAGGACGACACCGCCGGCGACCTGGAACAGAAACTGGGCCAGCTGATCGCGAAGAACGGCCCGCCGAAAGGCGCCGTGCTGGACCTGCGCAACAACCCGGGCGGCCTGCTCACCGCGGCTGTGGGCGTCAGCGACGACTTCCTCGACGCCGGCACCATCGTCACCACGCGCGGCCGGCTGCAGGACGCGAACATGAGCTTCAACGCGCACCCGGGCGACCAGCTCGGCGGCGCGCCGATGATCGTGCTGACCAACAACGGCACCGCTTCGGCCGCCGAGATCGTCTCCGGCGCGCTGAAGGACAACCACCGCGCGCTGATCATGGGCCAGCGCACGTTCGGCAAGGGCGTGGTGCAGACCGTGCTGCCGCTGGACGCCGAGCATGCGGTGAAGATCACCACCGCACGCTACTACACGCCGAACGGCACCTCGATCCAGGCCGAGGGCATCAAGCCCGACATCGCGCTGGCCGACCTCACCGTGAACCCATCCGACCGCGGACCGGTGCTGATCAGCTCGGAGGCCGACCTGCCGAACCACCTGGCCAACGAGAACGCCAAGGCCGCCACCGACATCAACGACGACGGCAGCGCCGACGACGCCAAGCTGGCCACCAGCGACTACGCGCTGTCACAGGCACTGAACGTGCTCAAGGGCATGGCGCTGCGCCAGCCCGCCGCCGTCCGGCGCTGACCGGCACGCCACGACGGCACAAACACAAACGGCCCCTCGCGGGGCCGTTTGCATGGGCAGCTCATCGGGCCGCGGTGCGGTGGCTCAGGCCACCGTCGCGAACAGGCCGCGCATCTTCTTCATCGCATTCGCCTCGATCTGGCGGATGCGTTCGGCGGACACGCCGTATTCGTCGGCCAGGTCCTGCAGCGTGGCCTTGTTGCTGTCGTCCAGCCAGCGACGCTGGATGATGTCGCGCGAACGCGGGTCCAGATGGCCCAGCGCATCGGTCAGCGTCTGCATCTGGTTGTCGGCGTAATCCTCGTCGGACACGTTCTCATACGGGTCGGCGCCGTCGTCGATCAGGAACGCCGCCGGTGCCGGCTTGGCGTCGTCGTCCGCGTCCACCGGAGCCTCGAAGCCGATATCACGACCGGACAAACGCGACTCCATCTCGCGCACAGTCGCCTCGGGCACGCCCAGATCCTTCGCCACGGTGCTCACTTCGGCCGCGTTCATCCAGCCCAGGCGCTTCTTGCTCTTGCGCAGGTTGAAGAACAGCTTGCGCTGCGCCTTGGTGGTGGCGACCTTCACGATGCGCCAGTTCTTCAGGATAAACTCGTGCATCTCGGCACGGATCCAGTGCACCGCGAAGCTGACCAGGCGCACGCCCTGGTCCGGATCGAAACGCTTGACCGCCTTCATCAGGCCGATATTGCCTTCCTGGATCAGGTCGGCCAGCTGCAGGCCGTAGCCCGAATAGCCACGCGCCACATGCACCACGAAACGCAGGTGCGACATCACCAGCTTCTTCGCCGCGGCCAGGTTGGCCTCTTCGAGGTAGTCGCGCGACAGCGCCTGCTCTTCTTCCGAGCTCAGCACCGGGATCCGATGGACCGCGGAAATATAGGCATCCAGACTGCCGACGACACTCGGCAGCGGGAAGCTGGCGGTCACCAAGGCTTGAGACATGGGTGGAACCTCCTGAACGACGTCAAAGTTTAGCACTCGGGCAGTTGGAGTGCTAAAGCGCGGCGTTGGTTCCGCGCTTTAATGAACTAGATGGTATAGATATTAATCACCCTTGTCCAGCGTCTCGTCCAGCCCGATATGAGGCTACCGAAACCGCATTCAAGCGGGCGTGAAACCGCCCTTCAGCGCGGTTCGCGGCGGCAACGACCAGTCGATCGGCAGATGGCCGTGACTCTCCAGATAGCGGTTGGCGGCGGAGAAATGGCCGCAGCCGATGAAGCCGCGGTGGGCCGACAGCGGCGACGGATGCACTGAGCTCAGTACGCCATGCCGGCCGGTGTCGATCAGTTGGCCCTTGCGCTGGGCGTACGCGCCCCACAGCAGGAATACCAGGCCTTCGCGCTCGCGGTTCAGCGCGTCGATCGCCGCGTCGGTGAAGCCCTCCCAGCCCTTGCCCTGGTGCGAACCGGCGCGACCTTCTTCCACCGTCAGCACGCTGTTGAGCAGCAGCACGCCGCGATCGGCCCACGGCGTGAGGCAGCCGTGGTCGGGACGCGCGATGCCAAGGTCGCGCTGGATCTCCTTGAAGATGTTCTCCAGCGACGGCGGCACCCGCACGCCGGGGCGCACCGAGAAGCACAAGCCGTGCGCCTGGCCGGGGCCGTGATACGGGTCCTGGCCCAGGATCACCACCCGCACCGCGTCGAACGGGGTGTGTTCGAACGCGGCGAAGATTTCCGGGCCGGGCGGATAGATCCGTTTGCCGGCCTGTTTCTCCGCGCGCAGGAACGCCGCCAGCGCCTGCATCTCGGGGCGCAGCAGGTAGTCGCCGATGCGCGCCTTCCACGACGGTTCCAGCTTGATCTGCGCCGCGTCGCTCATGCCTCGGCCGTGTGCCCGCGCAGGTGCTTCGCCACGCGCAGCTGGAACAGCAGCTTGGTGACCAGCAGTCTTTCCTCGACCGGCTTCTCGACCAGGTCGTTGGCACCGGCCTTGATCAGCGCAGCCTGGTTGGCCGGGTTCTCGTCGCCGGTCATCACCAGCACCGGCAGCCGGCCCTTGCCGTAGCCGAACTCGCCGCGGATGTGCTTGAGCAGGTCGCCGCCGGTGAGCTCGCCCTTCAGGCTGACATCGGTGAGCACCACGTCGGCGCCCACCTCGCCCTGCGCCTTCGAGGTTTCCAGCAGGGCCAGCGCGTCCTCCACGCTGACCACGTGGCGCACGGTGAGGCCGATCTTCTCCAGCATGCGGCGGGTCGCCAGCGCGACTACGCGGCTGTCCTCGACGTACAGCACCACGCCTTCGGCGGTAGCGTCCGGCCGCACGTAGCCGCGGATGAACTCGGCCAGCGCCTGGAAGCCCAGCGCCTTGTCGAAGTAGTCGGTGACGTGCTCGCCCAGCGAGCGGCGGTGCAGCCGGTCATCCACGTCGCCGGAGACCACCACGATCGGCACGTAGGCCTGCGGCGCCGACTCGCGCACGAAGCGCGCCAGCTCCAGCCCGTCCATGTCGGGCAGGCGCAGCGCGATGGTGATGAAATCGAACACGCCCTCGCCGAGCACCTGCTGCGCCTCGGTGCCGCTGCCGCAGCCGACCACCTCGACGCCGGGCAACTCGGCCTGCAGCACGCGGGTGATCAGCTGGCGCACCACGCGTGAACCGTCGACCACCAGCACCCGCGGTGCGTCGGTCAGCAGACGGCTGCTGATATTCGTACTCATTCCTTAGCTCACCCACCCGACCCGTGGCAGTCCTTCGCCGATGAACCTGCGGGCGCACCCTCTGCACCCGCTGCAACTGGTGATAGTGCACCGGATACGGCACCGGCGGCTGCGATTCACGTCACCCCCGCGCAAGACCGTCACGCCGCCTTGCGCAATTGCCACGCGCTGACCAGTCGCGCGCCGAGCCACCCCAGCGCCGCGGCGACCAGCGGTACCGCCAGCAACAGCCATGGCGGCAAGCCGCCGACCTGCAGCTTGCCATCATAAGCCTGGCTCAACTGCGCCACCGGCGTGGCCAGCGCCAGCTCGATCAGCACCGCCAGCAACGCGGCCAGGATGCCGCTGAACAGGCCATACCAGATCCCCGCGTACAGATAAGGCCGGCGCACGAACGCGCCGCTGGCGCCGACCAGCAGCAGCACGCCGATCTCCTCGCTGCGGCTGGCGATGTCCACCCGAATCGTATTGCCGACCACCAGCAGCGCCGCCAGCGCCAGCAGCGAAGCCAGCACCAGCACCACGCGATTGCCCACGCCGAGCAAGGCGTCCAGCCGCTGCCGCCAGCTGCCGCTGTCCTGCACCAGGTCGACGCTGCGCAGGGTGCGCACGTCGGCCACCAACTGCTCCAGCGCGTGCGCGCTCACCCCCGCGCGCGGCTGCAACTGCAGCACATACGGCAGCGGGTTGTCGTCCAGCGTCTGCAGGGCACCGGAGAAGCCCTGCATCTGCGCCAGTTCGTCCATGCCCTGCTGCGGTGTCTTCACCACCACCGCGGCCACCTCGGGGCGGTCGCCCAGCTGCTGGGCGAGCAGTTGCGCCTGCGACGCGGTCTGGCCCGGCTGCAGGAACACGCTGATCGCCTGGCTCTGGCCCAGCGCATGGCCGAGCTGCTGCACATTGCCCAGCAGCAGGTAGAACGCCAGCGGCAAGGCCAGCGCCAGGCCCATCACCGCGATCGTGAGCAGGCTGCCGAACGGACGCGAGGCGAGCCGGCGCAGGCTGGACGCCGCGCTCCAGCGGTGATGCTCCTGCCAGCTGGCGAAACGGTTGCCGCGGCTGTGGACATTGCGCTGTGGCGCGTCCGCGGGCACGTGCAGGGTTTCCGGCACCGTGTTCACAGCACCTCCTGCGCCGCCAGGTCGGCGACCAGGCGGCCATGATCCAGCACGATCACACGCTTCTTCATGCGCTTGATCAGCGGCAGGTCGTGGCTGGCGATCAGCACGGTGGTGCCGACCTGCTGGAACTCGCCGAACAGGCCCATGATCTCCACCGCCAGCTGCGGGTCGAGGTTGCCGGTGGGCTCGTCGGCAATCAGCAGCGCGGGGCGCGCCACGATCGCGCGGGCGATACCCACGCGTTGCTGTTCGCCGGTAGACAACGTCGCCGGCAGCTGCCGCTCGTAGGCGAGCAGGCCGACCTTCTCCAGCGCCGCGCGCACCCGCCGCGCGCGTTCGGCGCGGGCGATGCCGCCGATCGCCAGCGGCAGTTCGACGTTGGCGAACACGCTGCGATCCATCAGCAGGCGATGGTCCTGGAACACCATGCCGACATGCCGGCGCCACTTCGGAATGCCGCTGTGGCGGATCTTCGCCAGACTCCTGCCGTCCACGTTGATCACGCCGTGCGAGGGCCGCTCGATCAACCCCAGCAGCTTGAGCAGGGTGCTCTTGCCGGCGCCGGAATGCCCGGTGACGAAGGCCATCTCGCCCGTCGGCACCTCGAACGAAAGCTGCGAGAGCGCCTCATGGCCGCCTTCGTAGCGCTTGCTGACTTGATCGAAATGGATCACCGCGCGTCCCCGAGCCTGCGTGTCGTCGTATCGACGGCAAGGATAAGGGAAGCCGGCCGCAAGATGCGGACTTCTCTGATCGCCGCGGTTCAGCCCGCGGCGATCATGACGTTCAGCGGCCGGTGAACAGGCGGGTCAAGCGGCGGAACAGGCCCGGCTTTTTCGGATGAGCGTGTTCGACGGCCTTGCCCGAGGTCACCGCGACCTGCCGCGACGGCCGGCTGTGCACCGCGCCGCC
>DATCUT010000041.1:0-3160 GCA_036561785.1 Rhodanobacter sp.
CAGCGCTACGCCGGCGGCCGCTCGCTGGGCACGCCGTTCGGCGACGTGCCGGCGCCGAACATCACGCCCGATCCGGAAACCGGCATCGGCGCATGGAGCTTCGACGATTTCTGGAATGCGCTGCATGAAGGCAAGGGCCGCCAGGGTGAGCTGCTGTATCCGGTGTTTTCGTACACCTCGTTCACCAAGGTGACCCGCGACGACGCGCTGGCGATCTTCGCCTACCTGAAGTCGCTGCCGCCGGTGCAGCGGCCGGATGCCGAGTTGGGACTGGGCTTTCCCTACAACGTGCGCAGCAGCCTGGTCGCTTGGCGCGCGCTGTACTTCAAGCCGGGCGAGTACCGGCCCGATCCGGCGAAGTCCGAACAGTGGAACCGCGGCGCCTACCTGGTGCAGGGCCTGGGCCACTGCAACGAATGCCACACCACGCGCGATTCGCTCGGCGGCATTGCGCCGAACCAGCACCTCACCGGCGGCCAGATTCCACAGTTGGACTGGTACGCGCCCGACCTCAGCACGCAACCCGGCGGCGGCCTCGACGGCTGGAGCGCGCAGGACATCGTCGACCTGCTGAAGAGCGGCCAGTCGGCCAAGGGCGCGGCGTTCGGGCCGATGGCCGACGTGGTGCGCAAGAGCACCCAGCACATGACCGACGCGGACCTGCGGGCGGTGGCGGACTATCTGCAATCGCTGCCGCCGCGCGCGCAACCCGCGCCGGCACCGTTCAAGCGCGCGGCCAGCCACGAGCAGGGCGGCAAACTCTACGCGCAGCGCTGCGCCGACTGCCACGGTGCGGACGGCCGCGGTGTGGCCGGCGTCTACCCGCCGCTCGACGGCAACACCTCGGTCACCGAACCGACCGGCATCAACGCGATCCGCAGCGTGCTGCTCGGCGGCTTCGCCCCGGTCACCGCGGGCAACCCGAAGCCGTACTCGATGCCACCGTTCGCGCAACAGCTGAACGACGCCGACGTGGCCGCGGTGGTCGGCTACATCCGCCAGTCATGGTCGAACAAGGCCGACGCGGTGCAACCTGCCGACGTCGGCAGTTACCGGCATACGCCGGTCGACTGAGCCGGACTCCGAACCGCGCAACTGCCTCGCGGCAATCCGCCACGGCGGCGATCCGCAGCGCGCGCAGCCATGCGCCTGCGCGCGTGGCTTGCGTCCCCCTGTTTTTTCGACTTCGTCTAGCCTCCGCGTCCGGCGCTGCGGCCGCGCGCTGCGGCATCCATACGCAGGCGCCGGCGGGTGCGGATTGACGTGGGTCATGGCGAGCGTGCCGCCGCGCCCGCACGCTGCGGGGACACCAACTCGACGTCGGAAGCCTGCGTTGCGCAACCGATGCCGTGTCTGCTGCAGCCGCAGGGATCGGGCAAACGGCGCACTCGAGTTTCCCCACCGCTTGCTCACCACGGTTCCCGGGCATGATCCAGCTCAGCTACAGCACTTTCGGCCTCACCAGCCTATCGTTTGTCGATGCCATCGATGCCGTGGCCCGGGCCGGCTACGCCGGGATCGAGCTGTCCTTCCACCGCGACCAGTTCAACCCCTTCAACCTCACCGAGGCCGATCTCGACGCCGTGCAGCGGCGCCTGCAGGCGGTGCGGATCGTGCCGGCCTGCGTGGCCACGGCCTCGCACTTCTTCACCCCGTCGCGGCCGCACGAGCCGTCGCTGATGACGCTGGACGTGGCCGGTCGCAAGCGCCGCATCGACCTGGTCAGGCGCGGCATCCGCGTGGCCCGCCGGCTGGGCGTGAAGCTGGTCACCTTCGGCAGCGGTTTCCTCCGCGAGGAGCACGTGCGCCAGCCGACGGTCGATCCGGGCGAGCTGCTGGTGGACAGCATCCGCGAATGCCTGCGCGAGATCCGCGACGACGAGGACATCACGTTGCTGATCGAGCCCGAGCCGGGCATGTACATCGAGACGCTGGAGCAGGGGCTGGCACTGATCCGCGCGGTCGGCTCCCGCCGTTTCGCGCTGCACATCGACATCTGCCATGCCTACTGCTCCGAACCGGACTATATCGGCGCGCTGGCGAAGGCGGCGCCGTTCGCCCGCTACCTGCACATTTCCGATGCGCGCGAGGGCCGCAACCTCAGGATCGTGCGGGACGATGCCGCGTCGGACCTCGACCTGGATGCCGCCAGCACCCTGGTCTATTTTCCCGACTCGTCGGACTACCTGCTGCTGGATCGCCGGCACCCGCTGTACTTCGGCGACCGCACGCCCGACCCGGCACGGCGCCGGCGCATCGACGCCCTGCTGGCGCAGGCCGGCATCGATCAGGCGGCGGGCATGATCGATTACGGCAGCCTGTACGCCGGCGCCTCGTCGCTGGACGACGAGATCTTCACCTACCTGATCTCGGTGCCGGGCCTGAGCTTCGACGTGCTCGAACGGGCCTGGCCGATCGTCGCCCACCTGCGCGGCGTCCGGGGGCCCGCACTGTTCGACAAGATGGTCGCCAACACCCGCACCGGCATCGTGCATTTCCACGAGATTCCCGGTGAAGGCACGCTGGATCTGGCGGCCAGTTTCAGGGCGCTGAACGAGCACGGCTTCCACGGCTTCGGCTCGGTCGAGCTCTATCACCACGTCGAGGCCTGGCAGCAGGCCCTCGACGACAGCTACCGCCACCTGGCCGCCATCCCGCAGCCGGCGTGAGTGCACCCGGCCGTTTCACCGAGCAATCACCATGATCGACTTCGAGGCACTGGGCTGGCAGGGCGATACCGTCGGCGAACTGGACCACCGCCGGCTGAAGGCGCCCAGCGTCAAGCTGCGCGGCGCCCATGCGGGAGCCGCGGGCGACGCCGTCTACACCATCGACTTGCGCCTGCGCCGGCCGAACGCCGATGCCTGCCTGTCGAGCACCGAACTGCATTCGATCGAGCATTTCCTGCTCGAAGGCTTCCAGCGCCTGTTGCCGGAGCATTTCGTCGGCATCGGCGTGATGGGTTGCCAGACCGGCTTCTATCTCACCCTGCTCGGCGAAGGCCGGCGCGCCATTGTCGAGAGCGCTCTGGCGGCCATTCTCGAAGGCGTGCTCGCGGCCGGCGCCGTGCCGTATGCGCGCATCGACCAGTGCGGCCACTGGCGCAACCACGACCTGGCCCGCGCGCAAGCCGTCGCCCGCGAGGTGCTGGCGCGGCGCG
>DATCUT010000042.1:0-38830 GCA_036561785.1 Rhodanobacter sp.
GCACGCGCAGGCCGCGTTCGGCCATGGCCTCGACCTGGCGCAGGATGGCCCCGGCGTCGGCAGCGGGCAGGTGGCACAGGTCGATCACCGCCTCCGGCGCGCCCTTGGTCGCCAGCAGGTGCCGGGTGCGCGCATCGCCGCGGAACACGCGGGTCATCGCCAGGATGTCCGGCGACAGGCCGTACTCGAACTCGGGCGACCATGCGGCGTGCACGTGCTCGGTGTCGGTGAGCCAGTGCAGCCCGAAGCTCTGGATCGCCTTCTCCATCGGGTCGAACGGATCCAGCGGCGTGGCCAGCATGGCGAACTCGACCAGTTCGTGGAACGGTTCGGGCAGCTCGGTCGCATCCTCGTCGTGCGAGCTGTCGTCGACCAGGCGCAGCTCGGCGACCTGCATGCGGTTCTGCGTCAGCGTGCCGGTCTTGTCGACCGCCAGCACTGAGATCGCGCCGAGCGCCTCCACCGCGGGCACGCGGCGGGTCAGCACCTTGTGCTTTGATATCCGCCACGCGCCCAGCGCGAGGAACACGGTGAGGATCACCGGGATTTCCTCGGGCAGGATCGCCATGGTCAGCGCGATGCCGGCCAGCACACTTTCCAGCAGGCCGTGCCCGTCCCACAACCAGCCGAGCAGCGCGTACGCCGTGGCCAGCAACAGCCCGCCGATGGTGAGGTTGCGGATCAGCCGACGTGAGGCCTGCTGCAATCCGGAGACCGGTTCGGCGGTGGACGTGAGTGCCTGGCCGATACGGCCGACGGCGGTGGATTCGGCGACCGCGTGGACCTCGGCGACACCGACGCCCTTGGTCACCACCGTGCTGGCGAACAGCTGGCCGGCGCCGGTGCCCGGCAGCTTGGTGACCGGCACCGCCTCGCCGGTGAGCAGTGACTCGTTGACGTCCAGGTGACCGTCCAGCAGCACGGCATCGGCGGCGATGCGATCGCCTTCATGCAGCACCAGAAGGTCGCCGATCACCACCTCGCGCCCGGGAATGCGGGTTTCCTGTCCGCTGCGGATCACCAGCGCGCGCGGCGCCGACAATTCGCGCAGCGATTCCAGCGCCCGCTGGGTCTTGCGCTCCTGCGCCAGCGTGATGCCGATGACCACGAACACGAACGACAGCAGGAACGCCGCCTCGGCACGGTCGCCGAGCGCCAGGTACAGGCCACCGGCGACCAGCAGCATCAGGAACATCGGCTCGGTCAGCACGCTGCCGACGATCGCGAACAGGCTCTTGGGCGTGCTGCCCGGCAGCAGGTTCGGGCCATGCTCGGCCAGTCGCCGCGCGGCTTCGGCCGGATCAAGCCCGGGACGGCTGGTCGGTTGCGGTGGCCTTGCTTCGCTCATGCGTCGGTCCGGCTGCCGCTCGCGCCGATAGTGTTGCTCAACGGCAAACCAGCACCGGCACGTCGCCGTTGAGGATCACCTTGTGCGTCTCGCTGCCCAGCAGCAGCCGGTCGAAGCCGCGCCAGCCGTGCGAGGCCATCACGATCAGGTCGCACTGGTGCTTGCGGGCAGCGCCGACGATGGCGGAGTAGGGTCGCGCATCGACCTCGCAGCTGCTTTCGCAGGAGACGCCGGCGGCTTCCGCACGCTGGCGCACGTCGGCCAGATAACGTTCGGCGTTGGCGTTGGCCTCCTGCGTGTATGCAGGCTCGTTGGCCAGGACGAACCCGGCGAAATAGGTGGAGGCGGGAAACGGCGCGATCACATGGAACGCATGCGCGCGGGCTCCCAGCCGGGCGGCCAGCTCGATGCCGGTGTCGATCGCGCGCAGGGACAGTTCGGAACCGTCGGTGGGCAGCAGGATGTGCTTGAACATGGTGAACTCCTCTTGTACTGGATGATCAGCGGCAGATGTAGCCGCCATTGATGACCGGCTCGCTGCCGGTCACGAACTTCGACTCGTCGGAAGCCAGGTAGACCACGCCCCAGGCGATGTCGTCCGGGTCGCCCATGTGGCCCAGTGGATGCAGTGCCCCCGACTTCGCGCCGGTGTTGTGCGGGGTCGCCGCCCATCGCCGCGATGTGTTGCTCCACCATCGGTGTCCAGATGAAGCCGGGGTGGATCGAATTGACCCGGATGCGGTCGGCCGCGTACAGCAGCGCGTCGGTCTTGCTCAGCAGCCGTACCGCACCCTTGGATGCGTGGTAGGGCGGCGGGTCCGCCGCACCGACCAGGCCGTAGATCGACGACAGGTTGATGCTGCTGCCGCCACCGGCCGCGCGCAGCGGTGCGATAGCATGCTTGGTGCAGAAGAACACGCCCTTCACGTTGATTGCCTGCACGCGATCCCATTCGGCCTCGGTGAGTTCGTGGGTCGGCTTGTTCGGACCGGCGATGCCGGCATTGTTGACGAGGACGTCCAGCCGTCCGAACGCGGCCACGGTAGCGCTGATCGCAGCGGCCACGTCAGCTTCCGCCGCGACGTCGGCGTGGAAGTAGCGTGCGTCGTCGCCGAACTCCGCAGCCAGCTGCTGTCCCGGCCCGTCGTGCAGGTCGACGATGGCCACCCGCGTGCCGGCTTCCAGCATGCGGCGCACACAGGCGGCGCCGATACCCACGGCGCCGCCGGTCACCAGCGTTACCTTGCCGCTCAATCTGCCCATGGCCATGCCTCCTCAGGGAGTGAGGCATAGCATGTGCGTGCCGGCATGCCCGGGTATTGATCGGAGTCAAGTGGATATCATGCCGGCTCGTCGATATCGCCGAAGCGGATCATTTCAGCCGGGTGCAGGTGGCGGCCTGGGTGGAGTTGGCGGGAGCGCCGCGGATACGGCCGGCATTGGAGACCACGACGATGAGCGCATCGCTCGCGCTGGACGGCTGGCAGAACAGCAGGGTGATGTTGCTGCCACTGGCGCTGCCGTCGGGATGGAAACGCACGACGTGCCGGCCGCCGCTGCTGTAGATGGCCACTTTTCCCGCGTAGCCCTGGCCGACGTGCAGCGGGCCGCCGTCGGGCTGGTCATCGCGATTGCTGTCGCGGCCGAGCAGCCAGCCGCTTTCCCACCGTGTCGAGTCATTGCAACTGCTGCCATCCCGGGTAGGGCAGAACAGCGTGCGCCTGCCACCCATGACGGCGGCCTCGCGGGCGTATTGCAGGGCAGCGATGAAATCGGTCTGGGCGACCCGCAGCGCGTTGCGGGTCAGCAGTCGCCGCAGAGGCGGTGCGGCGATGCCGATGAGTACCGCGATGATGGCGAGCACCATGATCTGCTCGACCAGGGTCACGCCACGCTGCCGGCGCAATGGTCCGGGATTCCTTGAAACCGTCACGGTGTCGCTTCCTGCGTGGTCCGGAAGGTTCATGCTAGGGCGTTGCCGTCACCCGGCCAGCAGTCCGGCCGCCACCTGGATGTCGGTTCCTGCTGACGCGTGCTGTCAGCAGGGGCGATTTAAAATGACCCGTCGCACCCACATCTGTAGCCGATGACTGACCGCTTCCAACTCGCCGCCCCCTATCAGCCCGCCGGCGACCAGCCGCAGGCGATCGCGCGCCTGGCCGAGGGTTTCGAGGCCGGCCTGGCCACGCAGACCCTGCTCGGCGTGACCGGTTCGGGCAAGACCTACACCATCGCCAACGTGATCGAGCGCATCCAGCGCCCGACCATCGTGATGGCGCCGAACAAGACGCTGGCCGCGCAGCTGTACGGCGAATTCAAGGAGTTCTTCCCGCACAACGCGGTGGAGTACTTCGTCAGCTACTACGACTACTACCAGCCGGAAGCCTACGTGGTGGCGTCGGACACCTTCATCGAGAAGGACGCCTCGATCAACGAGCACATCGAGCAGATGCGGTTGTCGGCGACCAAGGCGCTGCTGTCACGCCGGGATTCGATCATCGTGGCCACGGTGTCGGCGATCTACGGCCTGGGCAATCCGGAGGACTACCTGAGCCTGCGGCTGATCCTGGCCAAGGGCGAACGGATCGACCAGCGCAAGCTGATCCACCAGTTGACCGAGCTGCAGTACACCCGCAACGAGATGGAGCTGCGCCGCGGCACCTACCGCGTGCGTGGCGAGATCGTCGACGTGTTTCCGGCCGAGTCGGAGACCGAGGCGCTGCGCATCGAGCTGTTCGACGGCGAGGTGGAGAACATGGCGCTGTTCGACCCGCTCACCGGCGAGACGATCCGCAAGGTGCAGCGCTATACGGTCTACCCGCGCACGCACTACGCCAGTACGCGCGAGAGCGTGCTGAACGCGGTCGAGACGATCAAGGTCGAGCTGAAGGAACGGCTGGAGCTGCTGTATCGCGAGAACAAGCTGGTCGAGGCGCAGCGGCTGGACCAGCGCACCCGCTTCGACCTGGAGATGATGGCCGAGGTGGGCTATTGCCAGGGCATCGAGAACTACTCGCGCCACCTGACCCGGCGCGCGCCGGGTGAGCCGCCGCCCACGCTGTTCGACTACCTGCCGGCCGATGGGCTGCTGGTGGTGGACGAATCGCATGTCACCGTGCCGCAGCTCGGTGCGATGTACAAGGGCGACCGCTCGCGCAAGGAAACTCTGGTCGAGTTCGGTTTCCGCCTGCCCTCGGCGATGGACAACCGGCCGTTGCGTTTCGAGGAATGGGAGGAACGCGTGCCGCGCGCGATCTACGTCTCCGCGACACCGCGTGCGTACGAACTGGACAAGTCCGGCGACGCGGTGACCGAGCTGGTGGTGCGCCCGACCGGTCTGGTCGACCCGGAAGTCGAGGTGCGCCCGGTACGCACCCAGGTCGACGACCTGCTCAGCGAAGTGCACAAGCGCGTGGCGATCGGCGACCGCGTGCTGGTCACCACGCTGACCAAGCGGATGGCCGAGAACCTCACCGAATACCTGTCCGAGCACGACGTGAAGGTGCGCTACCTGCATTCGGACATCGAGACGGTCGAGCGCAGCGAGATCATCCGCGACCTGCGCCTGGGCGAGTTCGACGTACTGGTCGGCATCAACCTGCTGCGCGAGGGTCTGGACATGCCCGAGGTGTCGCTGGTGGCGATCCTCGATGCCGACAAGGAAGGCTTCCTGCGTTCCACCGGCTCGCTGATCCAGACCATCGGCCGCGCCGCCCGCAACGTGCGCGGCAAGGCGATCCTGTACGGCGACAACGTCACCCGCTCGATGCAGGCGGCGATGGACGAGACCGCCCGCCGCCGCGAGAAGCAGGTAGCGTGGAATCTGCAGCAGGGCATCACCCCGACCACCATCGTGCGGCGCATCGCCGACATCATGGAGGGTGCGCGCAGCGAGGCGGGCAACCGCCGTGGCAACAAGTCGTCCTCTCGCGGCCGTGCTGCGGTGGCCGAGCAGGCTGCCGATTACGCCGGGCTCAGCGCGCCGCAGGCGGCAGGCATGCTGAAGAAGCTGGAAGCCCAGATGTACAAGCACGCACAGAACCTGGAATTCGAGGACGCCGCCCGGCTGCGCGACCAAATCCACCAGCTGCGCGAGCAGGCCCTGCGCTGAGCCGACAACCCGATCGCCGACGGGATATTGTCGAGCGCCGGCAGCTCCCGTATACTGCGCGGCTCGCGTGGCTGGTATGCGCGATACGGGCGGTTAGCTCAGCGGTAGAGCACTACCTTGACATGGTAGGGGTCACAAGTTCGATCCTTGTACCGCCCACCACCTTATGACGGTGGCGCCGGCATTTTTCCTGCCATCGCGGCCGTATGCAGCAAACCTGAAAAGCCGCTCCTCATGGGCGGCTTTTTTTGTGGCGGCGCCGTCATTTCCGGCAGGCCGTCCTGCGAAATCAGTCTGCTGTCGCTGCGGCAACCGCCCAGGCAGCCATCCCATTTCACCAATGCATCGTGTCATGCGGCAGTAACTGTTGCGGCTTTCCCAACGGTTATGCACGTTCCTGCCGCCGGCAGCACCGACAAATTTAAATTCAGCTTGCAGACAGGCGTTGGCAGATGTACGTTAATGAGTGAATCGGTCTGGTTCAGGCTTTAAGCGGGGCGTGGGGGCACAACGCTTCGTTGCATCAGGGTTGGGGGCTTCCGTCTTTCACAGAAACTGCGCTGGCAACGGGCAGCACCTCGGTGACGGCAGGTCGGATGGAAGACTGCAAGACACTTCGCCGCCATGAAGTTGCGTGTGTTCATCAGGTTGTGGGGATGAACCTGACGGCGGAGTGATTAAGGAACCGGGTAGGGCAAGTGTGGATGCCCTGCATGCCTGTCCAGCACATGGAATGAAGGGGGAGACGATCACGCTTGCGAACGCACACATCTGGCGACGACGGAGTTGATCCGTGGTGCGTGGGCTGCTTGGCATACGGCAGGCTTGCCTGGTACCAGACGCGACTGATCGCGGCATTCAAGAACACGCATATCCGTCGATGCCATGACCGGACCAACTGAGTGTTGCCGGGTGTTTCGCTGGCCCACGCAAGTCGTGGTACGCGGCAGCCCCTGCGAAGCCAGCGTCGCCAATGGCATCGACAGCAGATCGACGGTAATCCGGCGCCGCAGCTCATTGCGCCGTCCTGACGACCGCTACACCGACGTCCCGCTTTCCCGCGGCAAGCCAGCCCCGTGCCGCGCCGAATTGGTCGCTTCATTCAACACCGGAAGAGCATTTACTGGGAGACATCGCATGGCCAAGCAAAGCAGTCAGAAATTCATCGCACGCAACCGTGCGCCGCGCGTGCAGATCGAATACGACGTCGAGGTTTATGGCGCACAGAAAAAGGTCCAGGTGCCTTTCGTGATGGGTGTGATGTCGGACCTCTCCGGCGCCAATGCCGGCGAACTGCCGTCGGTCGAGGAGCGCAAGGCGCTCGAGATCGACGTCGACAATTTCGACAGCCGCCTGCAGTCGATGAAGCCCAGGGTCACCTTCGCGGTGCCGAACACCCTGACGGGTGAGGGCAATCTCGCCGTGGACATCACGTTTGAAAGCATGGACGACTTTTCGCCGACTGCGGTGGCCAGGAAGGTGGGGGCGGTGGCCAAGCTGCTCGAGGCACGTACCCAGCTCGCCAATCTCGACACCTACATGGACGGCAAGGCGGGCGCCGAGAATCTGATCGCGCAGGCGCTGAAGGACCCGGCACTGTTGCAGTCCCTGGTATCGGCGCCCAAGCCCGCCGACGACACCAACAAAGACGGGGAGTAAGCAAGCATGGCAACCGAAAAACTCGCCGAACAGGGCGGTGCCGTACAGACTCTGGATGCCGGCGATTTTGCCGCACTGCTGAGCAAGGAATTCAAGCCCAAGAGCGACCGCGCGAAGGAAGAGGTGGAGTCGGCGGTCCGCACGCTGGCCGAGCAGGTACTGAACAAGTCCGACATCGTTTCCGATGACGTCGCGCAGACCATCAATGCCTACATCGCGGAGATCGATCGCAAGCTCAGCGAGCAGATCAACCTGATCATGCACCACGCCGACTTCCAGAAGCTGGAAAGCGCATGGCGCGGCCTGCATCACCTGGTCAACAACACCGAGACGGATCAGCAGCTGAAGATCCGCGTGATGAACATCTCCAAGAAGGAGCTGGCCAAGACCCTGAAGCGCTACAAGGGCACGGCCTGGGATCAGAGCCCGATCTTCAAGAAGCTGTACGAAGAGGAATACGGCCAGTTGGGCGGCGAACCCTACGGCTGCCTGGTCGGCGACTACTACTTCGACCACAGCCCGCCCGACGTCGAGCTGCTTACCGGCATCGCGCAGGTCGCGGCTGCCGCGCATGCGCCGTTCATCTCGGCTGCGGGCTCCACCCTGATGGGCATGGACAGCTGGAACGAGCTGGCCAACCCGCGCGACCTGGCCAAGGTGTTCTCCACGCCGGACTACGCCGCCTGGCGTTCGCTGCGCGAGTCGGACGATGCCAAGTACATCGGCCTGACCATGCCGCGCACGCTGGCCCGGTTGCCTTACGGTGCAGCGACGGATCCGGTGGAGGAGTTCAATTTCGAGGAAGACACCGCCGGTGCGGATTCGTCCAAGTACACCTGGCAGAACGCCGCTTACGCGATGGCGGTGAACATCAACCGCTCGTTCAAGATGTACGGCTGGTGCTCACGGATTCGCGGCATCGAGTCCGGCGGCGCGGTGGAAGGCCTGCCGGCGCACACCTTCCCGACCGACGATGGCGGCGTGGACATGAAGTGCCCCACCGAGATCGCGATCACCGACCGGCGCTCGGCCGAGTTGGACAAGATGGGCATGATGCCGCTGGTGCACCGCAAGAACTCGGACATGGCGGCCTTCATCAGCGCGCAGTCGCTGGCCAAGCCGGAGGAATACGACGATCCGGACGCCACCGCCAACGCAGCCCTCGGTGCGCGTCTGCCGTACATGTTTGCGTGCTGCCGTTTCGCGCATTACCTGAAGTGCATCGTGCGCGACAAGATCGGTTCGTTCAAGGACCGTGATGCGATGGAGCGCTGGCTGGCGTCGTGGATCAATCAGTACGTCGACGGCGACCCGGCCAACTCCAGCGAGGAGACCAAGGCACGCAAGCCGCTGTCCGCGGCGGAAGTGGTGGTGGAAGAGGTGGAAGGGGCACCGGGGTATTACACGTCGAAGTTTTTCCTCAAGCCGCATTATCAGCTGGAAGGTTTGACTGTTTCCTTGAGGCTCGTGTCTCGTTTGCCGTCGGCTGCCAAGAGCTGATCCGGTCCGGATGTTCTTGGTTTCAAAGTAGGTTGCAACACCCGTTATTGCCTGGCAGGTCCGCGAGACATGCGGGCCGTCCGGCTCAACTGATCCCAATAGACAAGGAGAATTCTCATGGCATTAGACATGCACCTGAAACTGGAAGGCGGCAGTGTCACCTTCACTGGCGAGTCCAAGCATGAAAAGCACAAGGATCAGATCCAGCTTCTGGCCTGGTCGTGGGGCCTGTCGCAGAGCGGTTCGTTTGGCCACGGCACCGGCGGCGGCGCCGGCAAGGCGAACGTGCAGGACATCAGCTTCACCAAGTACCTCGACAAGAGCTCCACGGCCTTCATCAAGGCACTCGTGACCGGTGCGCATATCACCACCGTGACCTTGTTCATTTCGAAAGCCGGTGGCAAGCAGGAAGATTACTTCACCATCAAGCTCACCAGCGCGATGGTCACCAGCTATTCCACGGGCGGCTCCGGCGGTGAAGACATGCTCACCGAGAACGTGTCGCTCAGCTTCGCGAAGTTCGACATCGAATACTTCAAGCAGGACGACAAGGGTGCCGTGGCTTCGGCGGGCACCGTTGGCTACAGCGTCGAGGAAGTCAAGGCCAGCTGATCCGGAGCCTCGCTGTATCCGATTGAGGCCTGGCTTCAGGGGATCTCTGCGCAAGTGGGTTCTGCAGCGAACATCACGCACGGGTTCGACCCGGCGTGGCGTTGCGTGTCTGACTGCTTGTCCAGAGGTCACCTTGGTCCAGGCATTCCCCCGTACCGGGCATGTCGACGACATGCCCCATGGTTGGCCTCCGAGAGATGAAATGACACCCGAGAGCAAACTCAAAGAAGGCCGACCAGACGAGGCGCTGCAGCTGCTTGCAGCCGAAGTGCGCAACAACCCGGCGGATGCCAAGCGTCGGGTTTTTTTATTCCAGTTGCTGGCTCTGCTTGGACAGTGGGAGCGGGCACAGAACCAGTTGAACGTCAGCGGCGAACTGGAGCCTCTCAATGCCATGCTGGTCGGTGCCTATACCGAGGCGTTGAAGGGCGAGCAGGTACGCGCCGACGTCTTTGCGGGGAAGCGCCTGCCGGTGGTCATCGGCGAACCGGAGCAATGGTTGGCGCTGTTGCTGCAGGCGCTCAAGCTGACCGCGGAGGGGCGCCATGAACAGGCCGCCGACCTGCGCGGGCAGGCTTTCGAGCAGGCTCCTGCCGTGAGCGGAAGCATCGACGGCACGCCATTCGAGTGGATCGCGGATGCCGACCCCCGGCTGGGTCCGTGTCTGGAAATCGTCGTCAACGGCGGCTACTCCTGGGTACCGTTCTCGCGTCTGCGGGAACTGAAATTCGAGGCGCCGACCGATCTGCGCGACAAGATCTGGGTACCCGCGGAAGTGACGTGGACCAACGGCGGCAAGGCGATCGGGTTCATTCCCGGGCGCTATCCCGGCTCCGAGCGTGCCGACGACAACGACCTCGTACTGGCGCGCAAGACGGAATGGATCGACGCCGGGGCGGATCTTCAGGTGGGCCTTGGTCAACGGATGCTGGCGACCGACGCGGACGACTACGCGTTGCTCGATGCCAGGCTGATCACGTTCGACACCCACTGACCGGAGCGTGAGCGTGCCATGGCTGAATTGACCACCCAGGAAAGACTTCAGCCTTCGCTGCTCGATCGACTCACCGACGACGAGCCGGGCAAGCTCGAGGAGAGCCGCGAGAAGCGCGTGATCTCGGCGACGCGATTGCGCGATTGCGTCACGCGCGACATTTCGTGGCTGTTGAATTGCGTGAATCTGAGCGTGGACACCGATCTGGGCGATTATCCGGAAGTCTCCTGCTCGGTACTCAATTTCGGCATTCCCGACCTCACCGGGGTGGCCTTGTCGGGTATCAATTCGGACATCCTGCAGCGGCAGGTCAGGGATGCCATTCTCGCTTTTGAACCGCGACTTACCGCCAATACGCTGCGGGTCACGGCAATCGCGAAATCCGCGCGGATGGATCGGCAGGCGCTGATGTTCAACATCGAGTCGGAAATGTGGGCCCAGCCGATTCCGTTGAATCTCTATCTGAAGACCGAGGTCGATCTGGAGACCGGCAGCTTCAAGGTTTCGGAGGGCTTCGGCTGATCGTCCATGGACCCACGCCTGCTGCGCTACTACAACCGGGAGCTGCAACACGTCCGCGAGATGGGCGGCGAGTTTGCACGCGAGTACCCGAAGATTGCCGGACGACTCGGGCTGGAAGGCTTCGAGTGTGCCGACCCCTACGTGGAGCGGCTGCTGGAGGGGTTTGCCTTCCTCGCGGCCCGCGTGCAGCTCAAGCTGGATGCGCAGTTCCCGGTGTTCACCCAGCACCTGCTGGAGATGATCTACCCCCATTACCTCGCGCCGGTGCCTTCGATGGCGGTGGTGCAGATGCAGCCGGACCTGAAGGAAAGCGGTCTGCTGGCCGGCCACGTCGTGGAGCGCCATACGGCGTTGCGCAGCCTGATCGGCAAGGACGACCGCACGGCCTGCGAATACCGCACGGCCCACGACGTCACGCTGTGGCCGCTGGAGCTCACCGACGCGAAGTACCTTGAAACACCCGCTGCGATAGCGGCCGCAGGCGTGACCTTGCCGGCGGGCAAGCCCGTGCGCGCCGGCCTGCGGTTGAAGTTCCGGGTGACCGCCGGGGCGCAGGCGAACATGCTGGCGCTGGACGACCTCCCGGTGTTCATCGCCGGTGCGGACGAGCTTCCCAAGCGCCTGTACGAGCAACTGCTGGGCAACGCCACGGGCTTCATCGTGCGCACGCAGGGCGCCAGCGGCGAGATCAGCCGGCATTTCGATGCCTCGAGCATCCATCGCAAGGGTTTCGAGGAGAACGAGGCGCTGATTCCCTATAGCGGACGTTCGTTCAGCGGCTACCGGCTGCTGCAGGAATACTTCGCCTGCCCCGAGCGCTTCCTGTTTGCCGAATTCAGCGGCCTGAAATCCGTGCTGGCACGTTCAAAGGGCAACGAGTTCGAGATCGTGGTGCTGTTCGACCGCAGCGTGGCCAGCCTGCACAACGCAGTCGACGTGAACAACTTCCGGCTGTTCTGCACGCCGGCGATCAACCTGTTCCCGCGGCGTGCCGACCGCATCCACCTGCAGCAGGGCAAGACGGAATACCACATCCTCGCCGACCGCACCCGGCCGATGGACTTCGAGGTCCACAGCATCGGCAACGTGGAGGGCTTCGGCGACAAGCAGGAGCCGGAGCAGCGCTTCCTGCCGTTCTACGGCTGCGACGAGCGCACCTGGCACAGCCAGCATTCGGCCTACTACACGATTCGTCGCGAGCCGCGCCTGATCTCGTCGCGGCAAAAGCGGCAGGGCGCGCGGTCCAGCTACATCGGCAACGAGATGTTCATCTCCCTGGTCGACTCCAGCGAGGCGCCTTACTCCACCCAGTTGCGCCAGATCGGCATGATGCTGATGTGCACCAATCGGGACCTGCCGCTGCAGATGCCGGTGGGCAAGTCGAAGACCGACTTCACCCTCGAAACCGGCGCACCGGTGGAGTCGATACGCTGCGTCGCCGGCCCGACCAAGCCGCGTGCATCGGTGGCCACCGGCGAGACCGCGTGGCGGCTGCTCAGCCACCTGCAGCTGAACTACGTATCGCTGCTGGAGAACAACGCGGGCGAAGGCGCCGCGGCGCTGCGCGAGATGCTGACGCTGTACTGCGACGAGTTCGACTCCAGCGCATTGCGCCAGGTCGAAGGCGTCAAGGCGGTCAGTTCGCAGCCCATCGTGCGGCGCGTCCCGGTACCCGGCCCGATCACCTTCGGCCGCGGCCTGGAAATCACCCTGACCTGCGACGACGGCGCATTCGAAGGCACCGGCGCCTTCCTGCTCGGCGCGGTGATGCAGCAGTTCTTTGCGCGTTACGTATCCATCAACTCTTTCACCGAAACCGTTCTGCGCACACTGGAACGCAACGAGGTTGCCCGATGGCCCGCCAGGCTGGGAACACGGCAGACGCTGTAGCGCTGGAGATCGCGCTGCGCGACCACCCCGAGGCCTTCGAGTTCTTCGAAGCGGCCCGTCGGCTGGAGTGCGCGTATTCCGAACGTCCGCGGCTGGGCCATTCGGCCAAGGCCGCGGATGATTTCGTGCGGTTGTGCCAGACGCCGTCGCTGGCGTTCGCCCCGAAAACGGTCGACCGCTACCAGCCCGGCGGTACCGGCAGGCCGGCGCGCCTGCATGGCCTGTTCTTCGGCCTGTTCGGGCCGAATGCGCCGCTGCCGCTGCACCTTACCGAATATGCGATGGATCGCGAACTGAACGCCAAGGACACCACCTTCACCGCGTTCGCGAACATCTTCCATCACCGCATGATGAGCCTGTTCTACCGGGCCTGGGCCGACTCGCAGCCCACCGTGGAACTGGACCGCCCGGCCGAGGATCATTTTCGCCTGTACATGGGCGCGCTGGTGGGTTTGGCCACGCCGGGCCTCGACGGCCGCGATGCGCTGCCCGACCAGTTCAAGCGTTTCTTTGCCGGCCGCCTGCTGCAGCAGACCCGCAATGCCGAGGGGCTGCGCGGGCTGCTCGAACGATTTTTCCGGATTCCGGTGGGCATCGTCGAATTCGTGGCCGAGTGGATGCGGCTGCCCGCGTCCTCCCATCTCCGGCTCGGCGGATCGGGCGAGGTGGCGGCACTGGGGCTCACGGCGGTTGCCGGCGAGTACGTCTGGGGCAGCCAGCAGCGTTTCCGCCTGCGGCTGGGGCCGCTGAGCCGGGCCGAGTTCAACAATTTCCTGCCCGGTGGCGAGGCGCTCAAACAGCTGATCGCCGCAGTCAAGACCTATGTGGGCGAGGAGAAAGCCTGGGACGTGCAGTTGGTGCTGAAGAAAGCCGATGTGCCCACGACCCGCCTGGGCCAGAGCGGCCGCATGGGTCTGAGCACGTGGATGGGCCAGCCGCAGTGCGATGGCGATGCCGACGACGTGGTGCTGAAGCCGGTCGGCTAGGAGCGCGGCAGCGGGGGCGCGCGGCCCCGGATTTTGGAATGACTTTGCAACAAAAGACAGCTGGATCGACAACTACTGCATAAGGATCGAAGACCATGGCCGAGATCAGTCGCGGCGCCCTGTTTGGAAAGCTCAACAAGCTGGCTTTCCGGGGCATCGAAAGCGCTACCGTATTCTGCAAGCTGCGCGGCAATCCGTACGTGGAACTGGTCCACTGGATCCACCAGATCCTGCAACTGCAGGACTCCGACCTGCATCGCATCGTCAAGCAGTTCAACCTGAACCCGTCGAACCTGGCGCGCGACATCACTGATGCGCTGGACCGGCTGCCGCGCGGTTCCTCGTCGATCTCCGACCTTTCCAGCGACGTCGAGGAAGCGGTCGAGCGCGGCTGGGTGTTCGCCACCCTGATGTTCGGCGAGGCGCAGGTGCGCACCGGCTACCTGCTCGTCGGCTGCATGCGCACGCGCAACCTGCGCAATGCACTGCTGCACATCTCGGCCGAGTTCGACAAGATCAAGCCCGAGGCGCTGGTGGAGAAATTCGCCGAGGTGGTCGCCGGTTCGCCGGAAGACGGGCAGCATGCGAACGACGGCTTCCGCGTGGGCGGCGGCAGCGCGCCGGGCGAGGCCAGCGGCGCGATGTCGCCGGCGCAGATGGGCAAGCAGGAGGCATTGGCGCAGTTCACCATCGACCTCACCGAGCAGGCGCGCAGCGGCAAGATGGACCCGATCGTCGGCCGCGACGACGAGATCCGCCAGCTGGTCGACATCCTGATGCGCCGGCGCCAGAACAACCCGATGCTGGTCGGCGAAGCCGGCGTGGGCAAGACCGCCGTGATCGAGGGTTTCGCCATGCGCATCGCCATCGGCGACGTGCCGCCGCCGCTGAAGGACGTGCAACTGCGCGTGCTCGACGTGGGCCTGCTGCAGGCCGGTGCCAGCATGAAGGGCGAGTTCGAGAACCGCCTGAAGCAGGTGATCGAGGAGGTGCAGTCGTCGACCAGGCCGATCATCCTGTTCATCGACGAGGCGCATACCCTGGTCGGCGCCGGTGGCGCGGCCGGCACCGGCGATGCGGCGAACCTGCTCAAACCGGCGCTGGCGCGCGGCAACCTGCGCACCATCGGCGCCACCACCTGGGCCGAATACAAGAAGCACATCGAAAAGGACCCGGCGCTGACCCGTCGCTTCCAGACCGTGCAGATCGACGAACCCAGCGAGGAGAAGGCGATCCTGATGATGCGCGGCGTCGCCAGCGTGATGGAGAAGCACCACAAGGTGCAGATTCTCGACGAAGCGCTGGAAGCCGCGGTCAAACTGTCGCATCGCTACATTCCCGCGCGGCAGCTGCCGGACAAGGCGGTGAGCCTGCTCGATACCGCCTGCGCCCGTGTCGCGATCAGCCAGTATGCCGTGCCGGCGGAGGTGGACGACACCCGCAAGCGCATCCAGGCGCTGGAAACCGAACTCGGCATCATCGGTCGCGAGAAGAACGTCGGCGTCGAGGTGACTGCACGTGAGGAAGCCGCCAGCGAAAAGCTGGCGGTGCAGAAGGCACGTCTGGAAACGCTGGAGGCGAACTGGATTACCGAGAAAGATCTGGTCGAGAAGATTCTTGATATTCGCGCTCGCCTGCGCGGCACCAACGCGCCAGTCGAAGGCACCGGCAGCTCGCTGGAGGAATCCGCCAACGAGGTGGTCGCTGCGGAAGGTATCGCTGCATTGGATGGCAGCGAACGTGCCGCGGCGCTGGAGGAGCTGAAGGGGTTGCAGGCGCAACTGGCCGAGCTGCAGGGCGAGCACCCGCTGATCCTGGCGTCGGTGGACCAGCAGGCGGTGGGTTCGGTGGTGTCGGACTGGACCGGTATCCCGGTCGGACGCATGGTCAAGAGCGAGGTCGAGACCGTGATGAACCTGGCCGCGCTGATGGGACAGCGCGTCATCGGCCAGGACCACGCGATGGAGATGATCGCCAAGCGCATCCAGACCTCGCGCGCCGGCCTGGTCGATCCTAACAAGCCGATCGGCGTGTTCATGCTCGCCGGCACCTCCGGCGTCGGCAAGACGGAGACCGCGCTGGCACTGGCCGAGGCGCTGTACGGCGGCGAGCAGAACATCATCACCATCAACATGAGCGAGTTCCAGGAGGCGCACACCGTCTCCACCCTGAAGGGCGCGCCTCCCGGTTACATCGGTTATGGCGAAGGCGGCGTGCTCACCGAAGCGGTGCGCCGCAAGCCGTACTCGGTGGTGCTGCTGGATGAAGTGGAGAAGGCCCATCCGGACGTCCACGAGATATTCTTCCAGGTATTCGACAAGGGCGTGATGGAAGACGGCGAAGGCCGCTCGATTGACTTCAAGAATTGCCTGATCCTGCTCACCACCAATGCCGGTACCGACATGATCGCCGGCCTGTGCAAGGACCCGGACCTGATGCCCGATCACGAGGGCATGGCCAAGGCCCTGCGCGAGCCGCTGCTGAAGATCTTCCCGCCGGCGCTGCTGGGTCGGCTGGTGACGATCCCGTACTACCCGCTCAGTCCGGAAATGCTGGGCAAGATCGTCAGGTTGCAGATCAATCGCATCAAGAAGCGCGTGGAAGCCCGCTACAAGATCCCGTTCGAGTACGACGAGGACGTGGTGAAGCTGGTGGTCGAACGTTGCACCGAGACCGAATCAGGCGGGCGCATGATCGACGCGATCCTCACCAACTCGATGCTGCCCGACATCTCGCGCGCGTTCCTGACCAAGATGATGGAGGGCGATGCGATCGCACGGGTGCAAGTCGGGGTGACGGACGGTGAGTTCAGCTACGGGTTTTAAGTTTGGAAACTTTTGGATATCGAACTCTCCGCTTCCCTGATGCCGCCTCTTTAACTCCAAGTAACCGGACGCACCATGCCATCTGCTGCAGATTTCCAGTCCAAAGCTGCTGCCAAGGCACTAGCTGCAAGTTATGTTGTGCTCGTTCAAGAGCATCTCGGCGTGTTGTCACCTGCTGTCGCAGTGGACACGCGCCAGACGCTGCTTCCAGCAACTTACACCTTGCATTTTACTGTGGGCACAGTGGCAGGCACGCGGACGCTGGTTTGTGTGGACGTCTATACGACGGCGCAAGTTGGAAGTCTTCCACTCTACTTTCTTCCGTGGTGTCAGAACGCGGCGACCGAAATGACCATTCCTGCAGGCGGTGCGGGGCCAAGCATCTTCATGACCTCAATGCTCAGTGGTTGCACTGTGCAGGTTCATGGTACGGCGGCCAATCCAACCATCACCCATGCGAACGCCAGCGCGAAATACAACGCTGCTTATCAGCACCAAGAGACGGTTCTGACCAAGTTCCTATCCAACGGCGCGATTTCACCACAGGAAACTCATGACTTTTCCGAGGCACGAGCTGATTCCGTCGCGACCGGCGCCATTAACGCGATGCTTCCGGCCGTAGTCGGCTTGTCGGGAACTGCACGTAAATCCGACTATGCCGGCAAAGTGAGCAGCACCAATCTTGTTGCTGCGAAGCGACGCTTCATTGGCACGATGGCGGTCAATCAGGCGCTTGGAAAGTTCGAAGTCGCAAGGATGAAATTGAAGCCGAAGACAGGCGCTTTCGTATTCGGTGTACGTGATGCCACCAACAATTGGGCCTTTTATTGCCAGTCGGCTGTGGAGGTGGAGATCGTGGTGCAGGACAAGTTCGGCGGCGGCCCGGATCAGAATTTCACGATGGAATCCGCGGTACTCGGTCAGCCGGAAAAGATATTCCCGTGAAAAGGAAGGCTGGAGGTAACAACAATCGCGTCGAGGTCAGCTGATTGTCTGGTTTGACTGGTGTTTTGGCTGGACGACCGGTTTGTCAGATCCCGACCCGATTCTAATAGTCCTGATGCTCATTGTGGCGACAGGCGAGCCGAGGAGAGCCAAGCGTGAGTACGTTCACCGTCTACTGTCACGGAACCGGCTTCAACCGGATCAAGGGCTCCTCGTCCGACGAACTGGTGGCCTGGTTTCACAACCATACCGATGGCGCCGAGGCGCAGTTGGCCGGCGCGGCGGTGACGCGCGGCGATTACATGATCAACGAGGGACCGGGCCACAGCGGCAACGGGGTGGCGCAGCCGCAGCAGATCAACCCGATGACCGGCAATCAGAAGCAGAACCTGTCGTTGGGCAAGACGATCAAAGGACCGTCCTTTGCCGATCATGCGGTCGGCAACACCGGTGGTCCCAAGGTGGCGGCCAAACTCCGGGGCGTGATCAGCGGGCAAGGTTGGGACGAGAATGTGCTGCGCACGGTCAACCTGATTCAGGATCTGAAGTTCGGGAAAGGAATGCCCATCGACCGGGTCAACATGGTCGGCTGGAGCCGTGGTGCGGTGACCTGCATGCGCATCGCCAACCTGATGTACGAGGTCTTCAGTGACGAAATCAGCTGCAACATTTTCGCCGTTGACCCGGTGGCGGGCGCGGATGCCGGCAAGGAGATGGTGGACACCCAGGTGCTGCAGTCCAACGTGGAGCGCTACGTGGGCATTCTGGCCATGCACGAGATGCGCAGTACTTTCAATCCACAGGACTGGAGCCGCGTTCGCGCTCCGGCGACCACGGCGATCTTCCTGCCGATGCCAGGCGTGCACAACGCGCAGGTGATGGTGAAGACGCCGGCGGATGCGGCCTACATCACGCGAAATCTCGCCTGCGGCCTGCTGCGCAACTGGGGCTCACCGATCAATGCGACACCCTATGGCCACCTCAGCACGGCACAGGACATGTGCATTGCCTATGCGCGGCTGGTCCTGACTCTTTCCGAGCACAAGTCCTACGAGACCAAGGGCGTGATGGGACGTCTGATGGGTGGCACCACCAGTCTGCGCAGGCGTGATTTCGCCAAGCACTCGAAGATGGACACCTACACGCGTGGCGGCAAAGAGAGTTACTGGGTCAACGAACACCATCGGGCATGCTTTGCGGCGGCTTTCCCGGATGTCTATGACTGCATCTTCGAAAGCATGGGTTCCGGCGAGATGGCGCTGACGGCACAGTCGCGCTTCTCGACCTTCTTCGGTGTGGTCTCTGCCAGTGCACCGCTGCGCCATTCCATGGCCCTGAAGGGTTTGCTGGTGGAGGAGTCGCCTACCCAATACATGATCGGCGTGGGTGCTGGCCGCTACAGCAACCAGCTCCGGCGCTTGTGGCCGGATCAATTCCCGTTGCATGCGTGAGCAGAACGGCGGGGCAGCGGCATCAGTTTTCCGGTTCATTGCCCGGTCTGGGTGACCGGCATTTCCGAGCCGTTCCGGTTTATCCATGCGGTAGTCAGGGCACAGACATCAGGGGGAGACAGGCTATGCCATCCAAGCCACTAAGCATGGGCGAGTTCAAGGCCATGGGCGAGTTGGCGCGCGCACGCCAGCAACTGGTCGTCAACATGTTCGGCGGCACCAAGCTGAAGTTCGGCACCAGCAGCCAGCTGTCCACGGCCAAGCAGGTGTTGTCCACGGGCAAGAAGATCGTCTCGTCGGGCAACAAGCTGGGAAAGGGCGGCAAGGCCGCCAGCACCGTGGCAAGCTTGCCGGGCATGAAGGAGGCGGTGCAGGATTTCATCGTCGAATGTGCCGACGTGGACAACATCCACGAGGTGATCGCGGCGATCACTGGCGAGGTGCTGGCGAACCTGGTGCACGAGATCACCCCGATCCTTGGAGTGGTGACCAGCGGCGTGAAGCTGGTCAAGGCCGGCAAGGCCGTGGCCGAGGACGGCTATCACCTGTACAAGAGCGACGACTACAAGGCCGGTTTCCGCCTGGGTGATCCCAGCGCGGCGGCCGAGGCGATCCAGATCATCATCAAACGCGACCTCGCCAGGCACTCCGTGCAACTGGGGCAGCAATCGCTTGCCACCGGCGCCAAGATCGGCGGACTGTTCGCGGATTTCGGCACGGCCACCACGGCGGGTATCGGGGTTGCCAATTCACTGGCCAGCCTGGGCCTTCTACTCTACGGATTGGGTCTGGACATCAAGGACATGCGTGCCGGCAACAAGCGGCTGGCAGCACCCAGTACGCTGAACCTCACGGTGTTCAACGAGTGCCCGATCCTTGGCTGCTACCTGCTGACGTGTGCCGATACGTCGGCGGTGGCCAACATGTTCATCGCCGACATCGGTTTGCCGGGCTGGATGGACAAAGTCGAGTTGATGAAGAAGAAACAGATGGATCCCATGCTGAAGATCGCCACCAAGAACATCAGCAGTTCGCGATTGCAGTTGGAGGGGCTGGGCAGCGACAAGGGAACGCACACCAAGAAGGGCTTCTTCGCGGGAATCAAGAGCAAGGCGATGAAGCAGATCGGGCTGAGCTGAAGTGATTCCGGCGTCAGGTGGAGATGCCGTGACTGGCGAGGTAGCCTGCCTGGTCGCAGATCATTGAATAGACCATCGAACCGTTGTTGCAGATCCATCCACAGCAGGAGATCCCATATGCCCCCGGCAGCGAGAATCACCGACATGCATGTCTGCCCGATGGTGACGGGCGTGGTGCCGCACGTGGGTGGTCCGATCCTTCCGCCGGGCGCGGTTACCGTACTGATCGGCGGTTTGCCGGCTGCGCGGGTCGGCGACATGGCAACTTGCGTGGGGCCGCCCGATGTCATCGCGATGGGCTCGTTCAAGGTGCTCATCAACAAGATGCCCGCGGCGCGCATGGGCGATTTGACGGCGCATGGCGGAAGCATCGTGCTGGGTTGTCCCACGGTGCTGATCAGTTGAGTGGCGGCGTGCGCGCCAGCCGTATGGCATGGGACGACTTCGCGCGACACCGATCCCGGCGGCAAGGAGGATGGCAATGAGGGCAGTTGGAAGGCCGATCATGAATGACCTGCGGATGCCGGGGTGAGGCGGGCGTCGGCCAGCAGGGCCAGGCACAGGCGCCATGCGACGGATGTCGATCATGGCGTGGTCGCCATGCTGCGCCAGGCGGTCGAGGTGCATCAGGCCGGACAACTGGATGCAGCGGAGGCGCTCTACCGCAAGGCGCTGCAGATGCAGGCCGGGCAGCCCGATGCGCTGCATTTTCTCGGCGTGCTGTGCCATCGGCGCGGGCGCAGCGACGAAGGCATCCGGCTGATCCGGATGGCTTTGCGGGCCGTCCCGTTACATGCCGACGCGCACAATAATCTCGGCAACATCCACAAGGAAACCGGCGGACTCGCCGAGGCCGAGGCCTGCTATCGCCGGGCGTTGGCGTGCAACGGGCAACATTTCGATGCGCTGAGCAATCTGGCGCTGGTGCTGGAGGCGCAGCAGCGCTTCCAGGATGCGTTCCAGGCCTATGCCGAGCTGCTTGAACGGGCGCCACAACTCAGTCTCGCCCATTACCTGATGGGCATGTACCTGCGCAGGCATGTGAACGAAATCGGGGATCTGGAGCACGCCGTGGCCTGTTTCAGGAACGCGGTCCGCTGCGACGGCAGCAATGTGCGCGCCCTCGACGCGCTCGGTGTCACCCTTTACATGCTGGGCCGGCAGGACGAGGCGGTCGGGGCCTATCGTGACTGGCTAGGCCGCGAGCCGGACAATCCCGTGCCACGGCACATGCTCGCCGCTTGCGGCGGCGAAGCGGCGCCGCCGCGGGCGGACGACGCTTATGTGCGCGAGGTGTTCGACCGGTTCGCCGAAAGCTTCGACGAGCAGTTGCTGAAGAACCTGGACTATCGGGCGCCGCAGGTCCTGGTCGACGCACTGATCGGCGTGCTTGGGGTGGCCGAAGGCGCGCTTGATGTGCTCGACGCCGGTTGCGGCACCGGCCTGTGCGGTCCACTGATCAGGCCGCATGCGCGCCGGCTGGACGGAGTGGACCTGTCCGGCGGCATGCTCGAAAAGGCCCGCCTGCGCGGCGGCTACGACGATCTCGTGGCGGCCGAGCTGACCGCGTATCTGCAGGATCACCCGGAAACCTGGGACGTCGTGTTGTCCGCCGATACGCTGGTCTACTTCGGCGACCTGGTGGAGGTGCTTGCGGCGACCCACGCGGCACTGCGGGCTGGCGGTCGGGTGGCCTTCACGCTGGAGGCGATGGCTGCCGACGAGGATCGTTCCGAGCTGTCTTCCAGTGGCCGCTATCGGCATGCGCGCCGCTATGTCGAACGCGTGCTGGATGCGGCCGGTTTCGTGGAGGTGAGCATTGCCGCGTCGGCACTGCGCAAGGAAGTGGGCAAGCCGGTGGCTGGCTGGGTGGTGCTGGCGCGCAAGAGTCTGCCCGGATGCGGATAGGCATGGAGGCGCGCCGGAGCCCGGGCCGTGCGGTGCGGCGGGCGCGCCGAGGCCATGGCAGTGATGGGCTTGCCAGTATTGGGGAAGGGGGCGCTGCTATGGCAGCAGGTACTGCGCTTCGAAGGGCCTCCCGCGCAAGGCGCGAATATGATAAACAGACGGGATTGCATGAGCGCTTTCGCGGGCTCGCTGGGGGAGATCGGATATGACGCATCGGATGACACTGAAGTCAGACCTCGGTGAAAAATTGTTGCCTGCGAGCCTGTCGGGCAGCGAGCAGCTGGGGAAGCTTTTTTCCTACCAGTTGAAGCTGCTCAGCAAGGACAGCGAAGTCAAGCTGCTTCCCCTGCTCGGCAGTTCGATGACGGTGACGTTCGAGTCGGATGGCTACAAGCGCCACTTCAACGGCATGGTCTCGGAAATTTCCCAGACCGGGTTCGAAAGTTACAAGGAAGAGCGCTACGCCGAGTATGCGGTGACGCTGGTGCCCAAGGCATGGCTGCTGCTGCACAAGGTGGATTGCCGCATCTACCTCAAGATGTCGGTGCCCGACATCGTCAAGGCCGTGCTGTCGGAAATCGGCTATGGCGACGTCAAGCTGAGCCTCAGCGGAAACTATTCGCCGCGCGAATACTGCGTGCAGTATCGCGAGGATTACTTCAACTTCATCAGTCGCCTGATGGAGCAGGAAGGCATCTATTATTTCTTCCAGCACACCGACGGCGTGCACACCATGGTGCTGGCGGATTCGTTGGGCGCGCACGCCACCACCGGGGGGTATGAGGAACTTCCGTACCGGCCGCAGTCGACGGACAGCCGCGCGGCGCTGGAAGTCGCGATCACCGATTTCTCGTCGGCGCGTTCGGTGCAGACGACCAAATATTCGCTGACCGACTACGACCCGCTGAAGCCGAAGACCTCGCTGCTGGGGACCGAGGCGATCAGCAATGCCGACGACAACCATCCGGTGCCCGGACTCGAGTCGTTTGATTTCCCCGGGGATCACGAGACCGGCGACGCCGGCAAGCACTACGCGCAGGTTCGCCTCGAGGCGATCAACGTGTCCCAGTCGCAGGGCTCGGGTTCGACCAATGCTCCCGGCCTGCTGACCGGAGCGTTGTTCAAGCTGACGAAATTCCCGCGCGCCGAACTGAACCAGGAGTACCTGGTCACCGGCTCGACCGTGCACATCGAGAATGCCGCGCGTACGTCCGGGCAGCAGAGCGGCGAGTTGTTCTTCTGCAACTTTTCGGTGATCCGGAGCCGGCAGCCGTTCCGCACCATGCCGACCGCGGTGAAGCCGATGATCGTGGGCCTGCAGACGGCCGTGGTGGCCGGCAGCGAGAAGGCCGAAGACATCGCGGTGGACAAGTACGGGCGCATCCAGGTGACGTTCCACTGGAACAAGCCGGACAAGAAGAACGCGCACATTTCCTGCCCGGTCAGGGTGGCCTCGTCATGGGCCGGAAAGAACTGGGGTGCGGTGCACATCCCCCGGGTCGGCCAGGAAGTGGTGATCAGTTTCCTCGAGGGCGACCCGGACCGGCCGCTGGTCATCGGCAGTGTCTACAACGCCGACAACATGCCGCCGTACGCGCTGCCTGACAACAAGACCCAGAGCGGCATCAAGAGCCGCAGCCACGAGGGTGGCGCCGCGGCGGATTTCAACGAGATCCGCTTCGAGGACAAAAAAGGTAGCGAGGAGCTGTTCCTGCACGCGCAGAAGGACATGCGCGAGGAAGTGGAGAACGACCACTTCGTGCAGATCGACCACGACGAGAAGATCACGATCAAGAACGACCGGACCGAGGACATCACCGGCAACCGCACGTCGACCGTCGGCAAGGACGACAAGCTCGACGTCAAGCAGAACGGCACGACCACGATCGGGCAGAAATTCAAGCTCAGCGCCGGCACCGAGATCGAACTGGTCACCGGCGCCTCCAGCATCGTCATGAAAAGCGACGGCACGATCGAGATCAAGGGCGTCAACATCAAGATCAGCGGCAGCATGGGCGTGAAAGTCGATGGCCAGGTTGAAGTCGGCATCAAGGCCGGCGCCACGATGGATATTGGCGCGGGAGCCTCGCTGAAGATGCACTCCGATGCCATGCTCGAAGTGGCGGGCGGTGCCATGGCGACCGTCAAGGGGCCCATGTTGACGCTCAAGGGCGACGGCATGGCGCAGTTGTCCGGCGGCCTGATCATGATTGGCTGAACGGGAGGGGACGCAGATGTCAGGAATCGTGCAGGCGTCGATCCAGATGGAATTGTCCGAGCAGGCCAATGCCCTGCTGCGGTCGGAGATGACGGCACCGGTCGCAGTTCGGGCCCTGGTCGATGCCGGCCAGGTACAGGACGCCTTGAAGCTGATTGCCCGGATGTTGCCAAAGCGCTACGCCGTGGCATGGCTGTGCCAGTGCGCGCGCGACCAGGCGCTGAACCCCGAAGACAGGGCTGGGGCCTCGCTGGCGGAGAAGTGGGTGCGCGAGCCGAACGAAAGCAATCGGCGTGCCGCATTCGAGTTTGCCAATGCCGGCGGCTACAAGTCGACCGGAGCGTGGCTGGCTGCCGCCGCCGGATGGTCCGGTGGCAGCATGGCGCCGGCTTCGCAGGAAACCCCGGTGCCGCCACCGGACCATCTGACTGCATGTGCGGTGGTGGCCGGGATCAACATGCTGGCCGCACTGGTGACCGAGAAGTTCGAGGCTCGGCGCGTCGGATTCATCGAGCCGGCGATGGTCCTGCTCAATGCGGGCGGAGCCTGAGTTCGCCCGTTCCCGGTTCCGGCCGGCTTGCCCGTTGCGCGGATGGGCGATACGATTGTGAACGGTAGTTTGATCGCGCCCGACTGGCTCATCAGTCAATCTGTCGCGAGGTTCCGTTGCGCCGGGATGGGCCACACCTGCGCAGCATCAAGCGCGGCAGTCATCGGCGACAGGGGTTCCGGATCACGGATGCGAGAGGGAGTGGGATGCTCCGTCGCGGATGGGGGAGTCATCTGCACGTTCGACCAACTCCGGGGCAATGCACGCCGCTCGCGAACGATCAGCGAGGCCGGCTTTCCGCATACCCGAATACTGATTCACTGGAACGAGCGCGGGCGATCCATTCATCGCTGTCCTGATTGATTGACAGTTGCAGGGGAAATACAAGCGTGCCGACGTCGCAGACTCTGATCCTTGCCGTTGCTGGTCGTCAGGCTGCCCAATTCGGCAGCCGCAGCAGCAGGGCGTTCGAGGCCGCAGGCGGCAGCATCGGCCGTTCCGAGGATTGTGACTGGGTGCTCGGCGCCTCCGGCGTCTCGCGTGTCCACGCGATGATCCGTTACCTCAACGGCATGTACTTCATCGAGGACCGCAGCACCAACGGCATGCTGCTGAACGATGCGCCGCTGATCAAGGGCGATCCCTCCGCGCTGAAAGACGGCGACCGGCTGCTGATCGACACCTTCGAAGTGGAGGTGCGCCTGCAGGATGCCGCAGGCGCGCTGGCCGCCCCCGGTGTGTCGGACCCGCAGCCCACGGCCGCAGCGGCGCTGGATCCGCTGGACTTCGGCCTGCTGGATCCCGCACCGCGCGCGCCCGCCTACCCGCCGCCGACAGCGGGGATTCCGCTCGACGCGGAGCTGATTCCCGGCGCGATCGGCACGGCTTCCGCCGATGAGCTCGATCCGCTGAGCTTTCTCGGCCCGACCGACACTTCATCCGGTCTGCTGTCCGGCGCGACCACCGGCAACGCCAGCTCGAGCTGGAACCATTCGGCCAGCACGGAAGATTTTTTCCACCCGCCCATGACGACCGGGCAGCGCCAGGCCAGCGTGAATGCGCTGCCGGAAAACTGGGACCTGACGATGGGCGATTTCTCGTCGCCGCCCAGTCCGCCGTCATCCGCACCAGCGGCCCCTCCGCCGGCTGCTGCCACGATGCGCCCGCCGTATGCGCCGCCGGTGGCCCCGCTCGCCGAGACGACCGGCTCGACGGCGTTGCCGGCGGATGTGGACCAGATCTTCCGGGTCGTGGTCGACGGCGTGATGGACGTGCTGCGCGCGCGCGCCGAGATCAAGAACACGTTCCGCCTGCCGGTCACGATCATCCAGCGCTCTGAGAACAACCCGCTGAAATTCGCGCCGAACCCGGATGAGGCGCTGCAGAAGATCATGGCGCCGTCGAACGGCGCCTTCATGTCGGGCACGGCCGCGTTCGAGGATGCCTTCGACGATATCCGCTGCCACCAGATGGCGATGCTCGCCGGCGTGCGCGCCGCGTTCGAATCGTTGCTGGTGCATTTCAATCCGGATCGTTTCGAGCAGGAAACCGATGGCGCGAAGCGTTCGGCGTTTGCCGGCAAGGGCAAGTACTGGGACAAGTACCGCGAGCATTTCGACGGGTTGTCGCGGGATCCGGACGAATGCTTCCGCCGGTTGTTCGGCGACGAATTCGCACGGGCCTACGAGGAACAGTTGTCTCGCCTGAAATCGGCGCGGAGAATGCAGCAGTCACATCGCTAGGGGCGCAGGGGGCGCCGCAGCCGCGGGCTGGGGAACGGATCCAGGGGACGTGTCGACGGCCATGCCGCCGGCACCGGAATACCCGGCAGCGCTGCCGGGGGAATCTCACAGGGGCAGGCGCGACGCATGACGGATAACAACAAAGTCGTCTGGAGCGAAGGACTTTTCCTTCGGCCCCAGCATCTGCAGCAGCAGGAACGTTACCTCGAGCGTTTCGTGGAACTGCGCGCCGGCAGCCTGCGGCCCTACACCTGGGGCTTCTCCGAGCTGGAGCTGGAGACCGACCTGCTGGCGATCGGCAAGCTGGGCATCAAGCGCGCGCGCGGCGTGTTCCCCGACGGTACGCCGTTCGCGATGCCTGGCGACGATCCGCTGCCGCTGGCGCTGGAGGTCGATGGCAACTGGCGCGACCAGACCGTCTTCCTGACCCTGCCGTTGCGCTCGCCGGCGCAGCCGGACAGCGGCCGGCCCGAGGCACCGGCCGAGAAACTGTTCCGCTTCCGCGTGCGCGAAACCGAAGTGCGGGATGCATCCGGCAGCGTCGACGGCTTGACCGCGCTGGAAGTGGGCGGTCTCAACAGCCGCCTGCTGCCGCAGTCGCAGCCGCTGGAGGGCCTGGCGCAGATCCCGCTGGCGCGGATCGTCGAGTGCCGCTCCGACCGGCGCGTGATCCTCGAGGACGCCTTCATGCCGACGGCGCTCAGTTGCCATGCCGCACCGCGGCTGACGACCTTCCTCACCGAATTGCTCGGCCTGCTGCACCAGCGTGGCGAAGCACTGGCCAGCCGGGTGGCCGTGACCGACCGCGGCGGCGCCGCCGAGATCGCCGACTTCCTGCTGCTGCAGGTGGTGAATCGCTACCAGCCGCTGATCGCGCACCTGGCCGCGGCGCCGATCCTGCACCCGGAGGATTTCTACCGGGTACTGGCGGAGATGGCTGGCGAGCTGTCCACGTTCACCGCGCCCGGCAAGCGGCCGCCGGCGTTCCCGCCGTATCGGCACGAGGCGCTGTATGAAAGCTTCGAACCGCTGATCGTCGCGCTGCGCAGCAGCCTCAGCGCGGTGATGGAGCAGACCGCGATCCCGATCCCGCTGCAACAGCGCAAGTTCGGCGTGTGGGTCGCGGTGGTGCCGGACCTCAGCCTGATCGACACCGCCGCGTTCGTGCTGGCGGCCAAGGCCGACCTGAAATCCGAGGACCTGCGCCGGCAGTTGCCGGCGCAGTCGAAGATCGGTCCGGTCGAGAAGATCCGCGACCTGGTGAACCTGCAGTTGCCTGGCATTCCGGTGGCGCCGATGCCGGTGGCGCCGCGTCAGATTCCGTACAACTCCGGCTATCTGTATTTCGAGTTCGACAAGAATTCGCCGATGTGGCGGGACTTGAAGACGTCAGGCGGCATTGCCTTCCATTTCGGTGGCGAGTTCGCCGGTCTCGACCTGCAACTGTGGGCGATCAGAGGTTGAGCGCATGAGCAGCAATGGTCCCCATGACGACGATCCCCTGCGCGATGCCACGGTAGTCCGTCCGCGCGGAGCGTCGATACCTCCCGCCCCGGCGCCTGCACCGGTAGCACCGACGCCTGCCGCACGGCCGGGCGCCGCGCCGGCGAGAGGGCCGGTGCCGCGTGCCGACGCGGCACCGCCGGCGGCGATCAGCGATTTTCTCGGTGGCGGCCTGAACGCGCTGGTACAGGTGGCGAGCCCGCTGCTGCTGCTGGCGGTGCAACTGCGCAACAGCGTGTCGCAGCCCGATGCAACCCACTTGCGCGAACAGGTGATCGCGCAGGTGCGCCAGTTCGAAAGCAACGCGCAGGCCACCGGCATTGCCGCGCAGACGGTCACCGCGGCGCGCTACGTGCTGTGCTCGACGCTCGACGAATCGGTGATGAATACGCCGTGGGGCCAGCAGAGCGGTTGGGCGGCGAAGACGCTGCTGGTGGTCTTCCACGGCGAGTCGTATGGCGGCGAGAAGTTCTTCATCATCCTCGACCGGTTGTGTGCGGATTTCTCGCGGCATATCGACCTGATCGAACTGATGTACATCTGCCTGGCGCTCGGTTTCGGCGGGCGTTACCAGATCGAGGCCGACGGCCGCGCCAAGCTGGCCGACATCCAGGAAGAACTGTACCGGCGCATCAAGTCGCAGCGGCCGCCCGCGGCGGAGGAGCTGGCGCCGCACTGGAAAGGCCTCGAGGACCGGCGCAATCCGCTGGTGCGCTACGTGCCGCTGTGGGTGATCGTTGCCGCCGGCGCCTGCCTGCTGCTCGGCGCCTTCCTGTACTTCTATACGCGGCTGAACGAGCTGTCGTCGCCGGTCAGCGCGCAGGTCGCGCAGATCGGCCTGCGCGGCGCGGTGCCGCCGGGCGAAGGGCCGAAGCCCGCGCCGGCCGTCGCGCGCAAGAGCCTGAAGCAGTTGCTGGCGCCGCAGGAGCAGGCCGGTGCGCTGACCGTCGACGAGAAGCCGGACGGCTCCGCGCTGGTGCGGCTCAACGCGGCCGCCATGTTCGCCTCGGGCGGCACGGAAGTGGCTGCCAGGCAGATCCCGATGCTGCATGCGATCACCGCGGCGCTGAACCAGGTGCCGGGGCGGGTGATCGTGGTCGGCCATACCGACGACCAGCCGGTGCATTCGTTGCGCTTCAAGGACAACTACGCGCTGTCGGCGGAACGCGCGCGCTCGGTGCTGCAGATTCTCGGCGACGGCATCGACAACGCCGGGCGGCTGGAATCCAGTGGCGCCGGTTCGTCGCAGCCGATCGCGCTGCCGGCCGATCTTCCGGTCAATCGCGCGCGCAACCGCCGCGTCGAAATTCTTTACAGCCCGGAGGACTGAACATCGTGGGCAAGCTTCTTGCGCTGTTCAAATCGCGCCTGTTCATCACCCTCGTCGGCCTGTTGCTGCTGTCGCTGCTGATCTGGTTTGGCGGTCCCTATCTCGGCTTCGGCGAATCGCAGCCGCTGGCCAGCCCGGTCGTGCGGCTGCTGCTGATCATCGTGATCGTGGTGATCTGGGCGGTATGGCTGCAGGTCCAGCAGATGCGCGTGCGCGGCAAGGCCAAGCAGATGGCCAGCGACCTGAGCGAGCAGGGTGCGCCGGCCGGCGGCGGCGAGCGCGACGAACGCTCGGCCAACGAGCGGACGCAACTGCAGGGCCGTTTCCAGGAAGCCGTCGATACCCTGCGCAAGAACCGCAGCGGCGGCACCAACCTGTACGCGCTGCCGTGGTACGTGGTGATCGGGCCGCCGGGTTCCGGCAAGAGCACGCTGCTGCAGAACTCGGGCCTCAATTTCCCGCTGTCGAACAAGTTCGGCAAGGAAGCGATCCGCGGCATCGGCGGCACCCGCAACTGCGACTGGTGGTTCACCGACGAGGCCGTGTTCCTCGACACCGCCGGCCGCTACACCACGCAGGATTCCGACCGCGGCGCCGATGCTTCGGCGTGGGAGGAATTCCTCAACCTGTTGCGCAAGTACCGCAAGCGCCGTCCGATCAACGGCGTGATCGTGGCGATGAGCCTGTCGGACCTGCTGACGCTGGACGCCAACGGCCGCCAGCAGCACATCCTGGCGGTTCGCCAGCGCCTGGACGAATTGGCCAAGCACCTGCGCATCGGCGTGCCGGCCTACCTGGTGTTCACCAAGTGCGACCTGGTCGCCGGCTTCACCGAGTTCTTCGACGACCTCAACCCGGAGTTGCGCAGCCAGGTCTGGGGCATGTCGTTCCCGGTCGACAAGACCATGGACGGCACCGCCGCGAAGCAGTTCCTCGACGAGTTCAACCTGCTGCTGGACCGGCTCAATACGCGCATCCTCGATCGCCTGCACGGTGAGCGTGACCGTACCCGGCGCGCGGCGATCCTGTCGTTCCCGCAGCAGCTCGGCGCCTTGCGCGAGATCACCCGGCAGTTCGTCGAAGGCGTGTTCACCGGCCATCAGTACGGTTCGCCGCTGCTGTTGCGCGGCGCCTATTTCACCTCGGGCACGCAGGAAGGCACGCCGATCGACCGCATGATGGGCGCGGTGGCGCGCACGTTCGGCCTGGATGCCTCGCGCCTGCACGTGCCCGGCGCGCAGAGCCGCACGTTCTTCGTCGAACGTCTGCTCAAGGACGTGCTGTTCAAGGAGTCGGGTTTCGCCGGCACCGATCCGAAGCTGGAGCGCCAGAAGATCCTGCTGCAGGCGGCGTCCTATATCGGTGTGCTGCTGGTGTGCGCGCTGCTGGTGTTCGGACTGGCCAGCAGCTACCGGCGCAACGGCAGTTACCTGACCCAGGTGCAGACCTCGCTGCAGAAATACCCGGCGCAGAGCGACCTGTCGCTGGCACCGAACCAGCAGGCGTATTTCGCGATGGTGCTGGAGCGGCTGGAGTCGCTGTCCGGCGCGGTGGATGTCGCCGACCAGCACAAGGGCGACGTGCCGCTGTCGATGCGCTTCGGTCTGTATCAGGGCAACGCGGTCGGCGACGAGGTGCGCGACGCGTACTTCCGTGAGCTCAACGGCCTCCTGCTGCCCGGCGTGGCCTCGCAATTCCGTGCCGGTCTGGCGGTGAACGCCGCCGATCCGCAGATGCTGTACTACTACCTGAAGGGTTACCTGATGCTGGGCGAGCCCAGGCATCTCGACCATGACCAGATCGTGGCCCTGGCCGGCATCGAGTGGCGCCGTCTGTTTCCCAGCGATCCGGTCCTGCAGAAGGCGCTGACCAAGCACTTCGACGCGCTGGTCGGGCATGAGGGACGCCTGCGTGCACTGAGCCTGGACGGCAGCCTGGTGGAGCAGGCGCGCAACACGCTGCGCACCGCGGACCTGCCGAGCCTGATCTACGGCAACATCAAGCTGACCGCGGACAACGGTGCCTACCCGCCGTTGCGGCTGGACAAGGAACTGGGCCTTCTCGGCAACGTATACCGGCGCAAGAGCGGTGCGGCGCTGTCCGATCCGTTGCCGGCGCTGTTTACCCAGCCGGTGTTCAAGGACGAGGTCGACAAGGGCATCGAGAAGGCGGTGACGCAGTTCGCCACGGACGACTGGGTGTTCGGCGCCAGCAAGATCGACTCGCTGCAGAAGGCCCATCTGGCACAGCAGGTGCTGGCGCTGTACGAGCAGGATTACATCAAGGCCTGGGACGGCATCCTGGCCGACCTGGAACTGCAGCCGATCGGCAACATCCAGGATGCCAGCACGATCGCGGCCAAGCTGGCCGGGCCCAATTCGCCGATGAAGCTGCTGCTGAAGGTGGTGCGCGACAACACCAGCGACCTGATGCGCGCGCCGCCCGCCGATGCCGCGGACAAGGCCGAGGACGTGGCCAGGCAGCTGGCGCAGAAGAAGGCCACGCAGACCGCGCTGGCACGCGCGCTGGCCCAGGCCGGCGCAGGTACCGGCGCGGCGGGGGCGGACGCGGCGACCGAGAAACCGGGGCAGGCGGTCAGCGATCACTTCGAGCAGATCAACAAGCTCAGCGAGGGCGGCCCGGGCGCGGCGCCGATCGACCAGACCCTGAGGGTACTCGACGATCTCAGCAAGACCCTGCTGACCATGGGCGATTTCAGTTCCGCCGCGGGGCAGCCGAACCCGCAGCTGCTGATGGCGCAGCAGGCGGCCACGCAGTTGCCGGCGCCGGCCTCCGGCTGGTTCGCCGCGCTGACCGGCAAGAGCCAGGCGCTGGTGGCCAGCGGCACCAAGGGTGCGCTGGACGATCAGTACCAGCAGGCTGTGGCCAAGGATTGCGCCGATTACACCCGCGGCCGCTACCCGTTCTCGCCGTCCAGCAACAACGACATCCCGTTGCAGAATTTCGGCGAGATGTTCGGCTACGGCGGCCGCTTCGACGGCTTCTACAACCAGACGGTCGGCAAGCTGATCGATGCCAGTGGCCGCAACTGGCAATGGAAGACCGGGCCCGGCGCGGTCAGTGGCTCGGCCGGCATGCTGGCGCAGCTGCAGGGCGCCGACCGGATCAAGCAGATGTTCTTCCGCAGCGGCAACATGCCCGAGGTCGATTTCACCCTACTCACGCCGATGCTCGATGCCGGCATCGGCAAGCTGGTGATCGAAGTCGACGGCCAGAAGTACGAATACCAGCCGGGCGGCGCGACCAACGTCAGCATGAAATGGCCGGGGCCGACCCCGGGGCGCGTTTCGATCTCCGCCTACGATCCGGCCGGTACGCTGCTGACGACATTCGACTATCACGGCGACTGGGCGTTCTTCCGCGCGCTGCAGGCGGCGAACCTGCAGAAACAGTCCGACCTGCGCTTCGTGGCCAGTTTCAATTTCGGCGGCCATGTGGCGAAGGTGACGATCCAGGCCAACAACCTGAAGAACCCGTTCCTGAGCAACGCCTTGTCCAGTTTCCGGTGCGGGGGATAAACGCATGCCGAATCCCGCCGCCGGCTTTTTCGGAAAGCTGCCCAGTGCCGGGGATTTCGTGCAACGGCGGCTGCCGCCGGGTTTCGTCGACGTGTGGGATCGCCATTTCGAGAACGCAGTGGCGGAAAGTCGCAGCGCACTGGGGGGCGACTGGCATGAGGCCTATCACGCCAGCCCGGTGTGGCACTTCCTGCTCGCCTCGGGAATATGCGGGGAATCGGCCTGGGCCGGGATCATGGGACCGGGGGTGGACCGGGTCGGCCGCTGCTTTCCGATGGTCATCGCCGCTCCCATCGCCGCCGATGTCGCGTCCTGCACCCGCGCGCTGATCGAGGGCAGCGACTGGTTCGCCGCGGCCGAGCAGGTGCACGGCGCCGCCCAGGTCGACGCCGCGATCAGCGTGGACCTGTTCGACGAGCAGGTTGCCGCGCTGGCTGGCCCGCTCGACGTGTCGCAGCCGCCTGTGCCGGAATTCCTGCGCGGCACCGACTGGAATGCGGCCAGCCATTGGCGCCTGCCGCTGCCGACCAGCGCCGCTGCCGCTTCGTTCCTGGGTGGATTGTGGACGCGCCTGGCTGCCGCGCCCGGCCACTGGTGTCTGTGGTGGACGGCCGGTGGCGAACGGGTGCCGGCGAGCGCGCTGGTCACCAACGGCTTGCCGCAACCGACGGCGTATGCGGGGTTTCTCGATGCCAGCCGCAGTGTCGCGCCGTGGCAGTCGCTGGGGATGTTCGAGGGCGCCGCGCCGCGCCGGCATGCGATGCCGGAAGCGGCCACCAGCCTGATCGACCTGGCCGCACCGCCATCACCATCGGCGCCGGCAGCGCCGTCTGCGGCATGGCTGCCGGACGACCTCGAACTGCTGTCCGATCTTGGCGTGACGTCGGAGGCGTCGACGCCGGCAGCACCGGTCCCGCATGTCGCCGTGGGCGTGGTGGCAGAGGCGTCTGCTGCCGGCGTGGCGGTGTTGCATCGGCCGGACTGTGCGTTGACCCTGGTGGCGGCCGAGGCGGGCCATCCCGACCGGCGGCAGCAGGCGGTCGCCGCGGTGTCCGCGATTGCCCGCGACCTCCCCGGCGTCGAACTGGCTGCCGGCGTGCAGGCGCTGCGCGCGCAAATCATGGCGCTGAATCCGCAGCTGCGGCAGGCCAGCGAGGATTTGATCGATCCGGTGCTGGAGGATTGCGCGGTGATCGCCGCGCGTGTTGCCGGCGGCCAGGTCGGCCTGCTGCGGATCGGCACCGCGGCGGCCTGGCATTGGCGACGGGGGCGGCTGCAGCCATTCTTCGCCAACAGCAGCACGCCGCCGGCCGTCAGTGCAGGCGGCGATGACGACTTCGACGACCTGCTGTTCAGCCGGGTAGCGCTGAGCGCGCCCGGACTCGGCGCCACGGCGCAGCCGACTTGCGGCGAGGTTCTGTGCGCCGTCGAAGCCGGCGACCGCCTGCTGCTGATGGCCACCCAGCCACTGTTGCAGCTTTCGCCGGACATCCTTGCCCGTAGCCTTGCGATGCCGTCCTGCGGCGACGCACGCCTGCACATTGCCACCGCTGCAGGTCTCGGCACGGATGCGGCCCGGTGGCCGTTGGCGATCATCGAGATTGACGCATGACGACTCGATACGTTTCGGCCGGACGCACGGTGACCGGGAAGGTCCGCAAGCACAACGAGGATGCCATCCTGGTCCGCGACGAAGTCGGCCTGTGGGTCGTCGCCGACGGCCTGGGCGGCCACTCGGCCGGCGACTATGCCAGCACGATGATCGTCGAGCGCCTGGGCGCCTTGCCCCGGCCGGGCAGTGCCTTCGACTTCATCGAGACGATCGAGGACACCTTGGCCCAGATCAACGCCGACCTGCTGCAGACTGCCGCCACGCGCGGCGTCGACCTGATCGGCTCGACCGTGGTGGTGCTCGTGCAGGACGCCGATTTCATGCTGTGCGGCTGGGTCGGCGACAGCCGTGCCTACTGTTTCGAGGACGGCCGGCTGCGCCAGATCACACGCGACCACGTGCATGGCGGCGACGATGACGTCACTCACTTCGGTGCCACGCCGGCACCGCCGCAAGCCGGCTCCGGCGTGCTCACGCGCGCGGTTGGCGCCGAAGAGAGCCTGTTCGTCGACTGGGTTGTCGCCGGCAACCGGCCGGGCATGGCCTTCGTACTTTGTTCCGATGGCATCAACAAGGAAATGTCGGATGCCGAACTCGATGACGAATGTCGCCGCAACCCGCAGCCGCAGGACCTCGTCGCCAGCCTGTTCGACCTGGCGATGAGCCGCGCCGGACGGGACAACATTTCTGCCGTCGTCGTCAGCATCCAAGAATGATGAAAAGCCCCCAGTCATGAATTCCATAGCCGAACTGGTCTCCGCCTACCAGGCCGACAAACTCAAGCTCCCCGCCGTATTCGATGCGCTGAGCGCGCGTGGCGTGCTGGCGGAGGCCGAGTACCAGGCCGAGCGCGAGTGGCTCGAGCAGCAGCGCGACGCAGGCGCGCTCGACCCGCCGATCGCCAAGGCGCTGCTGGCCAAGCTGGCCGCGGTGCAGGTGCCGCTGGTACCGACGGTACCCGACGACGACGTCACCATGATCAAGCCGGCGACCCAGCGGCCGACCGTGCCGCCGGTTCCAGCGGCAGACAGCAGCGACGACGAGGCCACCCGGGTGCAGCCGACCTCGCGTCCGGGCGCGCCGCCAGCGGCCGATGTGGACGATGCAACCGTGGTCAAGCCGACCTCGCGCCCCACGCAGCCGCCTGCCACGGACGAGGCCACGATCGTCAAGCCTGCCTCGGGTACGCCGCGTCCGCCGACCGACGGACATACCGCCGGCGTCACCGGCACGCAGGGCACGCAGCAGGGCAGGACCGGCACCAGTTCCAGCATGAACAGCTCCAGCTGGAATCACATCGCCGACGCGGAAGCCGGCGATTTCGTCACGGTCGGCTCGCTGCTCAAGGGCCGCTTCTATCTCGAGCGGGAGATCGGCCGCGGCGGCATGGGCGTGGTGTTCAAGGCGCGCGACGAGCGCAAGGTCGAGGCGCGCGATCGCGACCCCTACGTCGCGGTGAAAGTGCTGAACGACGAATTCCGCCGCCACCCCGATTCGCTGATTTCGCTGCAGCGCGAGTCGCGACGCTCGCAGCAACTGGCGCACGACAACATCGTGCGCGTCTACGATTTCGACAAGGACCGCACGATCGTCTTCATGACGATGGAATACGTCGACGGTTCCGATCTCAAGCAGCTGATCCGCGAGCGCGCCTACAACGGCATGCCGCTGGCGCAGGCGCGGCCGCTGATCGAGGGCATGGCACGGGCACTCGGTCGCGCGCACGCCGCCGGCGTGGTGCATTCCGACTTCAAGCCGGCGAACGTCATGGTCACCCGCGACGGCATACCGAAGGTGTTCGACTTCGGCATCGCCCGTGCCGGCAAGCACATGGGCGACGCGGTCGGCGAGCAGACCGTGTTCGACGCCGGCACGCTGGGTGCGCTGACCCCAGCCTACGCCAGCCTGGAAATGATCCGGGGCGAAGACCCGGTGCCCAGCGACGACGTCTATGCGCTGGGCTGCGTGACGTTCGAGCTGCTGACCGGCAAGCACCCGTACGACAAGGCCAGCGCCGAAGTGGCGATGAAGGAAGGCCGCAAGCCGCCGCCGGTGAAGGGCCTGACCAAGCATCAGTACAAGGTGTTGTGCGCCAGCGTCGCTTTCACCAAGGGGCAGCGTCTGAAGAGCGCGAGCGACCTGGTCGAGGGCCTGCGCGAAGTCGGCCTGCGCGAACGGGCCATGCCGTACTTCATGTATGGCGTGCCGGCAGTCCTGGTGATCGCCGGTGGCGTCTGGGCGTGGACCAATTACCAGCACAGCCACCATGTCGCCGAAGTGATCGCGCGGTTCACGCCGACGCGGCCGGATCACTACGCCAACGAGAACCAGGCGCTGCAGGCACTGGATACGCTGGGCGACGACGACCGCAAACGCATCATCGTCGACCAGGGCGAGCTGATCCAGAACTACCTGCTGGGCCGGATCGACGCCTACTGGAACCCGGCCAGGGATCGCTACGACTACGCCGGCACGCAGCAGGTGTTCAAGCTGCGCGACGACCTGAAGCTGTATTCGCCGGCACTGGACATCAGGCGCAGCGAGGTGGAGAAGCAGAAGAACGATCTGCTCAACTCGCTGGATACCAAGCTGAGCGAACAGATCGGCGCCGACGCGATCTTCGAGAACCAGCCGGACAATGTCGTCACGACGCTGGCCCACATCCACGCGATCGACCCGAACAGCAGCCTGCTGAAGAACGCCGAGCTCGAGTTGAAGTACGACACGGCGATCGGCAAGTCGCTCGATGCCGGACGTGTCGACGAAGCGGCCACCGAGTTCAAACTGGCCAGCAGCCTGTTCCCGGATTCCGTCCGCCTGAAGCAGCGCGGTACGCAGCTGGACGAAATGGGCAAGGCACTGGCGGCGCAACGGCTGCAGGAGCAGCAGGCGAAGCAATTGCAGCAACAGCGCGAGCAGAGTCTGCAGGCACTGGCCGGCCTGCTCGACAAGGCGAGCAACGCCGATGACTGGCGCACGAAAGCGGCAACGGCATACCACGACGCGGCGGGCCTGCTCGGCGACGACCCGCGGCTGGCCGCGCAGGCCACCCGGTTGAAGCAGGTGTTGGCGGCGCAGGCGGCGGAGAAACAGGGTGCGGGCGATCTGACCGGCGCGATCGGCATCGCCGGTTTCGGCATCGACCTGTTTCCCGGCGACTCGGCCCTCTCGGCAACGCGCCAGAGCCTGCTGGAGCAGCAGAACCAGCTGGCGCAGAAGGCCGCCACCGAGGCACAGCGCAATGCGCTGGCCAAGAGCCGGGTCACCGACCTGCTGGCCAATCCGCTCGGTACCGTGGTCTGGCTGCAGGACGTCAAGAGCGCGTTGAACAACGCGCGCAGCCAGATCGGCGCCGATTCTCCGGACTATGCCGCAGTGCGCAGCCAGGTCGACGCCGGCCTCATCAAGCTGGCGCGCGAGCGGATCGCCGCCGGCGATCTCGATGCCGCCGAACGCATCAGCCAGGCCGGCCAGCAACTCGATCCGGCCGAAGCCGGTCATGCGAAAGTCCTGGCCGATGTGACGAATGCACGCAACGCCGCCCAGCAGAAGAATCTGCAGCAACAAGCGCAGGCCCTCGCCGAGGCGCGCACGGCGCTGGCCGGGTTGAGCGCGAAACCGACGCTGACGCCCGACTGGCAGCGCTCGATGGCGGCGGCGATGGACACGTTGCGCGCCGACACGTCCCCGGAGACCGGGCGTGTCGTCGACGCGCTGGGTGCCGCCATCGCGAGCGAGGCGGCCCGGCTCGCCGACCCGCAGCATCTGCCGCAAGCCAGGATTGCGGTGGATTTCGGTCTCAAGTACGTGCCCAAGTCGACGCAATTGATTGCGCAGAGCGCCGCCCTCGATGCGCTTCAGCAGGAGCTGCAGGCCAAGGCGGCGCAGGAGAGCGCCGATGCCGAAGTGAAGTCGCGCATCGAATCGATGAAAAGCGCGGTGGCCGCTGGCGACGTCGGCAAGGCCAGCCAGTCGCTGGCGCGCATCAAGACGTTGCAGCCCGACAATCCGTTCCTCAAGACCGAGGGGCCGAAACTGCTGGCCGACGCCTATCTTGGTCAGGCCGAGGATTCGTTCCAGAAAGGCCGTTACCAGCGGGCGGCGGACGTGCTTGGGCAGGGCCTCGGCACGCTTGGCGGCAATCCGGAACTGCGCGCGGCGAAGGCGCGCTACGACGTGGTCGCCGCGATCATGGCCGCGGGCAAGCAGCCGCTGGCCAGTGCGGACTATGCACAGCTGAAGAAGCAGCTCGACGGCATCCGCAGGACCGACGCCACGGAGCTTGGCAAGCTGGAAGCGAGCATGAAGATGCGCGGCCAGCTGAGCGCCAAGTCGCTGGCCGAACAGCTCGACAAACTCAAGCCCACCAGCGCCGCGCCAGCGGGGCCGTCCGTCGAGGCGCCGCCACTCACGCCTGTCGCCCCGGCGCCGGCCGTGGTCCCGGGC
>DATCUT010000043.1:0-7203 GCA_036561785.1 Rhodanobacter sp.
GCGAATTCGCCTGGCGCTTCGTCAACATCATCGCGCGCGCCCTGGTCGAGCTGGGGCAGCGGCCGGACTACCTGCTGATCCAGCGCCACGTCATCAACATCGACGCGCTGTTCATCGAGTACGCCCAGCACTACTTCGCCAGGAACGAACCGAAGGCCTGGGAGGTCATCGTCCAGCTCGAAGGCAGGCTCAACGACAAGAACATCCCGCGCAACATGATCGGGCGCGAGAAGCGCGTGGTGGCCCTTGAACAGTACCTGTCCCAGGTGCGCGTCTACGACCCCGTGCTCGACGGCCTGCGCAGCGCCGTGCGTTACGACCGGACCTACTTCGACAAGATCGTCGCTTCGCTGCTGCCGCTGCTGGAGAAGCTGACCACCGGCAAGATCGCGCAACTGCTCGCGCCGAACTATTCCGACCTGTCCGACCCGCGGCCGATCTTCGACTGGATGCAGGTCATCCGCAAACGCGCGGTGGTCTATGTGGGGCTGGATGCGCTGTCCGATGCGGAGGTGGCCGCGGCGGTGGGCAACTCCATGTTCTCCGACCTCGTCTCCGTCGCCGGCCACATCTACAAGTTCGGCATCGACGACGGGCTACCCGGCGCCGCGGCGGGCGCCAAGATTCCGATCAACGTCCACGCCGACGAATTCAATGAACTCATGGGCGAAGAGTTCATTCCGATGGTCAACAAGGGCGGCGGGGCGGGCGTGCAGGTGACGGCCTACACGCAGACGCTCAGCGACATCGAGGCGCGCATCGGCAACCGTGCCAAGGCCGGCCAGGTGGTCGGCAACTTCAACAATCTGTTCATTCTGCGCGTGCGCGAAACCACCACCGCCGAACTGCTGACGCGACAATTGCCCAAGGTCGAGGTGTACGCCACGGCACTGATGAGCGGCGCCACCGACAGCTCCGACCCGCACGGCAATACCGCCTTCACGTCCAACACCCAGGACCGCATCAGCAGCAACAGCGTGCCGCTGATCGAGCCCGCGCATGTGGTGACGCTGCCCAAGGGGCAGTGCTTCGCGCTGACCGAGGGCGGCAACCTCTGGAAAGTCCGCATGCCGCTGCCGGCACCCGACCCCGACGAAGCCATGCCGAAGGATCTGCAGGAGCTGGCCGGCTACATGCGGCAGCACTACGTCGAGGCGGGAGACTGGTGGGAGAACCAGGGCATCCCCGGCCTGCAGGACGAGGCGCTGCCCGACGACCTGCTGGACGACTTCAGGCAGATGGCCGCCGCCGACGAGGCCGAAGCATGAGCGATCCGGCCGTCGCGGCCCAGCGTCAGCAGCAACGACAGCAGGGGCTGATCGCCGGCCTGGTCACGCTGCCGTTCCGCTTCTTCGGCGTGCTGTGCGGCGCGCTGCTGCTCTGCATCCTGATCGAATGCGTCGGCCTGCACTTCTTCTGGCCCGATCAGGGCTGGCGCCACGCGCAGGGCATGCTGCACTACGAGCTGGATCAGCTTTCCACGCATTTCACGCGCAGCGCACTGGTGCAGGAGCCGGGGCGCACCGCGCACCGGCTGGTCGAGCAGGGCTACGACTGGCTGTTCGTGAAGAGCGGCCTGCTGGACTGGATACGCGATGCCTCGGCGCAGGCCAGCGCCGGCAGCCATCGCCCGAGCAAGGATCTCCGCTACTACATCGGCTTGGTCTACGTGAACGTGGAGAGCTACCTGATCGCGGCGGCCTACACGACGCTGGTCTTCCTCGTGCGGCTGCTGGTGCTGTGCCTGACCCTGCCACTGTTCCTGATGGCCGCCTTCGTCGGGCTGGTGGACGGCCTGGTGCGCCGGGATGTGCGCCGCTTCGGCGCGGGACGCGAGTCGGGGTTCATCTATCACCGCGCCCGGGCCAGCCTGACCCCGCTGGCCGTGCTGCCGTGGGTGACTTACCTGGCACTGCCGGTCAGCGTAAACCCGCTGCTGATCCTGCTGCCCAGCGCGGCACTGCTCGGCGTGGCGGTGTGCATTGCGGCGGCGACGTTCAAGAAGTATCTGTAGCTGCAGCCCTGTGCCACGTCAGATGAACGATGCCGTAGTTTCAGTTCACGGCTTCGTCAAGTACGTCAGCATTGGCGTGAACGAATACGTTTCAAGTAATCTTCTTCTGCCTGTCTCGCAGAGACGCGGCCCAGTCCTTCAAAGCCTGGATGTCCTGGAAGAGATCAGCAGGTGGTGGCGGCGCGGCATTCCTACCGCTGGATGGATCGTGTGCGTCAACAATGTCGCAGCACTTCTTGAATCCGGCTGCGAAGGCATCGCAGCCAGCTTCGGTGAGCGCACTGACCTTCTTCAGGTCCTTGGCGTTGATGTAATCCCTGTGGCGTTGAATAACGCGGACGAAAGCGATGTCCTCCAGGCCTCGCTCCCATGTGGCGCGCAGCGCGTTGTAGAGCTTTGCCACCTCGACCGCGTACTCGTCTTCCTGGTTGTTGTCATGCAGCAGCTTTGCCGCACGTGCCGCCTTCTCCAGCTTGTCGATGCGATCTTCGACGCTCTGGGCCTTCCAGGGCAAGCCGTCGGCCACCATACCGGCTCCCGCGGCGCCACGACTGAGCGTCGTGAGCCGCACTGCCCGCCCGGTCTTCGTCGCGTGGTCATTCAGATCGTTCACGAACACCAGATCATGCGTGAAGACGATGACCTGACGGTTCTCCGCTTCGTCCACGAGACGCTTGGCCACCTGCCCACGCCAGCGATGGTCCAACGAGGACACCGGGTCATCGAAGACCAGAGCAGAGCGGTGCATTGCGGTGGCAAGCTCGGTCATGAAGGCGGCCAGCGCCACGCAGGTCTTTTCCCCTTCGCTCAGGATTTCGTGGACCTTGGCATCCGGCTTGGCGAAGAGGCGCACCTGATACTGCGGTGAGCCGTACTTGCCGCCGGAGCGCACGATTTCGACGCGAACTTTCGAGGCCGCAAGCCTGACGATCTCTTCCTGAAATCTGTCGCGCAGGCGAGGCGTAATCACGGTGTCGGCAATGTCATTGCCCATCTTGGTGATGGTGTTAGTCGCCGTGTCGCCCGCACACTCGGTCAGAAACCGGATGGTCTTCAGTCGCTGGATTTCGTCAGTGACGACCGGCAGCATGCCGGCGAGCAGCGCCCGGTCGCTCAGCTCGGCGAAATCGGTTTCGAGCTTCTTGCGTTCATCCGCGTCAGCGGACTTGCGCAGCTCCGCGGCGTAGTTGCGGATCGTGGTCTGAAGCTGGCTGAGATCAGCCAGCGGCGACAGTGGAACGGGCGGCAGCTGTACCTCGCCGTTTCCGCCCAGGGCTTTGAGCAGAACGTGGCGCCGCAGCCGGGCTGCGGCGATGAAGCGGCGCGTCTGCTGCTGCAGCACCTCATTCTGGAGGCGCAGCTCGTCAAGACTGGCCTTCACCGCCCGCGTGCCGATTGCCCCGGCAGCTATGGTCTGACGTGCGGTCTGAGCTGCCTTCTCTGCCTCGCGTGCCAGCTGTTCCGTGTCCTTCTGGATGAAGTCCTCGAAGCGCGCCATCCGTGCACGTGCCTCAGCTTCCAATGGCTGCTGGCAAAGCATGCAATACGCGTCTTCGGCCAACGGCGGAAACGGCTGTCCTGGGTATGCGATCTCCGTCGAGTAGCGTCGGGCAGAATCCCAAAGCGCCCGCCATGTCTCGCCGCCGACGCCGGCAAGGGGTTCGCCCGTGAAGGCCTTCTCCGCGGCAAGACGTGCAGCGTCCCGTTTCGACCGTGCGTCCTTGGCGAGGGCAGCGGCTGCCAGCAACTCCTCATCGGTGGTTCTGGCTGCAACGCTGTTCACCACGGTAATCAGCCGCATGACGTTGTCGGCTTTGACGGTCTGTTCCGCCGCCGCCTTGGTCGGATTCTTCGACAGATCTTCCCGCAGACGCTCAAGACGGGCGCTTTCGTCTGCCGAGAGCGCCGCCAGGGCTTCGATCTTCTTTACATCAGTATTGGCGTTCAGCGCGGCAAGCGCCTTCCCCACGGCCGTGGTGGCCTTCCAGGTCGGCGCCGCAAAGATTGGATTGCGGGCCTTCTCAAGCTGCTTCTGCTCACCTGCGAGGGCATCCTTCACCGCCTGGCAGGCTGCAGCAAGCTCATCCGGTACGTCCAGGCCAAAGGGCCGGAATGCGACTTCGTTCTTCTCGCGGATATGCACTGAGGCGCAGTCGCTATCGAACACGCTCACTGCAGACAACGTTGCATGCGGATTTGCGTCGTTCTGCCACTGCTCGACCGGCTGCGGCACACCGCCGACCCCGTACGCGATGTTCGCGCCGACGTGCTTCGGGGGCTGATCGGCATACACATTGGGTTCGATTTTTCCGGCATGCCTTGCACGACATGCGCGCTTCAGGATGCGTGCGTAGCCGGACTTGCCCGCACCGTTGTCGCCGTAGAAGATCGTAATTCCATTCGGCTCTAAGCCGAGGGTCTGGCCGACGGCAAGGTTGTTCACGCCGGTCACGTCGGTGATCGACAGAAGCGATACCGCAGCGGTCTGACCGGGGTTGGCCGGAAGGTGGGCCTTCTCCAGCGGTACCGCTTTCAGCGCGCCTACGGGTGCACCTTTGCCCTGTTTGCAAAGGTCCACGAGTTCGCCGATATCGGCGTCCGTCAGACGGCCGTTTGCGATGATGCGGCGCAGGGCGTCACGCTGCCAGAGAGGACGATCCCTTGACCGGTCCAGAATCGTCTCCAGGACCGTTTTTTGCGGTGCGGCGGGTTTCTGCATTTCTTGTTCCCCTTTCCTGTATGTTCATCATGCCCGTGAAGCGGTGATTTCCCGCCGCCTGGGTGCCTTGCCGGAATCGCTTTTGCTCACCGAAGTCGATCAAGGGCTTGATGTGGCTGCACGCATCGAGCGCCCCCTCGATATCAGCCTTCCGATTCAGGACATTCCCGTTGAACGCGGTGAAGTCCTGTTTGAGCAACAAGCGAATGCCCTCGCAAAATGGCAGCGCATCCTCCTGCTTGAATTGCTCAGACTCCTTCAACTTGGTTTGCAGCAGGTACAGCGTCTCCGATGGCGCGTGGTAGTGGATCGCGTCGATGCCCTTGTCGTTGAAGTCGTCCACGACCGAAGCTGCGGCCGCCTGCGGCGTGATATCGAGCAGCTTGTGTAGCACGAAAGCGCTGAAGGCGCGGGAAAGCTGCTTCGCTGCCTGATCCGTGGGATTGGCGTTGCCTAGCGCGGTTGATGGCCGGTTCGACCTGGGAATCCGGTCATGCCGTAGTTCCCATTCCCTGCGGCGCAAAGCGAGAGCGCGGCACAGCATCTGGCCATCCGCATAAACGGGGAATGGCACGATGGGACAGACCAACCGCCGCGCATCCGCATGGCCTTCGCTGGCCGTGCTGCTGGCCGTGTCGCTCTCGGCCCAGCAACCCGCCATCGCCGACGACACCCCGGAGCGTGAGCAGCTCGCCGCGCTCGCGCGCCAGCTCGACCTGATCGACCGCCTGGTCGAGCACGCCACCACCACCGCGCCGCAGGCGCGCGCCCGCTATCACTTCGACTATGCCCGATTGCGCGCCGACCTGACGCGCGTTCGCACCGGCCTGCAGGACTACCTCGTGCCCCAGCGCGCCCAGCCGCGCGATCCCGTCCCGCTGGCCGGCGATTACGTCCGCCGTGAGCGCGCCGACGACGAGGAGCCGTCGCCATGACGCCCTCTGCCGATCAGGTCGCCGCCTTCCAGGCCAACGGCGGCTTTGCGCCTTCGGCCGTCTCCGCCGTGGTGCTGGGCTTCGTGTTCGCCGTGTTGCTGCTGTGGGGCGTGTGGGCCATGCGCACCGCCTATGTCGGCTGGGCCGAGCACCGCATCACTGAACGTCAGTTCCTCGCCGTCGTCGTGCGCTTCGTGGCGATGTACCTGGTGCTGGCCTTCTTCCTCCTCTCCTGACCGTCACGAAGGGCCATACGCCATGAACACGCCAACGACATCCCATCGCATTCCGTCCCGCATCGCCGCGCCGCTGCTGCCGCTGGCGCTCTTGGGGCTGCCGCCATCCGCGTTCGCGCAGGGCCTGCCGACCATGGAAGACCCATCGCGCGGCCAGGGCAGCGGCATCCTGCAGACCCTGCAGAACTACGGCTACGACATCGTGCTGCTGATCGCGCTGCTCGTGGTCGCCTCGATGTTCGTCGGCGTCTGCTACCACGCCTACACCCGCTACTCGGAGATCCACGCCGGCCGCGCCACCTGGGGGCAGTTCGGCCTGACGGTCGCCGTGGGCGCGATCCTGCTGGTGGTGGGCATCTGGCTGCTCACCGAGGCCACCGGCGTGCTGTGAGGGCGGCAAGCGATGGCCGTCCCTGCGGAGACCCCGCGCGACACGCTGGTGACCTTCCTGCCGCACCGGCTGAACCGCCAGCCGGTGGTCGTGCGCGGGTTGACCGCCGACGAGTTGTGGATCTGCGCCGGCCTGTCGGCCGCCGCCGGGTTCGCGCTCGGCCTGCCGCTGGCCTGGCTCACGCACAGCATCGCCATGGTGCCCACGCTGATCGTCGCCGGTATCGCGCTGGGCGTCTTCATCGGCGGCGGCTTCCTGCGCGCACAGAAGCGCGGCCGGCCCGAGACCTGGCTATACCGGCAGCTCCAGTGGCGGCTGGCCCTGCGGCACCCGGCGCTGGCAGCGCTGCTGGGCTGGCAGCGCCTCATTACCCGCTCGGGCTACTGGACGACCCGGCGCAATGCCGATCGAGGGGCGCCATGAGCCGTTTCAGGAACGAGGTTGCGCACCTGCAGGCGCACGTGAGGACGCTGCGCCTGGGCGCCGGCGCGCTGTTCGCGGTGGTGCTGCTGCTCGGCTTCGGTTGGTGGACTGCGCCGAAGAGTCTCACCATCCATGTGCCGCCGGACCTGCGCTCGGGCAGCACGCGCAAGTGGTGGGATGTGCCGCCCGAGAGCGTGTATGCCTTCTCGTTCTACATCTGGCAGCAGATGCAGCGCTGGCCCACGAACGGCGAAGAGGACTATCCGCGCAACCTGCGTGCGCTGTCGGCCTACCTGACGCCGAGCTGCCGGGCCTTCCTGCAACAGGACTACGAGTACCGGCGCGCCAGTGGCGAGCTGCGTCAGCGCGTGCGCGGCATCTACGAGATTCCCGGCCGCGGCTACGGCGATGATCCGGCCACGCGCGTCAAGGTGGTTTCCGACCGCGATTGGATCGTCACGCTCGACGTGAGCGCGGACGAATAC
>DATCUT010000044.1:0-7939 GCA_036561785.1 Rhodanobacter sp.
GCAACGCCGCCTCGCCGACGCCCCGCGCGAACCGGCCGCGTACCTGCACGGCCGCCTGCGCGGCGAACAGGTGCGCATCGCGCTGGACGAAGTGATCTGCCTGCTCGCCGACGAGAAATACGTCGTCGTGCAACATCGCCGCGGCGAACTGCTGATCGAGGATTCGCTGCGCCAGCTGGAAGAAGCCTACCCCGACCAGCTGATCCGCCTGCACCGCAACTGCCTGGTTCCGCCGCCGCGCCTGCTCGGCCTCAAGACCCTCGCCGACGGCCGCGTGCTGGCCCGCCTCAACGGCACCGAATTGAGCCCGGAAATCAGCCGGCGCAATCTGCCGGCGGTGAGGAAGCTGTTGCGGCTGGGCTGAACGCCGACGCGGGCGGCTGGCGAACATCCCGGCGACACTTCATGCGTATCCGGGCACCGCGTCGTCAACTGCGCGGTCACGCAGCGGGAAGTAACATGCCGCCATTGCCGGGAGCTGCCATGACAAACCATCCCTTCAAAATCGGCGACCATGTGCGCTGGAATTCGGAGGCCGGTTACGTGACCGGCCGGATCATCAAGGTGCATACGCGCGACACCGACTACAAAGGCCACATGCACCGTTGCAGCGAGGCCGATCCGCAGTACGAGATCCAGAGCGACAAGACCGACCACGTCGCCATGCACAAGGGCGCGGCGCTGCACAAGATCGACTGAGCGATGCCCACCGCTCCCGCCACGATCTGGACCATCGGCCACTCCACCCGCACGCTGGAGGGAGTTCTTTGACCGGCTGCCCCTTGCGCATGCCGGAGTGATACTTTAGTGTCACTTCATGCGTACTGAACTCGTCACCACCCTGAAGCGCCAGGCGACCGAACTCCTCTCGGATATCGAGCGGGACAAGCAGCCTATCCTCATCACCCAGCACGGCCTGCCAAGCGCCTATCTGGTGGATGTCGAGACTTATCAACTCATGCAGCAGCGCATGGCCGTGCTGGAAGGCATCGCCCGTGGCGAGCAGGCCATTGCCGAGGGTCGCGTGGCCACGCACGCCCAGGCCAAGGCGCGCCTTGCGCGATGGCTGAAATAATCTGGTCGGAGCCGGCGTTGAGCGATCTGGAGGCCATCGCCGACTACATTGCACTGGAGAGTCCAGTCGCCGCGGCCGAGCTGGTCAAGCGCATCGTGGCTCACGCCGGGCAACTCGCCGATCATCCCGAAAGCGGCAGCCGTCCGCCTGAGCTCAAGCGATCCCGCTACCGCCAGATCGTCGAGCCGCCTTGCCGCGTCTTTTATCGCCATGACGGCCGACGAGTCTTCATTCTGCACGTCATGCGTTCCGAACGCCTGCTTCGCAAGAACTGGCTCGCGTCGCGGGCCAGGGCGGCAAAAGCCTGATCTTCCGCCGGAGTATTCCCGCCACCACCGCGCGAGGCGCTGCAAAGGATCGACTGAGCAATGCCCACCCACCCTGCCACGATCTGGACGATCGGCCACTCCACCCGCACGCTGGAGGAGTTCTTCGACCTGCTGTCCGCATACCGGATCGAGGCGATCGCCGACGTGCGGCGCTTCCCCGGCTCGCGCCGCTATCCGCATTTCGCCAGCGACGCGCTGGCCACCACGCTGCCCGCGCATGCCATCGCCTACCAATGGATGCCCAAGCTCGGCGGCCGGCGCAAGGTGCAACCCGGCTCGCCGAATACCGCATGGCGCAACGCCTCGTTCCAAGGCTACGCGGATTACACCGCCACCGCGGAATTCGCCGAAGGCCTCGCCGAGCTGTTGAGGCTGGCCGCCAGCAAGCGCACCGCGCTGATGTGCGCCGAGGCGGTCTGGTGGCGCTGCCACCGCTCGATCATTGCCGACGTGCTGAAACTGCGCGGGATCGAGGTGATCCACATCATCGATGCGACGCACACCACGGTACATCCGTATACGTCGCCGGCGCGGGTCGCGGATGGACGGTTGAGTTATGCGGCGCCGCAAGGGGAGTTGCTGTAGCGCCACGGATTGTGACGGCAACCAGCCTTGCCTGAAGTGTGACTACGCAAAAGAAGCTGATCACTGACCCCGACCATCGCTCCCACCGCGATCGTTCGATACATGCATCAACGAGGGCGCACGAAGGTCCGCATGGTCTGACCAGACACCGTGTGGAACTTGGTGGGGCGCGGCATGCCTTCATCGCCCGCGATGAATTCGAAATGGTCGCCATCGAGCGTATAGCTGGCTGGCAACCGTTTGCCCTTGTCCGCGCCCACGGAATCGATCCAGGTAATCGATTTTGGCTGGGTCGACGCATCGAGCATGAACGCGCCCTCCAGCAGTAATACGCCTTCGGTTGTGCGCACGCTGAAGTGGCTTCCGGCAATCGTCGTAAGCGCACCGGGGCCGCCGTGTTCGTCCGGCGGATCGACGACACCATCGGCTTCCATGCGGACCTGCTCCCATACACCTTGCAACCGTGCCAGATCGTGCCTGGACTCGTCGTTTACCGCATCGTTTGGCACGGGTGTCATGTTCGTCCATCCACAAATGAGGTGGTGATCCTATCAGTTGGACTCGCATGTGATCCCAGAACAAGAACGTAGCTCCAGACCAGCCGCACACCCTCCAGCTCCGGCCTTTCGCTTTTCGCTCTGATGCCTTCGGCTTTTGCAACCGCGCAGCGGTTGCACATCGCTTTGGATCAGCAACGAAGCGACAAGCATCGCGCACAGGGTGCGCTCCTACGGAGGCATCGAGGCATCCGCGCGCAGCTCCGATTACTCTTTCTTGATCGCATGCCCGCCAAACTCATTGCGCAACGACGCCAGCAGCTTGTCGGCGAACGAATCGTTGTCGCGCGAGCGGAAGCGTTCCATCAGCGACAGCGTGATTACCGGCGCGGACACATTGAGTTCGAGTGCAGCATCGACGGTCCAGCGGCCTTCGCCGGAATCGACCACGTAGGGCGCGATGCCGTCCATGTTCGGGTTCTTGCCGAGCGCGTCGGTGGCGAGGTCGAGCAGCCAGGAGCGCACCACGCTGCCGGTGCGCCAGATCTCGCCGACCTGGTGCAGGTCGAGGGCGAACTCCTCCTTGTGCTTGAGGATCGAGAAGCCTTCGGCGTAGGCCTGCATCATCCCGTACTCGATGCCGTTGTGGACCATCTTGGTGTAGTGGCCGGAACCGGCCGGACCGACCCGGCCCCAGCCCTGGTCCTTCGCCGGCGCCAGCGTCTCGAAGATCGGCCGCAGCGCCTCGACGGTTTTTTCGTCGCCGCCGATCATCATGCTGTAGCCCTCCTGCAAGCCCCACACGCCGCCGCTGGTGCCGCAGTCGACGTAGCCCAAGCCGTGATCGGCATACAGCTGCGCGCGGCGCAGGGTGTCCTTGTAGTTGGAATTGCCGCCGTCGATCACGGTGTCGCCCTTCGCCAGCAGCGGCAGCAAGGTGTTGACGGTGTCGTCGGTGATCTTGCCGGCGGGCACCATCAGCCACAGCACGCGCGGCGCCGGCAACGCCTTCACCAGCGCTTCCAGCGAGGTCGCCGGCGCGATGCCGTTCGCCGCCGCGGCTTGGCGCGCCTCAGCGCTTGGGTCGAAGCTGCCGACCTTGTGGCCGCCTCTGACCAGGCGCTCCGCCATGTTGGCGCCCATGCGCCCGAGACCCACCATGCCAAGTTCCATCGTGTTCACTCCGTAACGGGAAAGGTTGTCGTGTTCATGCGTGTCGCTTGCCGGCATCCAGCCAGCCGCCGTCAAACCCGGCGCGGCGCAGGCCGTCGACGATCCAGCGGCAGCCGCGCATCAGCTGCCACGGCATGCCGCTGCGATGGTTCTCCACCATCAGCACGATCGGGCCGAGGTTGAGACCGAAGCAGTACGGCGACACCCAGCCGTCCAGCGGCTGGCCGGGTTGGCCGGCCCAGGTCTGATTGAAGCTGGCCTTGAAGCCGTAGGGATGCGCGTCGTGCAGTTGCAGCGTGTGGATGAAGTGGTGCACGGTCGGCAGCACGATCTCCGGCGCAAACGGCAGCGAGGCCACCACCGCCCACGGCGCCAGCGTGCCGTCGTCGACGCCATACGGCGCGCCACGGCCGACATAGTCCTCGAACCGGCGTTCGATACCGTCGATCTTCAGTGTCGCCGGACCGGGACCATCGCTGGCGGTGATGCCCCAGCAATGGTCGCAATAGCCCTTGAAACCGAGCGGGTTGTCGCTCGCATAACGCTGCTGGACCAGGGTGGCGCGGCGGCTGTTCTCGAAGTAGTCGATGCCCTTGTCGCGCATGAACGCATCGCGGATGCCGCGAAAGTCGATCCACACCTGCGACAGCTGGTGGGTGAACAGCGGACCGCAGTACAGGTAGTCGATGTCGTAGCAGCGCTTCCACTCGTAGGTGGACGACCAGGCCGCATAGGCCGCGGGCGGCAGCGCATGGGTGGGCGAGCCGAGCGCCAGCACGTACAGCAGCAGGCCCTCGTCGTAGCCCTGCCAGCGATGCGGGATGAAGCCGCTTTCCGGGTGCCAGCCGTGGCCGATGGTGCCGTCGGCGGCCTGCGCCCACGGCCACTCCGCGCGCTGGTAGAGGACGTTCGCCGTGTCGCGGATTTCCTTCTGCTCGGCGGTATCGTCGTCGAAGTACGCCGCGGCGGTCAGCATGCCGGCGAACAGGAAGGCGCTGTCCACGGTGGACAGCTCGCACTGCCACGCGCGCTTGCCGGTCTGCATGTCGAGGAAGTGGTAGTAGAAGCCGCGATAACCGGTGGCATCCGGCGCGGTGCCCTGCGCGCTGTCGCGGAAGAAACGCAGCGTGGCCAGGGTCCGCTTGATCGCTGCATCGCGGCTCAGCAGGCCGCGCTCGACCGCCACCGGATAGCAACTCAGCGCCAACCCGGTCGCGGCGATGCTGGCCGGCCAGTCCGGCGCGGTCTTGTCGGAGACCAGGCCGTTCTGCAGGTTCGTCTCGTGCTGGAAGTAGGCGAACGCCTTGTTCTGCAGTTGCTGCAGCTGCGTGCCGGATTCGAGCGGATGACTGGGCGGATGGGAACGCATGGATCGGGTCGTGGTCTCCGCGGGTTGGCGGCGTGCCGGGAGCGGCCGCCGCCCGCACCGATCGATCGGCGGATCGACAGCCCGGCCATCCTACTCCGCGACCCGGTGAAGCGAAGGTTGACGCGCTTTACGCCACACCGGCCGACGACAGTTCAGCGGCGCCGCGTGCGCGAGGCGCCAAGCTTGCGGGTCAGCGTGTTGCGGCCCACGCCCAGCGCCTGCGCGGCGTTCTGCCGATGGCCGTCGGCCGCTTGCAGCGCCACGTTGAGCAAGGTCTGGTCGAGCGCCTCGCGGGCACGCGCGTGGATGTCCGCCTCGCCGTCGGCCAGCGCCTGCACCGCCCATTCGCGCAACGCGTCGGTCCATTCGCCGCCGCGTGCCGTGTCGGCGCTGCCGCCGAGGTCGCCCGGCAGGATCTCGCTGCCGGGCGCAATCACCGCCAGCCGCCGGCACAGGTTTTCCAGCTCGCGCACGTTGCCGGGATAGTCGCGCTGGGCGACCAGTTTCAGCGCGGCCTTGGAGAAACGCTTCGGCGGCAGTTTCAACTCCTGCGCGGTGGCGGCGAGGAAGTGCCGGGCCAGCAACGGGATGTCGCTGCGACGGGTGCGCAGCGGCGGCAGTTCGATGCGCACCACGTCGAGCCGGTGCATCAGGTCGGCACGGAACAGGCCGGTGGCGACGCGCGTGGCCAGGTCCTGGTGGGTGGCGGCGACGATGCGCACGTTGCAACGGATCAGCTCGCGCCCGCCCACGCGATAGAACTCGCCGCCGGCGAGCACGCGCAGCAGGCGCGTCTGCAGCGCCAGCGGCATGTCGCCGATTTCGTCGAGGAACAACGTGCCGCCTTCGGCTTGCTCGAAGCGGCCGGCAACGCGGCGGGTCGCGCCAGTGAACGCGCCGGCCTCGTGGCCGAACAGTTCGCTCTCCAGCAGCTCGCTGGGGATCGCCGCGGTGTTCAGCGCCACGAAGGGTTTGTCGCGACGCGCGCTTTCCTCATGCAGCGCGCGCGCCACCAGTTCCTTGCCGGTGCCGGTCTCGCCGGTGACCAGCACGTTGAGGTCGCTGGCGGCGACGCGGCCGATCAGCCGGAACACCTCGCGCATCGGCGCGCTCTCGCCGAGCAACGCATGGTTCGGCGCAAGCGCGTGGCCGGCAGCCACCGTCGGCACGGCCACGCTGGCCAGCGCGCGCTGCACCGCGGCCACCGCCTGGTCGAGGTCGAACGGCTTGGCCAGGTAGTCGACCGCACCAGAGCGATACGCCGCGGCGGCGGTGGCCACGTCGGTATACGCGCTCATCACGATCACCGGTCCGATGCCCTGCGCCTGCAGCTCGGCGAGCAGGCCCAGCCCGTCCTCGTCCGGCATGCGCACGTCGGTGAGCAGCAGCGCGGGACGCGCTTCGCGCAACGCCGCGCGCACGCCCGCCACCGCATCGAACTCGCGCACCGCGAGCCCGGCGTCGCGCAGCGCCTCGGCCAGCACGAAGCGCACGCCGCGGTCGTCGTCGACGATCCAGATTTCCTGTCGGAGCGCACCCTGTGCGCGATGCTTTTCGTCACGCGACGCAGAGCCATCGCGCACAGAGCCTGCCCCGGACTTGATCCGGGGGTGCGCTCCTACGGATGATTTGACCCGGTCAGTCATGCGTGCGCTCCAGCGGCAGGTACAGCGAGAACACGGTGTGGCCGGGGCGACTGGTGTAGCGCAGCTCGCCGCCGTGTTCGTGGGCGATCTCGCGCGACAGCGCCAGGCCGAGGCCAGTGCCGTCGGCGCGGCCGGAGACCAGCGGCTGGAACAGCGTGTCGCGCAACGCGGCGGACACGCCGGCGCCGTCGTCGACCACGTCCACCCGCAGCGCCATGCGCAGCATCCGCTCGCCCACGCGCACACCGTGCTCGACCCGCGTGCGCAAGGTGAGCGTGCACGCGCCGGCTTGCAGCGCGTTGCGCACCAGGTTGAGCAGGATCTGTTGCAAGCGGTCCGCATCGCCGTGCAGGTCCGGCACGCTGGGGTCGTAGTCGTGATGCAGCTGCGGCGGCGCGGGTTCGGCCAGCAGCAGGTCGCACAACCGTTCCAGCAGGCGGTGGATGTTCACCGGACCAAGCTGCGGCGCGCCGTCGTGATGCAGCAGGCGGTTCGCCAGCGCACCGAGCCGGTCGGCCTCGTCGATGATCATGCCGGCCAGCGCCTGCAGGTCCTCGTTGTCGATCCGGCGCTGCAGCAGTTGCGCGGCACCGCGCAGGCCGGCCAGCGGGTTCTTCACCTCGTGCGCGAAGCCGCGCAGGGTGGCCGACAGTGGAGAGTTAGCCGACGGCGGTTCGGCCAGCACGTGCACTTCCAGCAGCAGGCCGTCCCCGAACGGCTGCAGCGCGATATCCGCGCTGATCTCGCGACCACTGGCCGCGGCCAGCGCCACCCCGCGCCATTGCGCCGGCCGCTGTTCCGCCAGCACCTTCGCGGCCTGCGCCGCGCCCGCGTCGGCGTCATCCAGCAGCAGCCCGAACGGTTGTCCCACCGCGTTGTGGAAACCCAGGTCCAGGCATTCGACCAGGGCGGGATTGAGCCAGCGCAGGCGCAGGTCCGCGTCGACCAGGGCCAGCCCGGTCGCCATCTGCTCCGCCCACGTCCGCCACGCCTGGTCACTCATTGCACCATCATGGACAATGTTTCGTCTTGGTGCAAATCGATGACAATCCAGCTGGCGAACGACCTTTCAGCGACCGTGTCCGGCGATCGCAGCCGCACAGCTGCCGGCATCTGGACGGGCGCCGCTTGCATCCCACCCTGAAACTAATCATCCGCCTTGGCCCGCGCAGCCCTGCCTGCGGCCGGATGCTCCTGTTTCTTGACAAATTGAGAATGATCGTTCATTCTTTTGCGATCACTTTTTCCCTTCCCCCCCCCCCCCC
>DATCUT010000045.1:0-6233 GCA_036561785.1 Rhodanobacter sp.
CGGCCGGCGCCCGTGCCGTGCGGAATCGTGTGGCCTCGGCCGCTGGCGTCGGATCGACCTCGAACACCTCGTCGAGCGCGGCGGCACCTGCCGGATCCGCTGACAAGGCACCCGATTGGGCGCAGCGCCTGCAACGCCGCCAGCGCGTGGCACACGGTGCCTCGACGGCCGCCCATGTCGTGCGCTCGGCTGATCACGGCGGCGGCGGTGCCGCGCCGGAACTACGCGATTCCTCGAACGAGTAAGGGAGGCGAACGATGCGCTTCACACGACCCGGCGTGCGCTACAGCGAGTCACCTGTACCCGCCACACCGTATCAAGCCGCTGCCCAAGTGTGGGACGAACGCCTGGGCAGCGCCCGCGTGCAGGCGAAGAACTGGCGGCTGATGACCTTCGGTTGTCTCGGGCTCGCGTTGTTGATGGCCGCTGGACTCGTATGGCAGTCCGGCCAGTCGCGCGTCACGCCTTACGTGGTCGAAGTCGATCACGCCGGCCAGGTGCGTGCCGTCGGCGCCGCAGTCACGCCGTACCAGCCGACCGAGGCACAGATCGCCTATCACCTGGCGCGCTTCATCGCCGATGTGCGCGCGCTGTCGATCGACCCGGTGGTGGTGCGGCAGGACTGGCTCGAAGCCTACGGTTACACCACGGACCGGGGCGCGACCACCTTGAACGATTACGCCCGTGCCCATAATCCATTCGCGCATGTCGGCCGAGACTCCATCTCGGTGGACGTGACCAGCGTGGTGCGTGTGAGCGACACCTCGTTCCAGGTGCGCTGGACTGAGCAGCACTACAACGAGGGCACACCCACCGGCATCGAGCACTGGACCGCGATGCTCACCCTCGTCATGCAGACGCCGCGCACCGAACAGCAGGTGCGCCGTAACCCCCTCGGTATCTACATCAACGGGCTGTCCTGGAGCCGCGACCTGGATGCGCCGGAAGGAGCGAAGAAGCCATGAAACACGTCATCACCACGTTTGCTTTCCTCGGCCTGCTCGGCGCGCTCTCCGGTTGCGCCACCCAGGGCAAGCCACCGCCGGTCATCTCGCTGGATGAGTCGGTCAAAGCGCAACCGCTGCCCGAGCCGGCAAAGCCGGTCGCGGTGGTGGAAGTGCCCAAGCCCCTGCCGTTGCCGGACCAGATGAAGCCGCTACCGGGCGGCGCCGATACGAAGCCGACGCCCGAACCTGCCGATGCGAAGACGCGCGTTGAGCAGGCCAATGCCGAGGCGAGCGTGGCACCCACGCGCGAGGGCTACATCAACGCGATCCAGGTCTGGCCGTTTTCCGATGGTGCGCTGTATCAGGTCTATGCGAGCCCCGGCCGGGTGACGGTCATCAGCTTGCAGCCGGGCGAGGAACTGGTGACGGTCGCGGCCGGCGACACCGTGCAGTGGATCGTAGGCGATACGGCCAGCGGCAGCGGCACGGATCGGCGAGTGGCCGTCATGGTCAAACCGGTGCGCGTGGGAATCACGACGAACCTCGTCATCACGACGAGCCGGCGCACTTATCTGCTGGAACTCACATCCACCGCGAAGGCGTGGATGGCGTCCGTGTCGTGGCAGTACCCGAAGGATCAGATGCTGGCGTTGCAGGCCCAGGCGCAGGCAGCCGATACGCAAGCGCCCGCCGCCTCGGGCCTGTCGCTCGACCAGTTGCACTTCCGCTACGCGATCACGGGCGACAGCCCGCCATGGAAGCCGGTACGTGCCTTCGATGATGGGCAGCATGTGTATATCCAGTTTCCCGCCGGCATCGCGCAGGGCGAATTGCCACCGCTATTCGTGGTTGGCCCGGACGGCAAGGGCGAGTTGGTGAACTACCGTTTCCACGCGCCTTACGACATCGTGGATCGACTGTTCGGCGCGGCCGAGCTGCGGCTCGGTGGCAAGGATGGGAGTAGGGCGGCCGTCGTGCGCATCGAGCGCACCGACGGCATCGCCGCGGGAGCGGGTCATGGACACGACTGACCACGAAGCCCAGCCCGCGCCGAAGGTGGCTCCCGAGGGCATTGCGTTGCGCGCTTCGCCGCGTCCAGTGACGCGGCTCAATCGCCGCACGCTGGCCATTTCGGCGACGTTGCTCGCGGTGGCCGTCGCCGGCGCATCCATGTGGGCGCTGCAATCGAAGGGCCGGCGCGGTTCGGGCGACCAGACGGAGCTATACAACGTCGATCGGATCGCCAAGTCCGACGACCTGGACCAGTTGCCGGCCGACTATTCGAAGCTGCCGGCGAAGCCGGCGCCGACGGCCAGCGTACCGCAGCTCGGACCGCCGCTGCCCGGCGACTGGGGTGCGGCGTCCGTCGCGCCATTACCGGCTGGTAACGCTAATCCGGGGCCATCAGCCGAGAACATTGACCGGCAGCGCCAGGCTGAGGAAGTCGCCCGGTCGTCGGTGTTCTTCCGCACCAGCAACGCCACGGGAAAAGCGGACGCAGCGGCGACGACAGCGCCGTTGCCGACCATGCCGAACACTTCGGCCGGACCGTTCAATCCGATGGGTGCCGGGCCGGCGTCTACGGCGGCGCAACCCAACGATCCGACGGCGCTCCAGAACCGACAGGATCAGAAGGAAGCGTTCCTGACCAAAGGCGGCGATGTGGCAACCAGCAACACCGGTACCTTGCAGGCGCCGACCTCACCGTACACGGCGATGGCGGGCACCATCATTCCGGCGGCGCTGGTGACGGGCATCAATTCCGACCTGCCGGGGCAGATCATTGCCGAGGTGACACAGCCGGTGTACGACACCGCGAGCGGTCACTATCTGCTGATTCCGCAAGGCTCGCGCCTGATCGGCCGCTACGACAGCCAAGTGGCCTTCGGGCAGCGGCGCGTGCTGCTGGTCTGGCTGCGGCTGGTGCTGCCGGATACCTCGTCGATTGCGCTGGACAAGCTGCCCGGCATCGACCCGGCCGGCTACGCCGGTCTGGAGGACGGCGTGGATTGGCACTGGGGCCGCATCCTGTCAGGCGCGGCGCTGTCCACGCTGCTCGGCGTCAGCTCCGAGCTAGCTGTCTCGAATGAGGGCAACGTCAACGGCAACACGGTCGTCGCCTTGCGCAACAGTGCGCAGGACACGGCCAATCAGGTGGGTCAGGAGATCACGCGCCGTAACCTCAGCATCCAGCCGACGCTGACGGTGCAGCCGGGGTTCCAAGTCAACGTAATGGTGAACAAGGATCTGCTGCTGCGACCATACCAGCCGCTCTTTATTCAGCGAGGGGCGATGCCATGAGTTCGTCCCCGAAAAAGCTGCGGCTCGGGCCACTGCCCGATACCCATACGGTCAAGTTGACATTCTCATGCTCGGCTCAACTCAAGGCTGACCTCGATCGTTACGCTGCATTGCATGCGCAGACCTATGGCGAGGCGGTCGATGCAGCGAGGTTGATCCCGCATATGCTTGAAGCTTTTGTGGCGGGAGATCGAGGCTTCCGACGATCGAATGGCAGTAGCGCACGGCGCAATGAAAAAGCCGCCCCTGCGTGAGCAGGGACGGCTTCTGAATTGGTGCCCGAGGTCGGACTCGAACCGACAAGCCTTGCGGCGGAGGATTTTCTTACCACTTCGGCTTTCGCCGCCGTCCTGCACGAGGCAGGGCGTTCGTGGTCTGGAGCACGCCTTCACCGTAGCGCCGCGTGTGACCGCTTTGCCGTAGGTGCCCGCCGTCTGCTCTCTACACCTTCCCATACCTTTCGGCCTGGGCTTGGCTCGGCATTAGCTCGGACTTGCGTCCAGGGCCTTCACCGAGTTTGACGGGCTTCACCTCAAGGATTTCTCCAAGAGGGCTCAAATTTGGTCTGAGTCCTCTGCGTCTACCAATTCCACCACTCGGGCGTGACGCAACTTTACAACACTACCTTCTACTACCAGCTTGGAACCAGTCTGCGCCGTCCTGGCTCCTGTTTGGCTCCTGATACGAAAAGTGTGTTTCTCGATCAAGAGTCGGTACTTCGCTCAATCTCTGGCCTGATGCGGATTGGCGAACGATGAACCCAAGCTGACCATAGGTACAAGCACCTATTTTTGAGTCCGCCGCGTCTACCATTCCGCCACACCGGCATGTGTGAGCGGGGAATTATGCCGGGTTCAGTGCACGCGGTCGAGTCCCAGCTGGCGCACGTCGCGACCGTACCAGCGATCTTCCGGCAGCGGCTGGAACACGGCGCAGCGGAGCATCGGGCCGGAATAGATGTGCAGGCTGACGGTGACGGCGCTGTCGCTGGGGTTGCGGATGCTGTGGTATTCGTGTGGCGGGATCAGGCTGCCGGCGGAGCCGGCGCCCGCCTGGATCGAGCCGACCGGCTGGAAGCAGTAGCGCTGCGCGTCGTGTTCCAGCAGTTCGTACTGCACGATCTCCAGCGCGCCGTTCCACACGCCCTCGACGCACCACATGCCGTCGTGGTCGTGGATCGGCGTGCCCTGGCCTGGCCCCCAGGTCATCGCCACCACGCAGTAGCCGTGCTCCTCGCTGCGGTACAGCTCGCGGCGGGCGTAGTGCTCGGCATTCACCTCGAACACGCAGTCGGGCAGGGTCACTGCATTCTCGCGGATCAGCTTGCACAGGCTGTTGCGCAGGCTGTCGGTGAGCTCGTGGGTGGTCGGCTTGGCCACGGCGGCGTCGATCGCGTCGATCAGGGTGCGGCTGCCGGGGAAATCCAGGGTAAGCATGATGATCTCGGTGTGATGCGTGATGCGGCTTATCTTAGCAGCGCGGCATTCATGCGGCCGCCAGCCGGTTCAGGAAGCCGCCGATCGCGCGGCTGTAGTTGTCGATGTCGACCAGGAACGCGTCGTGGCCCTGCGGCGAATCCAGCGCCACGAATTCCACCCGCGCGCCGGCCGCTTGCAGGCCTTCGGCGATCTGCTCCTGCTGCTGCAGCGGGAACAGGATGTCGGTGCTCACGCCGATGACCATCGCCTGCTCGATGCGGATGCGCTTGAGCCCTTCCAGCACGCTGCCGTGGGCGTATTCGGCGATGTCGAACCAGTCGCTGGCTCGCGACAGGTAGAGGTAGCTGTTCGGATCGAAGTGGCGCACGAAGCGCTGGGCGTGGCCTTCGAGGTAGGACTCGACCTGGAACTCGCGGCCGAACGGTTCGTCCTCGCGCTGTTCGGGGTCGAGCCGGATCCGCGCGAAGCGGCCGTTCCATTCCATCGCCGAGCGATAGGTGATCACGCCGAGCTTGCGCGCGATGCTCATGCCGATGTCGGGGTAGCTGCCGCCTTCTTCGGCATCGATGTCGTAGCGGCCTTCGTTCCAGTGCGGGTCGAGCCGGATCGCCTCGCGCTGCAGCGAGCGGATTGCGATCGCGAACGGCTGCGCCTGCGGCGCGGTATCCACGCTGATGTGCGCGCGCACGCTGTGCGGATGCAGCAGCATGTAGGCCAGCGCGCTCATGCCGCCCATCGAGCAGCCGATCAGGCAGGCCAGCTGGCTGATGCCGAGGCTGCCGGCGACGCCATGCGCGGCGTTGGCGACGTCTTCCAGCGCCAGTTCGGGAAACGCCAGCCGGTACGGCTCGCCGCTGGTCGGGTCGATCGAGGCGGGGCAGGTCGAGCCCTTGTCGCTGCCCAGCGAATTCACGCAGATCACGAACCAGCGCGTGGTGTCGATCGCCTTGCCGGGGCCGGCCATGCCTTCCCACCAGCCCGGCGCGGGATCTTCCGCGCAGGAGGCCATGTGTGCACTGGGCGACAGGCCGGTGAGCACCAGCACGGCGTTGTCGCGCGCCGCGTTCAACGTACCCCAGGTTTCGTAGGCGACGTGCGCGCCGTGCAGTTCGCCGCCGCGCTTCATCGGGAACGGCGAGGGCAGGGCGAAATAGCGGCGCGCGTCGCCCATGGTCAATGCACCTTGTCGATGCTGATCTTGACCGGCGTCTTGCTGTTCACCGCGACCACGCCGGCATCGCCTTCCAGGTCGCCGGGCTGGGCGACCGGTTGGCCGCTGTGGCTGATCCGCGCGCCGACGAAGACGCGTTCGACCGAGGACAGCTTGAACGCCTGCGTCATCGCCATCGCATCGGTCAGCGTGACAGTGGTGGGCAACTGGGCGGGATCGAGCTTGGCCACCGCCAGCGGCATCGGCGGTCCGTTCTCCGCGCGGGCGTAGACGAACAAGGCATCGCCAGGGGCGAGCTTGTCCTTGAGCGCCGGCGCCAGCGCTACCTGCACCTGCAACGCGGCGCCCTGCGGGGCGGCAGCGGCGGCGCTGCTC
>DATCUT010000046.1:0-4933 GCA_036561785.1 Rhodanobacter sp.
TGGGCATCGCGCTGGAGCGCATCGGCAAGCAGGCGGCCTGCTGGCGCGCGTGGTCCAGCGACGATCCCGACGACGCGCCGCCGCTGGCGCGCTGGGTCACCCTGGGTGCCGATCAGCAGCTGGTCTGCCACGCCTCGGCGGTATCCGCCGCCGGCCTGCTGCGCAGCGTGCTGTGGGGCAACGCCAGCGGCGTGCTGATGACCTCGGCCACGCTGAGCGCGGGCGGCAACTTCCGCGGCTTCGCCGACGCGGTGGGCCTGCCCGACGACGCGGTGACCCTGAGCCTGCCCTCGCCGTTCGATCTCGCCACGCAGGCGCGGCTGGAAGTGCCGGCGATGCGCACCCTGCCCGACGCACGCGAAGCGCACGCCGAGGAGATCAGCGAATGGCTGACGGAAAACCTCGACTGGGACGCCGGCAACCTGGTGCTGTTCACCTCGCGCGTGAAGCTCGACCGCGTATTGCAGAAGCTGCCGATCGCGCAGGTGCGCAAGGTGCGCGCGCAAGGCTCGCTGGGCAAGTCGCAACTGGTCGCCGAGCACTGCGCCGACATCGAGGCGGGCAAAGGCAGCACGCTGTTCGGCCTCGCCTCGTTCGGCGAGGGCCTGGACCTGCCTGGCAAGCTGTGCGAGACGGTGGTGATCACCCAGCTGCCGTTCGCGGTGCCCACCGACCCGGTCGGCGCCACCTATGCCGAGTGGCTGGAATCGCGCGGGCGCAACCCGTTCATCGAGGTCAGCATCCCCGAGGCCACGCGCCTGCTCACCCAGTACTGCGGCCGCCTGATCCGCAACGAGACCGACCGCGGCCGCATCGTGCTGCTGGACCGCCGCGTGGTCACCAAGCGCTACGGCAGCGGCATGCTGAAGGCGCTGCCGCCGTTCCAGCGCGTCATCGAGAGGACCGCATGATCATCCGCCTGGCCGACTGCCCCTCGCAGCCATGGAAAAACGGTCTGGGCCGCACCCGCGAAATAGCCGTCCAGCCGTCCGCGTCTGGCGGCGATGATTTCCTGTGGCGGGTGAGCGTGGCCGAGGTCGACAGCGCCGCGCCGTTTTCCTCCTTCCCCGGCATCGACCGGCAGATCGCGCTGCTAGACGGCGCCGGCTTCACGATGACGCTGGACGGCGGTCGCGTGCACGCGCTGACCACGCCGTTCGTACCGTTTGCGTTTGCCGGCGAGGCGAAAGTGGACGTGGTGCTCGCCGGCGGCCCCACCCGCGACTTCAACCTGATGGTACGGCGCGCGCAGGTGCGCGGCGAGGTGCTGCCGTGGCACGAGCCGGCAACGCGCAGGCCCGACCCGGCGACGGTGCTGGTCTTCTGTGCCCGCGGCGCGATCGACACCGTCGGCGGTCGCCTGCACGTCGGCGACGCGTGGCGACCGCCGCCGCGCACGGTCGATCCGCTCACGCTGCGTGACGGTGCGCTGGCGCTGGTGGTCCGGATCGAGTCTCGCACCAGCTGATCGGCCGCCGCGCTCGCCTATACTCGGGCCACCCACCTGAGCAAGGCGAACTTCATGTCCCTCCTGATCCTCGGCCTGCTGATCTTTCTCGGCGTGCATTCGCTGCGCCTGTTTGCCGACGGCTGGCGCAACCGGCAGCGGGCGCGGCTGGGCGAGTTGCGCTGGAAAGGCTTGTACACGCTGGTATCGCTGATCGGCTTTGCGCTGATCTGCTGGGGCTTCGGCCTGGCGCGCCAGCACGCCGTGCTGCTGTACGTGCCTCCGCTGGCCTTGCGCCACGCCAACGCGCTGTTCACCCTGGTCGCGTTCGTGCTGGTGGCTGCCGCCTATGTCCCGCGCAACCATCTCAAGGCGAAATTCGGCCACCCGATGCTGCTCGGCGTGAAGGTGTAGGCGTTCGGCCACCTGCTGGCCACCGGCATGCTGCACGACGTGCTGTTGTTCGGCGCCTTCCTGCTGTGGGCGGTGGTGCTGTTCATCGCGTCGCGTCGGCGCGACCGCGCGGCGGGCATCACCTATCCGGCCGGTACGCTGCAAGGCGACGCGCTGGCCGCGGTGGTCGGCATCGTGGCCTGGGCCGTGTTTACGCTGTGGCTGCACCTGCAGCTGATCGGGGTAAGCCCGATGCCGTGAGGGGTGTCGGGAGTCACCTGCGCGCAGGCCCCGACCTGCGCTAGAGTCTGCGCTGTCCCCACCTGCGAGGAACGACGCATGACCGGTTTCCTGCTCTGGCTGTTGCTGCTGGTGTTCTGCTGGCCGCTCGCGCTGCTGGCGCTGGTGCTGTACCCGATCGTGTGGCTGCTGTTGCTGCCGCTGCGTCTGGTCGGCATCACCGTGAGCGCCGTGCTCGCCTTCCTCGGCGCCCTGCTGATGCTGCCTGCGCGCGTGCTGCGCGGTCATCCGGTCTGAGCCGACTCCGTCCTTCACGCCACCATTTCGCTGGTTTGAAACGGCCCAGGCACTCCAAACTTTACAATAGGGTCGGATAACTATCCAATAAGCACCGCATACTTTATGGTGCTCCCATGGCCCGACCCAGTCGTTCTGCGGAAATTGATGCCTCGCTGCTGGCCCGGGTCCAGAACCATCCCGGCGATCTGGTACGCGTCGTCGCCGAAGCGCTGGGCCTCAGCCGCGCCGCCGTAGCCACGCGAGCCCGCACACTGATCAGCGAAGGCTTTCTGGCCAAGGTCGGAACGACACGGCCAACCTATCGTCTCGGCACTTCCCGCCGCGCCACTTTTCGCCATCTGCTGCGCGGTCTCGCCGAGGATCGCGTATGGACACGTGATGTCGCGCCGCTGCTGAAAGGCCTACCGGCGAACATCGTCGATATCAGCCACCACGGCCTGACCGAAATGGTCAACAACGCCATCGATCACTCCGAGGGGAAACATCTCAGGGTTTTCCTGAGTCGCAACGACAGCCGGATCGCCATGATGGTGGCGGACGATGGGATCGGCATTTTTCGCAAGATCACTCGCGCGCTGGATCTTCCCGACGAGCGGCTGGCACTGCTTGAGCTTTCAAAGGGAAAGCTGACCACCGATCCAAGGCGCCATTCCGGCGAAGGCGTGTTTTTCACTTCGCGCATGTTCGACCGTTTCCAGATCGCTTCCGGCGACCTGGTCTTCGACCATGATGATGGAGCGGGCGACGATCTGCTTTTAGACATCGACATGCGCCATGTCCGCCATGGCACGACCGTGCTCATGGAAATCAGGACCGACACCACCAGGACGGCCAAGGAGATCTTCGACCAATACTCCAGCGGCCCGGACGACTACACCTTCGCCAAGACGGTCGTTCCGGTCAGGCTGGCCAAGGTCGGCGACGAGAACCTGATCTCGCGCTCGCAAGCCAAGCGCCTGATGCAGCGGGTAGAGCGATTTCGCACCGTGGTACTCGACTTCGAAGCGGTAACCAGCATCGGCCAGGCCTTCGCGGATGAAGTGTTCCGCGTCTTTGCGCACGACCACCCCGATGTCACCCTGGTTCCGATGCATGCGGTTCCCGCGGTTCAGCAGATGATTCGTCGAGCAGAAGTCGCCCGCGATGCGGAAAGCGATCAACTCCCGTTGCCCTGACCATGGCCGTCAAACCTCACTCACCTTCGTGCGAGCGCAATCGCGAACCGATCCTCGGCGTGCTGCGCGAGTATTTTTCCGATCGCCGGATTGTGCTGGAGATCGGCAGCGGCACCGGTCAGCACGCGGTGCATTTCGCTGCGGCGCTGCCCCAGCTGACCTGGCAAAGCTCCGATCGCGCGGAGAACCTGCCCGGCATCCGCGCCTGGCTGGATGAAGCGGCGCTGCCGAACACGCCGGCGCCGCTGGAGTTCGACGTCAACGGCACCTGGCCACCGGGGCCGTTCGACGCCGTGTTCAGCGCCAACACCTTGCACATCATGGCCTGGCCCGAGGTGCAGCGGCTGTTCGCGCAATTGCCCGCGGTCGCCACCGACGACGCGGTCCTGATCATCTATGGCCCGTTCAACGACCATGGTCGCTACAGCAGCGAGAGCAATGCCGCGTTCGACCTGTGGCTCAAGGCGCGCGGCGCACACATGGCGATCCGCGATGCCGAAGCCGTCGACGCCTTGGCCGATGCCGCCGGCTTCCGCCTGCTCGCCGACATCGCGATGCCGGCCAACAATCGCTGCCGCGTGTGGCAGCGCAGGCGCGGCTGAGACCCGCCTGCACAAATCCGCCGAACCGGGTACAAAGGCAGCATGAAGTCGATCGACACACTGACCCCCTGCCCCTGCGGCAACCCGGCCGGTTACAGCCAGTGCTGCGGGCCGCTGCACGACGGCGCCATCGCCGCCACGCCCGAACAACTGATGCGCTCGCGCTACAGCGCCTACGTGCTCAAGCGCGAGGATTACCTGCTGGCCAGCTGGTATGCCGACAGCCGGCCAGCCTCGCTGCGGCTGGCCGCGCAGCAGCCGCCGCCGACCTGGCTGGGGCTGGAAGTGCGCCGCCAGCAAACTGTCGACGACAGTCACGCCCTCGTGGAGTTCGTTGCCCGCTACCGCCTCGGTGGCGGCCGCGCACAGCGCCAGCACGAGACCAGCCGCTTCGTGCGTGTGGACGGCCGCTGGTATTACCTCGACGGCGAACTGAAGAGCTGAAACAGTCGCAGGCAACGACGCACGCCACTTTGGTAGGGCGGGCATTGCCCGCCGGCTCTTCGCCGATGCATCCGGCCAGGGGCGGCGGGCAATGCCCGCCCTACCAAAGCCACTCGGTTCGCACTCAGAAACCCTGCACGCCAGCCGCATGCAGGCGCGCGGCTTGCACGCGCACCTCGGGACAGCCGAAAAACGCGACCAGCTGGTTCGCGCGACCGGCGCCGATGCCGGCCAGTGCCTGCCAGTCGCTCGCTCCGCGTGCGCTCAGCGCGGCCCAGTCGGGCAGTCCGTCCGCAACGCTGGCCGGCACGCCAAGCGCCTGCAGCCAGCGC